>JBBIVT010000043.1:0-35006 GCA_037439565.1 Acidobacteriota bacterium | reverse complement strand
CCCGCGCCGATGAGCGCCACAAACGCCAGCGCGACTTCGGAGACCACGAAGAGGCCGCGCATCCAGTGCGAACGCGCTCCCGACATGCCACTGCGGCCTTCCCCCTTGAGCGCTTCGTTCACGTCGGGCCGGATCGCGTGCAATGCCGGTGAAATCCCCGAGATCAGCGCCGCCGCGGTGCAGATCAGCATGGTGAACACCAGCACCTTCCCGCTCAGCGACACCGGCTGGATCTGGATGGGGATGCCAATGCTGACCGGCGCAAGATAGGAAATCGCCTCTCCCATCCAGGCAGCCAGCGGAACGCCCACCAGGCTCCCCAGGCCCGCGAGCAGCAGGGCCTCGGTCAACAGTTGCCGCACAATTCGCGCCCGGCCCGCGCCCAGCGCCAACCGGATGCTAAGCTCATTCCGGCGGCCCACGGCGCGGGCCAGCAGGAGATTCGCGACATTGACGCAGGCGATCAACAGCACCACCGAGCACATCGCCATCAGAATCCAGAGAGGTCCGGCGAGGCGATTGCGCTCCGTGCCGTGTGCTTCGTCTTCGGGCAGCATCGTGACGCTGAAGCCTTCGTTGGTTTTGGGATATCTCGCGGCCAACTCGCGGGCCACGGCCTCGGCCTCCGCTCTGGCCTGCTCGATGGATGCGCCCGGTTTCAGACGCGCGATGGCGTTGAACATTCTCGGAGGCCGGTCCTGCAAGACGCGGTCTTCGAAACGGTTCAGTTGCGGACCCATCGTGAGCGGGATCCACATTTCGTAGGCCAGGCCACGCATCATGCCGTAAAATTCCTCCGGCGCGACGCCGACGATGGTCAACTCGCGGCGGTTCACGCGGATGGTGGTGCCCAGCACATGCGGATCGGCATGGAAGCGGGATCGCCACAAGCGCGCGCTGATGATCGCCACGGGATATCCGCCGGGCGTGTCGCCTTGTTCCTCAGGAAGGAAGAATCGTCCGAGCAGCGGCTTGACGCCCAGCACGTCAAAGTAATTCCCTGAGACCAGCTCCGCCCAGACGCGCTCGGCGTGCTCGCCTTCGCCCAGGCTCAACGCGTTGTTCTGGAATGCCAGCGCAACCGAGGAGAGCTTCAAATTGTCCCGGTAGTCGCGGAAATCGGGATAGGAGATGTTGAGGCCCTCGGCGTCCGGCTGTCTCGACTCAAAGATAAAGAGCCGCTGTCCCGCGCTGGTCCCCGGTAGCGGCTGAAGCAGGACCATATCGATCCAACTGAAGACCACGGTGCTGACGGCGATGCCCAGGGCCAAGGTAAATACAGCCGTGGCAGTAAACGCCGGTTTGGCTCGCAGAGCGCGAAGGCCGTAGCGGAGGTCAAAAAGGAAGGTCCCCATTTTGCACTTTGAAGAATTTCCTGCACGTATGATTCCAGCAGCTATCTTTATGATGAAGAGTGCCTTGATCCTAACCGGCTGTCCGCTTATGGGATTCCTTTGGTGAAATCAAACACATTCCGCTGGAAAACAGCGTGTTCCAGCGCCGTGCGCCTCAACGCGCAGGATGCCCGCTTGCCACCAGCCGTCGATTTGGAGGACACTGACAAGCGAATATGATTGCGAAACTCGCCGCCTTCGTTCTGGTCTCATTTTTGGCCCACGCGCAAACGCAGCAACTGTTCAATGGAAAGGATCTGGACGGGTGGAAAGCCATCGGCCGCCAGGAAGGGGCCTCCGTCATGGCAGGATTCGGGGTGCATGACGGCCTGCTCGAAACCACCACAGGCAAGGGCGTGCTCTGGTATACCAAGCGCAAGATCGGTAACGCGGTCATCAGGGTGGTCTATAAAATGTCGAATGATCGCGGCAATTCCGGCGTCTTCATCCGCATCCCGGTGGAGCCCCGGAACGAGGACGACGCCATCAACAAGGGCATTGAAGTGCAGATCGATAATCGCGACGATGACTGGCATTCCACCGGCGTTCTATATTCCATGACTAAAGCCATGGCACGGCCGTACAAGCCGGCGGGCGAGTGGAACACGATGGAGATCACTTTGAGCGGTTTGCGCACCATCGTGAAAGTGAACGGCGTGCTGGTTACCGATTACGACGGCGTCTCGCCGGTCCCGGAGAAGAAGAAATCTTACGAGCCGGATCGCGGCCCGCGCCCCGTGGAAGGCTATATTGCCGTGCAGCATCACGACGAGGCGTGCGTGATCTCGTTCAAGGAAATCAGCGTAACTCCACTGAAGTGACGTGGACGCGCAGTGAAAGGCGGTTCCCATGAAGACGTTTCGGCACATCCTGTTTCCGGTGGATTTTTCTGATCACTCCGAGGCAGCGCGGACCCAGGTGATGTCGTGGGCAGAACGGTTTCAAGCGCGCGTCACCCTCCTGCACACGATCCAGATTCCGGTGATCGCCTATGGAGGCCCCGACGGCTTCCCCATCTTCGTCGATATCCCGGCGATTGAAGCAGCGGCGAAGGAGCGACTCGATCGAGTCGAATTTCCCGGCGCGGACCGGGTGATCATGATGGGAGATCCCGCGTATGAGGCGATCGAGTTTGCCGGCAAACACGAGGTTGATCTCATCATGATGGCGACGCGCGGTTATGGCAAATTTCGCAGTTTGCTGTTGGGCTCCGTAGCCTCGAAGATTTTGCACGATGCGCATTGTCCGGTGTGGACCAGCGCGCATCCGGAGGACGCCTCCGCGCCCGGCCAAGTTCACAGCATCCTTTGTTGCGTCGAAGCCGGGAAGGAGGGCGCGGAACTGGTTCATGCAGCCGGGGAGGTGGCGCAGGCCTTCGGCGCGGAATTGCATCTGTTTCACGCGGCGGAGGAGCCCATCGCGCCGGCTGTTCGCGCGGCCGCGCTGGCGAACAACGCAGACCTGGTGATCACCGGCGCGGGCAAGCTCCATAAGGCGATGGGCCGGGTACGCTCGCACACTTTGGCCATCATTCACGATTCACCCTGCTCGGTGCTGAGCTTATAAACCCGCACTTTAGGTCCTTTCCTGTATTTCGCAGACCGCGACCGCGAGCCGTACCTCTCCGATGGAGCAAAAAAAACGGCCCGCGCGGGGGAAGCGCGGGCCGGATCAAGTGTTGGGTTGTTGCTTAGAAGGAGAATCGGACGGAAAGGATTCCGTGGCGCGCCGGTTCGGCGGCGCTGGTGATCGTTCCAAAGTTGGAGTTGGTATTGACGCCGTTAGAGAAGTTCAGGGTTAGCGCCGTATTCGGGTTCGCAGGATTGAAGTGGTTGAAGGCATTGAACGCTTCAAACTTCAACTGGAGAATATTGCTCTCCCGGAAGATGTGCCACTCCTTGTATAGACTCAAGTCGACGGTCTCGATCCCAGGCCCGTAGGTCATGGTGGGCTGAGCGTTACCGATCCCGAGAGAGTTCACACCAGGGAGGGCGAAGCTCGATACCGCAAATGGGTAAAACAGGCTGGACGAGACGTTCCCAGGGGCGGTAGCGTTAGCCTGGAACAGCGGCCCGTTCTGCTGGCAGCGGAAAGGCAAACCGCCGGTAGGGGTTCCTGTCCAATAGCCGATCGGTGCGCCGTTGGCAGAACAGGTCACCGCCAGGGGGTTGCCATAGTAGAACGTGGCAATTCCTTCGATGTGCCAGCCCTCCGTCACCTGCTTCGTGAAGGCGTTCCGCCAGAGATTGTAGGCGCCTGGAATTTCGTATCCCCAGTTGAAGTTGACCGCCTGGGGACGGGTACCTCCGGCGATGTTCTTGAGCAGTTGGTCGGAGACAAACTGCTGCCGCGAGTAAGCAATCGTTTTGGACCATGTGTAATTGCTGCCGAATTGGAAGCGCTTGCCGACGCGCTTGTTGAACTGCGCCTGGAGAGCGTCATAATACGATTCGCCGTTCTGCGAGTACATCTGAATGCCGCCCCAGCCGGGATAGGCACCGGCCATTGCGCGGAGGAGGTTCGGGGAGTAGAATCCGCCGGTACCACCGTTGGAGCTGGTGGGATCAAGATATTTCGCCACTGGACCGGGTGCGCCATTATTGGCCGTCGGCGTCCAGGTCGTCAACGGAGCAATGGCGTTGTTGTCGATCGCGCCTTGCACGAACTGGTGGTGTGCGACGTTGCCGACGTACGCGATATCCATCACGAAGCCCTTGCCGAGATCCTGCTGGACCCCCACGCTAAAGTTATAGGTGGAAGGCGGCGGATATGTTAGAGGTCCGCCGACCGTGGTCTGGGGACTGAACACAAGTTGGGAACCGGCCAAGTTCGAGATGTTGGTGTTGAGAATAATCGGGGCCAGGAAGTGGGGCGGCGTGGCGATTGGTCCCACGCCCACTCCGGTGGCGCCGATGGTGTCGACACCGAAAGCGCGGCCGTACATAATGCCGAAGCCTCCGCGCACGGCGGTTTTGCCGTTGCCGAAGACGTCATATGCGAAACCGACGCGGGGTCCGAACTGCAGCGGCGGCGTCTTGAAGAAGTTGTTCGAGGTGACGATGCCGCTGAAGGGCGTGGATCCGTAGCTGGCGGGATCGAAGGTGCCCTGGCGCGCATAAGCATAGGTCGCACCGGTCACCGGATTGATGGAGGCCTTGTCGGCGGCCGGGCAACTGCCCCCGCCCGTCACGTTCACCGTGCAATAGGGATAGAGAAGCTGTCCTTGCTGACTACGGCTATAAGCCGATCCCTGGAAGCTGCCCAGCGCTTGGCCGGCTTCGTAAAGAGCGCCGAGACTGGAGATACGGACGCCGTAATCCAACGTCAGGCGGCGGTTTACTTTCCAGGTGTCCTGAATGAAGAACTCGGGCTGGATGTAACGGGCCCGGTTGATCTGCTTCATATTGTCCTGGCCGTAGCCGTACATATTCCCCGTTAAGGCGTTTGAATAGGGATTGCCGGTGTCCACCGGGTTGCCGAGATCCGAGCCGAAGTAGTAAGTACCCGCGGTGTTGAACACAGAATAGACGCTGACGTCGCGAGCCGCATGCTCGAAGTAAAAGCCGCCTTTAATGCTATGGCTGCCCTTGATCCAGGTGACGTTGTCGCTCAACGTGAAGAGGTTGTCGGTGCCGTCGAACGGCCAGCGGCTATCGAAGCCGAAGCCCGGAAGGTTCGGGATGCCGGCGGGAGCCGACTGGGCCGAGAAGCCCGAAGGCAGGCCGAAATTGATGTTCGGGCGAAGGTTCAGCGTGTTGGCCGAGGCCGGGAAAATGGACGGCAGGTTCAGCGTCTGGCCGCCGGAGGTAAAGGGCAACAGGCTAGCGTTGTATGCCGTCTGATCGGTCGGTGCGTTCTGCTGGTGAGCGCGATTCTGGCCGAACGTGGTCTCGTTAATCAGATTGGGACGGAAGGTGTGGACGTAGGTCAGCGAAAACGCGGCGGACGGGATGAAGTAACTGTGAGGGAACTGGCCCCAGCCATCGCCACCCGCTCCGAGAATCGCGCCGAAGCCGGACTGTGCCTGATAATCCTGGAGGAACCGGCCATACATCGTGTCCTTGGAGGAGATGTTGTAGTCGATGCGGACAATGTTGTCGCGTCGCGGATCGGTGTTCTGCAGCACGTCCTTGTAGTTATACTGGCGCTGTCCGGTGGGGTCGACGGTATTGGGCATCGGGAAAAGATTTAGCATCGCGCTCCCGATGGGGCTGAGACGCGTAAGCGGAATCTTGTTGCCGGGGAAGCAGCCCGCCGCGCCCGCCGAGGTGCAGGAAGCGCCGCTGAGGGGATCGCGAATCAGGATTGGCGACCCGTTCGTATTGAAGCTCTGCGAAAAATCGCCCTGCCGCTCCAAGGCGGTCGGCATCGTGTACTTGTTGATATTCGTGCTCTGTGTGTTCCACATCTGATCCCACGAGTAGAAGAAGAATAGGCGGTTGTGCTCCCTGTTGAACCGGACTTTCGGGATGATTACAGGTCCGCCGATCGTGCCGCCGGGATTCTCATAACGGTACTTTGGCTTGGCGATGCCCAACTGGTTATTGAAGTATTCGTTGGCGTTAAATTCCTCATGCCGGTAGTAGTAATAGGCGCTGCCATGGAACTGCCCGGTGCCGTTCTTAATGGTGATGTTGATCTGGCCGCCGTTGCGGGCGCCGTACTCGGCCGCGTAGTTGCCGGTGAGCAACTTCACTTCGCCGATGGCATCGATGCTGGGAGCCTGGTAGGTATTTTGGCCCGGCGCGCCGCTGTCCTGCGCGGCAATGCCGTCGAACGTCACGAGCACCTGGCCCTGCTGCCCGCCATTAATCTGGGAGGTTCCGGAGCCCCAGCCGCGCGTATCGTAGTTATTCGTATCGATGACGCCGGGGAGATCCTTGATGATCGCCTGGAAATTGCGGCCGCGGATCGGGGTGGCTTCGATTTGCGCGAGGTTGACGTCGGTAGCGTGGTCGGAAGAGTCAGTGACGACGCGCGCCGCCTGCGCCTCGACTTCAATGGAGGTCGCCACATCACCAATCTCAAGCTTCAGGTTGTGCACGTCCACCTTCTCGAGGGTGCCGACGGTGATACGGTTCTGGAGGAATGTCTTAAACCCCGGATGAGTGATCTTGAGGTCGTAAGGGCCAGGGATGATGTCGGCAAAAATGAAGCTTCCGTTGCCGGACGTGGTGAACTCACGAACCTGCTTGGTGATTTCGTTGGTTATCTGAACATTCGCGCCGGCGACAACGGCACCCGCAGCGTCGACCACGGTGCCGGTGATCTGGCCAGTAACGGTTTGGGCGTTGGCGGCGGGCGCCAATGCCAGGATGGCAACAAGCGCAAAAAACGATAGGTACCTCAGCGAGACGTACTTCATGGACGACCCCCTTAAAAATTTAAACGTTTCAACGTCCCCGAAACGCTATGCTATTTAAACGTTTCAAAAACGGTCCCCCAAGCAGAACCCCATAACTTCCCAGCTTGGCTTCAGATGAGAATACACTGAACGTTAACTTTTGTAAAGCATCTCCAGCA
This sequence comes from Acidobacteriota bacterium, assembly GCA_037439565.1. GTDB lineage: Bacteria > Acidobacteriota > Terriglobia > Bryobacterales > Bryobacteraceae > Palsa-187. The sequence goes on along the minus strand of JBBIVT010000043.1, from coordinate 28,089 downwards.
ATTTTTTTTATGGAGTCGATCCGGAAACAAAATGCAACTACTTGCAGCCGCTTACAAATGATTATGCCGGTTGGCAGGTTCAATCTGAATGAAGTCGGGTCGGGGGAGGGGACGCTCCCAGCGAGACGAACGCGTTTGGTGCGGGAAAACACGGTTTATAAGGGCTCCAGCCGAGACAGAGGCTCGCGCCAGGTGGTGTATCTTAAGCGGTCCGGCCACCGTGAGGCCTCCAATCCAGTGCAGTCCGGCGCTGATCGAGCAGCCGCACTGGCCGCAGTCGGGGTCGCCGCCGAAGACGCAAGGTTCCACCTGAGACTTCAGATCCGCCGTGTAGTTCACTGACAATTTTGCAAACAGACACTCCGAAGGATTCCGGGGCGGACTGGCAAACGCGCGAGCCACGCCCTCCGGCAGCATCAGCTTGGGATAGCGGCGGCTGAGTGAGGAGAGGGAGTCGGCGAGCTGAAGCCGGTCCTTGGGCAACAGCCGCTCGGGGCTGGTTTCGCCCCGCTGCGGGGAGTAAAGGCTGAACCAGATGCGGTTTACTTCCGGAAGCGCGCTCCAGAAAGCCAGGAACTGTTCCAGGTAGCCGGGCTGCTGGACATGCTGGCGGATGATCGTCGAATGCACGTTGATGCGCCGTCCGGCGATATTCTTCAGAATGCGGTCGTAGGTGGCCGGACGGCGGCGCGCGTCATGATCCGGCGCCAGGCCATCGATGGAAACCGCCACGGTGAGCCGCGGCAGCGTCATCCATTCGGAGGGAATCGGAATCACCGCGCTGGTCACTACCATCACGTGCGTGCCACGGGCGCTGAGCACTGGGAGAACGCGGCTCAGCTCGCGATGGCGGATGAGAGGCTCGCCTCCCACCAGCGACACATGAACCGGATCGTGCCGTTCGACCAATCCGAGGATGCCGTCCACCAACTCGTCGCCGCGGAAATCGGAAACGTCGCGCAAGGTGGCGGATCCGCCCAGATGCGATTCTCCATAGGCATAACATCCCGGACAACGGAGTGGGCACTCCCGGGTAATTTCGATGGAAAGGAGCGGAATTTTTCCTCGAAGGACCTTTCCCCAGGAATACAACAAATCGGCAGGCCTCATCTTGACCTTCGTTGCTGCACAGTCCAGCCTGCGCGCATTTTCGGCGTGGATTATTACCGGTAGGAGCGAGGCTGTCTGACTCTTGAGATGCAAGGGACTACGGGAAGGTTTCTCAGAATTCCCTCGCTAATACAACGAATAATGATTGGCCAAACGGCGGACGTATCAGGGCTTCCGTGCGTGAGGAAACGGGCACGATGTAGCGGTCGAAAACCTCGATCTGGGAGGCGGATTGCGCGCGGCGCTTCAGTATATGCGCGTTGATCCACCAGCCGAAGAAGCCGATCGCGTTCAGATAATACGCTTCGCGAACGCGAAAGCCCGCCGATTGAGCCAGCGAGGAGATGGATCCGCGCGTGTAGCGGCGATGATGCCCCAATAACTCGTCGATCGGGCCGTAAAGGCTCGGAAATGCCGGCACGATGAGGACAGTGACGCCTCCGGGCGCAAGCACTCCGGCCATGCGCCGCAGAGCTGCGCCGTCGTCCTCAATGTGCTCGAGGACGTTCAGACAGACGCAAGAATCGGGGCGAAATTCGGCCAGCGATGCGAACTCGGGCGAGGCGGCGTCACAGGTCAGAGCTTGCAGGTTCTTTTGACCGGGAAAACGCGCGCGCAGTTTTTCGATGCACGCCGCTTCGGCGTCGACGGCGAGCACAGCCTCGCGGTCCAGCAGCAGACTGGTGAAGTTGCCGATGCCGCATCCGATCTCGATCACGCGCCGGCCGAGTTGGCGGGCGGCAAGCCGGTGCTGCCAGGCGAAATAATTCGTGGCGCGGGTCATCCGCTCCTGATCTTCGACCGTGTATGCGGCGGTGGCGGCCATCGGCGATACCCTATAATGCCTAGTTTAAGAGTTTGTCGCCAAAAGGGACAGCGTGGTCTGTCCCTTTTTCGTTATGTTCTACCTGTTCCGCCTCTTCTATTCGTTTCTCCCTCTCCACAATCCCATCGGATTCGGCGCGGCGGACTTTCTTGAACTGGCGCTGGCCTTGATCCTGGCGGCGATGGCCCTTTGGTGGCAGAGGTCAGCCGCGGCGGTGAACCGTTTCGCGCTGCGGACGGCGTGGTGCATGGGCGCTCTGGCGGCCGCGCCGGTGGTTCTGCGGCTGGCGATGCTGTACACTTCGCCGATTCCCACGCCTTTGGGCGCGGACGATTTCAGTTACCTCCTGCTCGGCGACACGCTGGCACATTTTCGTTTGACCAATCCCGCGCATCCGATGCATCGGTTTTTTGAGACATTTTTCGTCATTCAGGAGCCCAGCTACAGCTCAATTTATCCGCTGGGTCCCGGTTTGGCGCTGGCGTTCGGACAACTGGTGTTTCGCTTGCCATGGGCGGGCATCGCGCTGGCGGCTTCGGCGTTTACGGCGCTTTGTTACTGGATGCTGCGCGCCTGGACCAGGCCTGGATGGGCGTTGCTGGGCGGCGCGCTGGCGGTGGTGGAATTCGGGCCCTTGAGCCACTGGATGAACACGTACTGGGGAGGATCGCTGGCGGCGGCCGCCGGATGTCTGGTGTTCGGCGCGCTGCCGCGCCTCAAGCGGAGTTGGCGCACGCGCGACGCGCTGCTGCTGGGCGCTGGCCTGGCGATTCACCTGTTGACGCGTCCGTTTGAATCGATCCTGTTGGGGCTATGCGTGGCTCTGTTTTTCGCTTCCGAGCTGCGGAGGAAGGAACTGTGGCGCGTCACGGCGATGGCTGCCGCGCTGGTCGCGCCCGCTCTGGCGATGATCGCGCTGCATGACCATCGCGTCACCGGAAACTGGGCGACGCTACCGTACGCGTGGTGCCGCTATCAGTACGGCGTGCCGTCGACCTTCACCGTGCAGCCCAATCCCGTGCCGCATCGCGAATTGACAAGAGAGCAGAAACTTTCTTACGAGGCGCAATCGATCGTGCACGGCGAAGGAACAGACACATGGGCGGCATATCTCCGCCGGCTGGCGCAGAGGGTTCGATTCTACCGCTTCTTTTTTCTGCCGCCGCTGTATCTGGCGCTCCCCGCGTTCTTCTGGAGCTGGCGCGACAAGCGCACGCGCTACGTCTTCGCGGCACTGGCGATTTTCTTTTTGGGGACCAGTTTTTATGGCTATTTCTATGCCCATTACATCGCCGCGGCGGCGTGCCTGTTCCTGCTGGCGACGGTCACGAGCCTGCAAAATCTTTCGCGATGGACGATTCGGTCTTACCCGGCGGGCGCCGATGCCGTGCGCGTGATCCTATTCCTTTGCGGCGCACATTTTCTGTTCTGGTACGGCGTTCAACTGGCCAGTAATCAGGAGTTCGCCCAGACTCTGGAGACGTACGAAACCTGGGACGAAGTGAATCACGGCGACCTGGACGGCCGCATCGGAGTGAATCGCCAACTGGCGCAACTGCCGGGGAAACAGCTCGTCTTCGTGCGTTACTGGCCGAAACATACGTTGACCGAGTGGGTCTATAACGGCGCGGACATCGACAACCAGCGCGTGGTGTTCGCTCGCGATCTGGGCGCGGCGGAAAATGAGGCTTTGCGCGCATATTATCCGGGCCGCGCAGCCTGGCTGCTGGAACCCGATGCTGCGCCCCCGAGGTTGTCCCCCTATCAACGCGAGGAGCCTCCCAATGCCGCCGCGCCCGCGGCGCTCCCGCAGACTCCGGAACAGAAGGATCTCTCAAAAAAACGCCCACAGTTGAAGTTCGAGGAGGTGAAATGATGTTCGACCGCCTCTTCGCTTCGTTCGATCCGGTCAAAAATCCCATCGGATTCGGCGCGGCCGATTTCATCGAAATCGCCATCGCGCTGCTGCTGGTGGGGATGGCGATTCTCTGGAAGCCGTATATCGAACCGTGGGCCCGGCACGTCTCGACCAGGACGCGCTGGTCCATGCTGGCTCTGGCTGCCGCTCCGGTGGCGATGCGCCTGGCGCTGCTAGGGCATCACCCGGTTCCCACGCCGGACATTTACGACGAATTCGGGCACTTATTCGTCGCCGATACGCTGCGGCACTTCCGTCTGGCCAATCCGCCGCACGTGTTACACCAGTTTTTCGAGACGTTTTTCGTTCTGCAGACGCCAACGTACAGTTCGATCTATCCGATCGGGCAAGGTCTGCTGCTTGCCATCGGCCGCGCGGTCTCGGGAGTTCCGTGGGCGGGCGTGCTGCTCGCCTCGGCCGCGTTCGCGGCACTGTGTTATTGGATGCTGCGCGTCTGGACCTCGCCCGCGTGGGCGCTGGCCGGAGGCGCGCTGGCGGCGATCGAGTTCGGGCCGCTGAACCAATGGATGAACAGTTATTGGGGCGGAATGCTGGCGGCGGCGGCAGGATGCCTGGTATTCGGCGCGTTGCCGCGGCTGGCGGAAAAGTTCCGAGCTCGTGACGCTTGGCTGCTGGCCGCGGGACTAACCATTCATCTGCTTACGAGGCCGTATGAATCGATTTTTCTTGTCATCGCAGCGGCGATTTTCCTGATGCCAGTGTGGAGGCGCGTGATGCCGGTTCTGCTTCTGGGGTTGCTTCCGGGCCTGGCGATCACGCTGCTTCATAACAAGAGCGTCACCGGGCAGTGGACGATGTTGCCCTATCAACTGAGCCAGTATCAATACGGTGTTCCCGCGTCATTGACGTTCCAACCCGATCCCGTTCCGCACAATGAGCTGACGCCGCAACAGAAAATGGAATACAAGTCGCAAATCTCGTTTCGCGACGGACGGGAGACGCTGAGGAGCTACCTGCTGCGCCTGGAGTATCGCGTCCGCTATTACCGGTTCTTCTTTCTCGCGCCGCTGTATCCGGCGATTCTGGCATTTTGTGTCGCCGCATTCCGGAACCGGCGCTATGGATGGGTTTGGCTGACCGTGGCGCTGTTTGCGCTGGGAACAAATTTCTTTCCCGCGTTTCAACTGCATTATCTGGGCGCGGTGACGTGCCTGTTCCTCCTGATGAGCGTCGCCGGATTGGAACAGATCGGCCGCTGGAGCCCCGAGGCCGCGCGGCTGCTCCTATTCCTCTGCGCGGCGCATTTTGCGTTCTGGTACGGGACGCACTTATCGGGAGAAGGAGACGTCGCGGCGGCCATGATTCGTTATGAAACGTGGGACAACATCAACCATCGCAACCCGGAGCGGCGCATCGCGGTGGGTCGGCAACTCGAGGAAATCCCCGGTCCGCTGCTGGTGTTCGTGCGCTACTCGGCGCGGCACATTTTTCAGGATGAGTGGGTGTACAACGAAGCATCCATTGACGGCGCGCGCGTGATCTGGGCTCGCGACCTGGGGCCGGAGGAGAATGCGAAATTGCGCGCGCTGTATCCGGACCGCAGGGCGCTGCTGCTTGAACCTGATGCCGCGCCTCCCGAATTGAGCCCGTATGCGCCTCAGGATCAGTAGTGAAAGCGGTAGCGGAACTCGATGTAGATTTGCCGCGGATCGTTGAAGTGGAACCCGCCGAAGGTCAAGCTGTTGTCGAGCAGCACGCGCCGGTTCGCCACGTTCAGCGCGGTCAGGGACACTCTGAATTTCTCGCCCTCGCCGAAGCTTTTCCCCAGCGACAGGTCGAAGGTGGTGTGCTGTGGCAGGTAGTCGCCCGGATACTGCGCGTTCGGCGAACCATTGGTGAATCCCGAGCCATAGTAGACGTTCGTCGCGGCAAAAACGTGCCCGGGAAGAATCGCGTTGATGCCGGCGTTCAGGGTGTTTCTCTGATCGTGATCCACGGGAGAAAATCCAGGATCGCGCTGGCATCCCAATGGAGCAGGGGAAGGACAAATCAAACCGCCAGTTAACGGCGCTGAGGCTTCGGCGATCTGGTTCGAATAGGCAAAATGGGCCTGCGCGCGGTGCCACAGCCTCGGGGAACGCAGCGTGAACTCCCAGCCGCGGATCAAGGCCCGGTCCCAAGTCAGCGGCCAGAACAGGTTCGACTCGCCAATGTTGGAATGGTCCAGCCAGTTGCGCGCGCTGGTTTTAAACGTGTCGGTGTCCAGCACCCAGCCACGGAACGGAATCGCCACGCCAAGCTGATATTCATGGTCGCGCTCGCCCTGCAGGGGGCCAAACATCAGGCTCTGGCTATTCGCCAAGTCGATCAGCGGCCCAGTGGCCGTCAACACCGGCGGAGGTTGATAGAACACGCCATAAAATCCGCGAAACACCCAGTTCAGGTGAGGCACTTTGATCGCGACGCCCACGCGGGGATCCGGGACATTTTCCACTACGGCCGCCTGCGTTCCCCCGCTCATCGATCCAGAGTTGAAATGGGAATAGCGCAGTCCTGCAATCACCGTAAGCCAGGATGTGAGCTTGTAGCGGTCGCTCAAAAACAATTCCGTCAGGTTACCGGAGACTGCGCCTGAAGATGGCCCGAAGTTCTGGCAGCTTGTTCCGCAGTCCGCAAAGATGTTGTTGAAGAAATTGCTTTGACGTTGGGCGAAGCCGTAGACGCCCGCTTCAATTTCGTTCTTGCGGACGGTCGCGTTCACGTTCGCCTGACCGCCGGCATAGTTGGCGGTCTGGGTAATGCGGGTGACGACTGGGTAGTCGTTCGGCGAGCTGTTGTAATTGGCCTGATTGTAGTGATAAAACGGCGAAACCGTCATTCGCACGTTTGGATTGAACGTATGAATCCAGGAGAAGGTGATGTAGCCATCGGGTTCCGCCTCGCTATCGTGAAGGCCGTAGGAGGGATAAGCCTGATTTCCGGCTGAGGTGGGATTCGGGTCAATGGGGATCTGGTAATAATCACGCCTCAAGGATGCGGTCAGGCGGAATTGATTAACGGCACTGGCATTGAAGATGAACGACGCGAATCCACCGAAGCCGTTCTCCGCATCGTGGACCACCTGCCCGGTCGGAGGCTGCAGCCCGTAGTCGCTGCGATTGGCCGTAAGGCTGACATAGTAGGCGAAACGCTTGGAATGACCGCCAAAATTCAGTTGATCGTTGGTTTGGTACCAGTTCCCGAACGAGGTCACCAGTTCCGCCTGATTGTCCCGCTCGAAACCATTGCGAGGCACGATGTTCATGATTCCGTAAGTGCGATCGCCGTACTCAGCGTCGTAGCTCCCGCGCTGCACCTCCAGATAATCAATATCCTTAGGGTCGATCTGTGGTCCGAGATTGGCGGCGATGTTCGTGTTGGGTATCGGGACGCCGTCAATCAGCCAACTCACCTGATGGCCTCCGTGCATATGCAGCATATCGTGCGTGACGTATGCGCCCGGCACGAAGTCCGTGATCATGGCCAGGCTATTGGTCCGGCCTGCTCCGGGCGTTTGCGCGATATCGTCGCGGTCGACGAGGGTGGTGGGAGTCACCGAATCCACATTGGTCAATTCCGCTTGTCCGACCACGACGGTCGTTTCCTTCAGGGCCGAGATCGCCAAAGGAAAGTGAAGAATCGGCGATGCGTTGGAGGTGACGGTGACGTTCTGTTCTGAAGTCTCGAAGCCTGACTGCGTGACAGAGACTTTATAGTTTCCCACGGGCACGGTCTGAAACAAAAACTGTCCGTTTTCATCCGTTTGCGATGTTTGCGACCAGTCCGACGTAGCCGACTTCAACGCCACCGAGGCTCCTACAACGGGCCTGTGTTGCGCGTCATGTACGATTCCCTGGATTTTTCCAAAGATCGCGGCCCTCAGCGGGAAGTCCGAGAATAGAAATGCCGCAAAAAATATGCACAATAAGAGCCTTCGCATGAAAGCCTCCTTCTGAATCTCCAAATGAGGGCGCACGGGCAGAAAGTGGCCAGTGCTTTGCGGAACTGGAGGTTAAGAGAGAAGCATCGGCGGTCCGCGTTTCTGGCGGGAGCGGCTGAAGCGAACTCGCTGAAGAACCTCGGCCTGGAGGTGCGCCGCGGGGCGGGTCTCGATGGCCGCAAACGTGAGCCGCGAAGCGCCGCACAGAAATGCCTTGGAGGAAGCCGGAAGCGCGCTCGAAGCCCTCGGTGGGTAAGGGCATTTCCCGATCAAGCCGGGCCCGGAGGCGGCGGGCGGGCCTTCCATGCTTGTCATGCCGCAGTGGTGTTTCCCATCGCGGCGGCAGCAGGCAGGTTGCTTGGCATCCTGGGGCGAGGAAACCGCTGGACTAAACGGCTGGAAGCCGAAAAGTGCCAGCAACAGAATGGCCAGAATACGCTGCAATTCTATATTTTATCGCTATTGCTGGTCGAATAAATCGCCGCGGTCGACGCGCTCGCCTTTAAACATCACCAGCGAGATGCGTTCCGTGGCGGCGATGTCCTTCAATGGATTCCCGTCCACCAAGAGCAGATTCGCCTCGAAACCTTTTCTGATCAGGCCGATGCGGTTCGAAGCCCGCAGCAGTTGCGCGCCGTTGAACGTGGCGGCTTGCAGGGCTACCGCCGAGGGCACGCCCGCCTCCGCCCAAAGCTGCAACTCCCGATGCAGCGCCGGGCCGTGAATCAGCGTGGGATTGCCGGAATCGGTCCCGGTGACCAGCGTGACACCGGCGCGCATGGCGGCCATCAGGTTCTGACCGGAGATCGCCATGGAAACCGGATATTTCGCGATTCCTTCGCGCATCTTCTGGCCTGCCGCGCCCTGCAGGAATGCCTTGGTGGAGTCGAGCAGCTTTTTGGGACCCACCTGCTGCACCAAAGTACGGTCCAGCCCATCGTTCTTCCCTTGCGCGATCAGCGAGAACGCCTCCACCACGCTGAGCGTCGGGTCGTACGTAATCCCCGCCTGCTTCATTTGGGCGAACAACGCCTCGGGGATCGCGTCGTCCATCGAGCCGTGCTCGATGCCGTCGACACCCGCGTTCACCGCGTCCTCCACGTCCTTGGCGTTGCCGGTGTGGCAGACCACGGGCAGATCTTTGGCGTGCGCTTCCTCGACGATCGACTTGATCAGCGCAGGGTCCATGCGGACGAAGGAATAACCGGGCACGCCCGCTTCGAGAATCGTTTTGATGCCATCCACATGACGCGCGGCAAGTTCGTCGACCATTTTCTTCGCTTCGTCCGCCGTTTTCGGCAGCCGTAGGAACTGCGCGTCGAAGCTGGCGCGCGCGGCCTCCGGCATGTTCTTGCTGTACTCAGTTCCGTGGCCTCCGGGAGTGGTAAACAGCGGCCCCACGGCGAACAGTTCCGAGCCCAGTTTTTCGCCCGAAGCGATGACGGCGCGCGCTTTCAGAACTTCGTCCAACGGATCGCCGGCGCTTTTCACCGCCGTCACGCCGCTATACAGATACGCCGCGAGCTCGCGCGGGAACGCCTTAACGGGAGGCTCAAAATCGTTGGCGTTGGTGAAAAATCCGCCGGGGCTGCCGAGATGCACGTGCACGTCGATCAGGCCGGGCATCAGCGTCTTGCCTGCGGCATCGATGGCCTCCGCCTTCAATGTTTTCGCGTCCGGCGCGGAACCGGTGTAGATCTCCTCGATCCTGCCGTTCTTTACCAGCACCGAACCCTGTTCGATCACGTTTCCATCGCCCAGAAACAGCCGCGCGTCGCGGATGAGATGGGTCTGGTTGCGGCGCATCTCGCGGGCGAGCACCTTGCCTTTCGCCACGTTGTCCTTGGCGTAGGCCTGATACACTCCCATCGCGACGAACGGCGCCAGCACCGCCAATACCCAGAACTTCGCCGAGGGTTGCAGCTTGTCGTCTTTGTCCCACCGGAACAGCTTTAGCGCCAGGAACGTGCCGACGATAGAGGTCACAATCAAGGCTCCGGCTGGCATCAGGTTGTCCCAAATTGTTTCGTGGCCCTCGAGAATCGCGGTGATTCCGGTGGACAGATACGTCGACGGAATGAACTGGGCGACAATCTGCAGCCAGTTCGGCATGATGGCGATGGGGAACGTCGCGCCGCCCAGAAACAGCATCGGGAAATAGAGAATCTGGATGATGATCTGGCTCTCCTGCATGGAATTGGCCACCGCGCCGATGATTCCTCCCATGGCGCGAAACGCCAGCACGCCGATGAGCACGAATGCCGTGAGTGAACCTGGATGTTCCAGCGGCGGCATCCCATAGACGAAGTGCGCCAGCGCCAGAACCAGTATCACTACGGGAATATACAGCAGCAGCCCCACCACCATCTGGGACACCAGGATGGGGCCGGCGGTGATGGGGGCGACTTTGAATCGGCGGAGAATATTCGATTCGCGGTCCATCACTGAGCGCATGCCCGCGCCGAAAAATCCCGACCCGAGAATGCCGAGCGTGAGCACCATGTTCACGATCTGTACGATGGCTCCGCCCTGTTCCGCGTGCATCATGAACCCGAAGATGAAGAAGAAAATCATCGGGAACAGGAAGTTGAAGAACAACACGGTCCGGTCGCGGATCGTGAGGCGCAGATTGATCCGGATTTGCGAGATGTATGCTCCCATGGGGTGTATCCTCCGCGCTAATCCCTGAGCCGCTTTCCCGTGAGCTCGATGAACACGTCTTCAAGCGTCGGCCGCTTCAGGTGAATATCTTCCAGGTCCAAGCCGTTCTGATCGATCCACTTCACCACTCCCGGCAGCGTACGCGCGGGCTTGGCCGAGTACACGATCAGCACCCTGCGGTCCTCGCTCATGACCGATTTCTCGGCGCATTCGAAATTCGGCGCCTCGGCGGGCATCGGCTCCACGGTGTGAATCTCCACGCGGGAGGTGCCGAGCGTCTGCGCCTGAATCTCCCGCGGCGTGCCGATCGCGATGATTTTCCCTTGATCGACGATCGCTACGCGGTCGCAGAGCCGCTCGGCTTCCTCGATGTAGTGCGTGGTGATCAAAATCGTCCGCTTGGCGTCCCGCAGTTCGCCGATCAGGCTATGAATTTCCAGGCGCACCTGCGGGTCTAGGCCCGTCGTCGGCTCGTCCAGAAATACCAACTGAGGATCGTTGACCAAAGCGAGCGCCAGCGCGACGCGCTGCTTCTGGCCGCCGGAGAGCGTTTGATAAAACGCGCCGCGCTTTTCTCCCAACTGCAGGCGGTCGATCAGTTTGTCGATGTCGGCATGGCGCGAATAGAACGCGCTGAACATGGCCAGAGCCTCGCGCACGGTGATCTTGGCCGGCAGGTTGGTCGATTGCAGGCAGACGCCGATGCGGTCCTTCAGCGTCCGCACGTTGACCCCGGGATCCTGGCCCAGCACCTTCACGTCGCCCGAAGTGCGCGGGCGCAATCCTTCCAGAATTTCCACGGTGGTGGTTTTTCCCGCGCCGTTCGGGCCCAGCAGGCCGAACACCTCGCCCGGGGCGACGTCGAAATCGATGCCGCGCACGGCATGGACGTCGCCGTAGGACTTTTCCAGTCCTTTTACGTGAATGGAGGTATCCATGGATTTCCGATGTTACTTGGGGGAAACCGGGCCGGCCGCCAGCACCTTGATGCAAGCCTTACAAAAGGCGGGCAGATCCTCCGGCTTGCGCGAGGTGACTAGGTTCCAGTCCACCACCACTTCGGCGTCTTCGTAAATTGCGCCCGCATTCACCACATCGTCCTTGATGGCGGAAAAACTGGTGGCGCGGCGCCCTTTTAAGATTCCGGCCGAGCTGAGAACCCAGGGTCCATGGCAGATCGCGGCGACCAGTTTCCCTTCGGCGTTCATGTCGCGCACGAACTGGTTGGCTTTGATGTAGCGGCGGATGTGGTCGGGCGCATAGCCTCCGGGGATCACTACGCCGTCGTAATCCCGCGTCTTGGCCTGCTCATAAGAGAGCGCGCTTTTCGCCGGGTATCCGAATTTGCTGGGGTACACTTTGCCCGCTTCCGCCGCGACAAGGGACACTTCTACGTGCGCTTCCTGAAGCCGGAAGAACGGATACCAGACTTCCATCTCCTGATACAGCGAATCGATGAAAATCGCCACCCTTTTCCCTTTGAGTTCCATGAAGGCATTGTATCCCTCGCGGCCCCCGTAGCGCCGGAAACTCGGCGAACGGCGGAAATGGATGGACGAACGGCGGCCCGCGTTACGCGGGAGAAGCGCCAGTGCGGATCAACTCGCCGATTTGGGTCAGTTTCTTCCACAATGGGCCGAGCTTGTCCAGACGCAAGGCGTTCGCGCCGTCCGATAATGCGCGCTCGGGAGCCTCGTGGACTTCCATGAAGACGGCATCGGCGCCTGCGGCGACGGCCGCGCTGGCGAGCGGCTCAATGAACTGAGGCTGGCCGCCGGACGCGTTGCCCGATGCGCCAGGAAGCTGGACGCTGTGCGTGGCGTCGAACACCACCGGCCAGCCGAATCCCCGCATGACCGGGATGGAGCGCATATCCACTACCAGATTGTTGTAGCCGAAGCTCGCGCCGCGCTCGGTCAGCAGGATTTTCGTGTTGCCCGTGGACGCGACCTTATCCGCGGCGTGGCGGATATCGGACGGCGAAACAAACTGGCCCTTTTTGATATTGACGACCTTCCCGGTACGCCCGGCCTCGACAAGAAGATCTGTCTGGCGGCACAGGAACGCCGGGATCTGGAGGACATCGACTGCTTCGGCGGCCAGAGCGGCTTGCGCGGGCTCGTGAATATCGGTGAGCACGGGAAATCCGGCGTCATGCACGCCTTTCAGGATGCGCAGACCTTCCCTCAGGCCGGGACCCCGGTAAGACGAAACGCTGGAGCGGTTCGCCTTGTCGAACGAGGCTTTGAAGATATAGGTTCCAACCCTCTTCCGGATCTCCGCGGCTAGAAAGTGAACGTGCTCCTCGCTTTCGATCACGCAGGGGCCGGCGATCAACGCGAGCGCGCGCCCGCCGCCGATCTCAGGCAGTGATATGGGTTGCGCCAACGTCGACGATTTCCTTCTGCATCCTGCGCTTCTGCTGGTTGAGCGCCGCGCCGATAAACGCGCGAAACAAAGGATGCGGCTCCAGAGGTTTCGACTTGAACTCGGGATGGAACTGGCAGCCCAGGTACCAGGGATGATCGGTCAATTCGCAAATCTCGACGTAGACGCCGTCCGGAGTTTCGCCGGTCAGCTTGAGGCCATGCTCTTTCAGAACCGTCTCGAACTCGCGGTTGAATTCGTAGCGATGGCGGTGGCGTTCGCTGATTGCGCCGGTTCCATACGCTGCCCGCGCGAAGCTGCCTTCCTGCAGGTTGCACGGATACGCGCCGAGGCGCATGGTGCCGCCCAATTCATCCACGCCCTTCAACTCTCGCAATTTGTAGATCACGCGATTGTTGGTCGCCGGGTCGAACTCGGTGGAGTTCGCGTTGGCCAGGCCGCAGACATTGCGCGCGTACTCAATCACCATCGTCTGCATGCCGAGGCAAATACCGAAATACGGCACCTTGAATTCGCGCGCATAGCGAATCGCGCAGAGCATTCCCTCCACGCCGCGCTTGCCGAATCCGCCGGGGACCAGGATCGCGTCGTACGGCTCCAGCGTGGCGATGCAGTCCGGCCAGGTCAACCGCTCCGATTCGATCCAGGTGATGTTTACCTTGGTTTCGTGGGCCAAACCGCCGTGCAGCAACGCTTCCTTTAAGCTTTTATAGGAATCCTCGTATTCGACGTATTTCCCCACAAGACCGATGGACACCTGATGCTTGGGATGCTTCAGCCTGCCCACCATCTGCGCCCAATTCGTCATGTCGCGCGGGCCGGCCTTCCCCTCCAGATCGAGCAACCGCAGCACGATCTCGTCCATGCCCTGCTCGCCGAAGACAATCGGGCATTCATAGACGCTGGCTACGTCGACCGCTGTGCCGACGGCCTCCACATCCACGTCGCAGAACAAGGCGATTTTTTCCTTCATTTCGTCCGGCAGCTCGCGCTCGCTGCGGCACAACAAAATATCGGGTTGAATACCGATGGCGCGCAGCTCCTTCACGCTGTGCTGCGTCGGCTTGGTCTTCAGCTCCTGCGCGGCGGCGATCCAGGGGACCAGCGTCACGTGGATAAACAGCGTATTTTCGCGGCCGAGTTCGTGCCGCAATTGGCGGATGGCTTCCAAAAACGGCAGGGATTCGATATCGCCCACCGTGCCGCCGATTTCGACGAGAACCACGTCGATGGGCGAGCCGTCGGCCGCGGTGGAGACCCGTTTCACCGCGCTCTTGATCTCATTGGTGACGTGCGGAATCACCTGCACCGTCTTGCCGAGGTAATCGCCGCGGCGCTCGCGCGAGATGATCTGTTCATAGATCCGGCCGCTGGTCAGGTTGTTGGCCTGCGTCAACGGGGCGTGGGTGAAGCGCTCGTAGTGGCCCAGGTCGAGGTCGGTTTCCGCGCCGTCGTCGGTGACGAACACTTCGCCGTGCTGGAAGGGGCTCATCGTGCCCGGGTCGACGTTCAGGTACGGATCGAACTTCTGCAGCGTCACTTTCAGCCCCCGGCTTTCGAGCAGACAGCCGAGGCTCGCCGCCGCGATCCCTTTCCCAAGCGAAGAAACAACACCGCCGGTGACAAAAATATATTTCGCCATGTTAGTCAGTCACCATCATTTTTTCGAACAAAGCCGATACCTTCTCCCAATCTTGCGGCGTATCCACGCCGAGCGATTCGTACTCCGTCTCCACCACCCGGATCCTGAATCCGTTCTCCAGCGCCCGCAACTGCTCCAGCCGTTCCGCCTGCTCCAGCGGCCCCACCGGCAAATCCGAATAATTTAGCAGAAAATCACGCCGGTATACATAAAGCCCGATATGCTTGAAACAAACGGGCGCGGAGCCGTCGCTGCGGACGTACGGAATCGCGGCACGGGAGAAGTAAATCGCGTTGCCCGAATGATCCGTGACCACTTTTACCACGTTGGGATTGGCGATTTCCTCCAGCCTCTCGATTTTCTTTTTGAGAGTGCCCATCTGGATTTCGTCGCCATCCATCAGTCCAAGCACGGCCGCATCGATGGCGGCCGGGTCAATCAACGGCTCGTCGCCCTGGATGTTCACAATGATTTCGGCGTCCGAGGCCGATGCGACTTCGGCTACGCGATCCGTTCCCGAAGGATGGTCGGCGCGGGTCATCGCCACGCGGGCTTTAAACCGTTCCGCTTCCGCGCGGATGCGCTCGTCATCAGTGGCAATGACGATGCCCGTGAGATAGCGCGCCTGGGACGCGCGCTCCCAGACATGCTGGAGCATCGACTTTCCGGCAATTTTGACGAGGGCTTTCCCGGGGAATCGCGACGAGGCGTACCGGGCGGGAATTACGCCAAGAACACGGAGCGGCACACTCGATTCTAGCAAGTTTGGGGCAGGTCGAGGGGGGAGATTTTCGGAGGGATCGGGGGCAGTGAGTTGGCCCGGCGAGGCAGTAGCACCTCGCCGGGCATACGGGCTCTAGAAAATGAACTTGGCGCCCAGCCGGATGATGCGCGGCGGCGCGGTTCCGTAAGTGGGATTGAGGAACGTCGTGGCGGTCGCGACGTCGACGAACAAATTGGGATCCGGGAATACCGGGTGATTGAGGACGTTGGTGGCCTCACCGCGGATTTCCAGGCGCATGTTCTCTCTCACGTAGAAATTCTTGTAAATCGAGAGGTCGAGATTTTGCGTATTCGGCCCGGTCAGGGTGTTGCGGCCCACACCGAATGGCGTGCCGTAGGCTTTGTCGGCGGCGAGATTGTTATAAATCCAGTGAACGCCACTCAATGAAACGGCCTGGGAGGTATTGGCGAGATTCACCAGGCTACCGTTTGCCAGGAATTCTCCGACGGTGTTCAGCGGCGCGTTGGGATTGGCGACAAACGGCCGCATGGTGTCGTAGCCGGCGATGAAGTTGTTGGCCGCCGAATCGGTCAGCGGATTCGCGGCGGTGTTGAACTGGACCACCGTCATGGGAGAGCCGGCCTGCCAGATCTCGAACGCGCCGATGGTCCATCCACCGGCCATGCGGTTATACCAGCGCTTGTTGCCCTTCAGCCAGGGCAGATCCCAGGTGGCGGTGACGGACAAGGCCTCCGGAACGTTGTTGTTCGAAAGGCCGCGCTCCCCCGAACTGGTGTTAAACGGATCCTGTGCGAGCACGATCGAGCCATTGCCCAGGAAGCTGAACACTTCGCTGGCGTTGTCCATCGTCTTGCTCCAGGTGAAGGCGCTCGTCAGGGAGAGCTGGTGATAGAGATTGCGGATGGTGTAGCTGGTTTGCAATCCATTGTAGCTGGAGTGCGCGCTGTTATCGCGGACGCGGATGATGCCATAGTCGGGCACAATGCGGCCCGAGCATACCGAGCAGGAAGCATTCACTGTGGGGGTCAGCCCCGCCGGAACGACGTTGCTGAATCCGTTGTTCAGGAAGCCCGCGATATAAGGATTTGCGTTGCGCGTCGCAAACAAAGCCACGCCCTGCGTTCCGACGTAGCGGATCTCCAGGCCCATGTTCGAACCGATCTGGCGCTGGATGCCAAGCGAGTAGCTCTCCGAGTACGGGTCGCGGAAATTCTGTCCAAACAACGTCTGGTTCAGCAGCCGGGGATCGGCTCCTGTCGGCGGCGCATAAAGCTTCTGCAGGTTCGAGCCTGTGATATTGGCCGGCATCGGCTGCGCGCTGGCTCCGCTGAGCGTGTAGGAGTAGACCACCGGAGCGGCGGTTTGGGCATTCAGCATCAGGTTATAAAACGCCGGATCGTAGGCGATGGAGAATCCGCCGCGGATGACGGTTGAGTTCGCGCCCAGCAGTTTTTCAAGGAATCCGCCGGAGTTGACCTTCGGGGTCCACGCGAAGCCAAGGCGCGGAGCGAAGTTCTTCGAGGGCGTGGCCACCAGGGGATAGGTGCGGTCCGCCAGAGGCAATGACTGGTTCCAGATGGCGGTCGTCGGGTTGCTTTCGCGAGCCGTCGTGACTTGATTCAGCAGGTTGATCGGCTGTCCCGAGTACTCGTAGCGCAAGCCGAGGTTCAAGGTAAGATTCGGGCGGACGCGGAAATCGTCCTGGATATAGTACGCCTGGTCGGTTTCGCGCGGCTCCTGGGTGGCCGTGCCGGCGGCTCCGTTGAACGCCGTGGGTGTGTTGTTCACGTAGGACTGGAAATTGGAGTAAACGTACCCGCCGTTGACATTCGGCAGAAAGCCCAGCGGGATATCGTCCTTAATGATCTGCGCGCCCATCTTCAAAGAGTGCCGGCCCAACTGCTTGCTGACGTTGTCCTGGAACTGATAGCTCCGCACCAACCGGTATTGGGGCAGGTTGGTGGCGAGGCCGTAGCCGAGATAGCCACCGCCGATGGAGACGTTGGCGATATTCTGTCCTAACTGGCTGAAGGGCGCTGTGTCGCCACCCTCAAAGTAGAACCCGGTGGTGATATAGCTGAAGCGGAATTCGTTCACCAGCGAAGGCGATGCGGTCCAGATCCAGCTTCCGCCCGCCTGCTTGCTGTGGTCGGGGGTATTAAAAAAATATCCGGCCTGCCCATTGCTGGCCGCATTGGAGGTAATGTTGTTCTGGTCGTAGAACTTGCCGGTGATCTGGTGCTTATCCGAGAGACGGTAATCGATGTGCATTCCGGAATCCCAGTTGTCGCCCGGCTGGGAGACGCCACGCTCGACTGCGCCAAACTCCACATTTACCGTGGACCCGTCGGGCGCGATCAGCGGCTTCATGACGGTGGTGCCCGGCACCAGCTTCGGGTTGCCCAGAGAGATTCCCCAGGGGCCGTACTTTGCCAGGTTCTGCACGGTGATCGAGTTCGGGAAGGCCGCCTCAAGGGTTTGCAGGCCAGCCGGCGTCGGCGTCAGAGAACCGGCATTGCCGATGTAAGTGGCGTTCTGGCGTGACCAATCCCGCTGCACCCAGAGATTGAAGAACAGCTTGTTTTTCACGATGGGGCCTTCGAACTGGCCGCCGAAAATCGTATCCAGGTACTTCGGGGGATTTTTGAAGCCTGCGGCGCGCTGAATATTGTTGAGCGCGGTCCAGTTCTGGTCGTCACGGCGGAAATACGTGCCGACGCCGTGGAAGGCGTTGCTGCCGGACTTGACGCGAATATTGACAATGGCGCCGGCGTTGCGGCCATACTCGGCGCTGAACTGGTTCGTGATCACCTGAAATTCGCCGACGGCTTCCAGGTTGCTGAAAAAATAGCCCGGGCCGGCGATGGTGGGGTCGTTATTGTCCTGCCCGTCGAGCAGGAAGTTGTTCGATCGCGCTCTTTGCCCGTTGGCGGAGAACACCAGGCCGTTGCTGTTGATGTTGCCGAATCCATAGACAACTCCAGGCGAGCTGAGCGCCAGGCGGTCCATACGTCCCTGTACGCCCGGAAGCTCCACCACGCTTTCCGCCTGCACGTCGGTGCTTAGCTGTGCCGTATCGGCTACCAGCAGTGGAACCGCGGCGCCCTCGACCTCCACGGTCTGGGTCACATCGCCGACTTCCAGTTTGGCGTTGACCTCCGGCTCATGCGCGAGTTCGACCAGGATGTCTCTGGACTCGAAGGCCCGGAAGCCAGCGGCCTGGATGCGGACGGTGTAGCGTCCGGGCGCCAGGAACGCGGCCTTGAAGACGCCTGCCTCGTTGGTGGAGAGTTGCGTGACAACTCCGGTCGTCTGGTTGCTGACCTCCACTTTGGCGCGAACAATCGCGCCGCCGCTTGGATCCGTGACGGTTCCGGATAAGGAACCCGTGGTGATCTGCGCCAGCGCAGCGCCTGCCACCAGTGCTAGCGTGGCGAAGAAGCGAATCAGTGAACTATTTTTCCCGAACGGGGAAGAAACTATAGGCATGAAAATGAACCTCCTTGAAGCGAAGACAGTACTGGCCCAAGGGTCAGTAACCTGTTTTTCATAGAAGTATAGCATGCGCCGCGGGCGCGGGGGCCGCTGGTATACTAAGGGCAGATTCGAGGAGGATTCGATGCGTTCCGCTCTGGCGCTCGGACTCGTAGCCATTTTCACGGCCGCCCTGGCGCAGACACCGATCGATATCAAGCCGCGAATCAAGGGAGCGGCTTCCGCGCCCGCTACGGAAACGTCGATCGACCGCAAGGCCAACATCCGCGTGGACACCACGCTGGTGCTGATCCCTGTGGCGGTCACCGACCCGATGAGCCGCTTCGTCACCGGCCTGGACAAGGAAAACTTCAAGCTCTACGAGGACAAGGCCGAGCAGGAGATCACCCATTTTTCCAGTGAAGACGCCCCGCTTTCGGTCGGCATCGTATTCGATACCAGTGGCAGCATGGGCGCCAAGCTCATGAAATCCCGGCAGGCCGTTACGCAGTTCATGAAGACCGCCAACCCAGAGGACGAATTCTTTCTGGTCACGTTCAACGACCGTCCGGAGTTAGTGGTTCCCTTGACGCCCGATACCGAGGAAATCCAGAACCGGCTGACGTTCATTAACGCCAAGGGCCGGACGGCACTGCTCGACGGCGTCTATATGGCCATGAATCACATAAAAAAGGCGCGCAATCCGCGCAAGGCCATTCTGATCATCTCCGACGGTGGCGACAATTCCAGCCGGTATACGGAGAGCGAAGTGCGCAACGCAGTGCGGGAATCGGACGTGCAGATCTATGCCATCGGCATCTACGAGCCCCTGGCGTCGCGCGGGCGGACGCCGGAGGAAATGAACGGTCCCAGCATGTTGCGCGAGCTGGCCGAGCAGACCGGCGGCAAGGATTTCGCGGTGGACAATCTGGCCGAATTGCCCGACGTGGCGGCCAAGATCGGCCTGGAGTTGCGGAATCAATATGTGCTCGGCTATACGCCAAAGAACCTAGTCAAAGATGGCAAATACCGGCGGGTGCAGGTTAAGCTAGTAAAGACGGTGGGATTGCCCCCGTTGAAGCCTGCGTTCCGAACTGGATACTATGCCCCTACGCAGTAGTTTATTTCTCGCCCTAACCGCCGCGCTCACGCTTCCGGCGCAGACGCCTCCGCCGCAGGACGAGGCGCCGACGTTCTCGCTCGACACAAAGCTGGTCGTCTTGCACGCCAGCGTGGTGGACAAAAACGGCAAGCTGGTCACGAATATCCCGCAATCGGGCTTTAAAGTGTTCGAAAACAACGTCGAGCAGCCGCTGAAGATCTTCAATCGGGAAGATGTGCCGGTGTCCATGGGCATCATCATCGACAACAGCGGGAGCATGCGCGAAAAGCGCCCCAAGGTGGCCGCCGCCGCGTTGGAACTGGTGAAGGCGTCGAACCCGCAGGACGAAGTGTTTATCGTTGATTTCAACGATGTGGCGTATCTGGACGCGCCCTTCACCAACAACATCAAGAAGCTGGAGCAGGTGCTGGACAAAATCGACACCCGCGGCGGCACGGCGATGCGCGATGCCATCAGCATGTCCATCGATTACGCCAAGGAAACCGGCAAGAGGAGCAAGAAAGTGCTCCTGGTGATCACCGACGGCAACGACAATACCAGTAACGAAACCCTGGAGCAGTTGGTCCGCAAGGCTCGCCAGAGTGAAGTGCTGATTTACTGCATCGGCCTGCTGAACGAAGAGGAACCCCGCGAGGCCCGCGCCGCCAAGCGCGCTCTAAAAGCGCTGGCGGAGGCGTCCGGCGGGCTTGATTATTATCCGAAGACGCTTGGCGAGGTGGAAACCATCACGCCGCAAATCGCGCACGAGATTCGCAACCAATACATCCTGGCGTATTCGCCGACGAATCAGGCGCTGGACGGCTCCTTCCGCCAAATCAAGGTGACGGTGAAGGCTCCTGGCAATCCCACGGTGCGCACGCGCAACGGATATTACGCGACGCCCGTGCCTCCCGCGAAGCCGGGCAAGGCTCAGGGGCCGGGGCAGTAAATGCTCCGAATCGCCTGGCGGCTCACCAAAGGGTACCGCTTGCGTCCGTGGCGAAGCCCTTACATTTTGTGGCGCGTGGAAACCTACTGGGGACTACATGCCGATCGCATCGCGCCGCTCGGCCTTCTGAAGTTCGCCTGGCGTCAGCGCCGGGACCTGATCCGCTATCTGCAATGGGCGGATAGAATGGATCGATGATCCGGCTCCTTCTTCTGGCGGCGTTCGCCGCCGCAGTGCACGCTCAAGCGTATCGATTCGGCCTTGTTTGGGATGGCGAAAAGGTCATTCCGAACGGCGTGATCGTCGTCGAAAAAGACCGCATCAAGAGCGTCGGCGCGACGGCCGTGGGCAGCGTCATCGACATGACCCGTTACACCGCGATCCCTGGCATGATCGACGTCCACACGCACCTCACCTATGTTCTGGATACCAACCGGCTGACGCAGGCTGGCCGCGGCGCGGCGGCGGTCTATCTTGCGCAGGGCAATGCCAAGAAAACACTGGAAACCGGCGTGACCACGGTTCGCAACCTGGGCGCGAGCGACTACGCCGACATCGCCATGCGCGACCTGATCGCCGCTGGGATGATGACCGGTCCGCGCGTGTTCGCCTCCGGCTACGGCTTGCAGATCACGCGCGGGGGGCGGGGCGGAGGGCCCGGCACGGCCGATGGCGTGGTCGAAGTGACGAAAGTTGTGCGGCAGCAGGTCGGCGCGGGCGCGGACGTCATCAAGATGTACGGATCCACCGGATCGGGCCAGGATGTCACCGGCGACCAGACCTTCACCTATGAGGAAATGAAGGCCGCCGTCGACGCCTCGCACGCCCTGGGCAAGCGCATCGCGATCCACACATACGGTCCCAGAGGCGCGCGCGACGCGGTCCGCGCTGGAGCCGATTCGGTGGAACACGCCACCGACATGGACGATGAAACCATCGCGGAGATGGCGCGCAAGAAGATTTTCTATGTGCCGACGATCGACCACAACCGCTATTACGTCGACAACGCGCAGATGCTGAAGTATCCGGCGGGCGCAACTGGTCCGCTGAACGACTTCATCATGCGAAATCTCGAAACAGCGAAGAAAGCCTTCCGCGCGGGCGTTCGCTTCGCCATGGGGTCGGACGCGGTGTATACGATGTTCGGCGAGAACACGCGCGAACTCGCATGGTTCGTCAAAGCGGGCATGACACCGGAGCAGGCTCTCAAAACCGCTACCACCGATGCCGCGGAGCTGTTGGGCGCGGAAGATAGGCTGGGCAAGCTGAAGCCGGGCTATTTTGCCGACATCGCGGCGATCGAAGGCAATCCGCTGGAAAACATCGATGCGGCAATCCATGGCGTCCGATGGGTGATGAAGGGCGGCGCGGTGGTGGTGGATAAGACAAAATAGCGCTTATTTGCAGGTGGTGATCCACCAGCGGTAGCCGAATGGATCGTCGACGCCTCCGGAGCGCCCGTATTCTTTATCCTCCATCGCGGTGACGACGCTTGCGCCGGCGGCGATGGCGCGCGCATAGGACGCGTCGGCGTCCTCGACGTATAGCATGAAGCCCACCGGCGATTTGCCCACGGAGATAGGGCTCAAATAGCCCATTTCTGGAAATTCGTCGGCCATCATGAGCTGCGAATCGCCGATCTGAATCTCAGAGTGCATCAGTTTACCGGGCTCGGGCGAGGCGACGCGCATCAGTTCGGTTGCGCCAAAGGCTTGTTTGTAAAATTCGATCGCCGCGGACGCGTCGCGGGCGATCAGGTAGGGTGAAATGCTGTGGAATCCAGGTCTCATGGGAGCATTATCGCCGCGAAGAGGGTCCGGCGTATTGTAAAAAAGCGAAGTCCTGCGACAGTAGGACCAGCGATGCCTCCTGTTATTCCTGGAGCGCAACGTGATTGCGGTATTCCGCCGCGCGCGGCGTGTACGCCGACGGATTCAGGCCCGAAAACGCTTGAAAATCGTGGATGAAATGAGCCTGGTCATAATAGCCGCAGGCCAGCGCGAAATCTACCCATTCCACTGGCTTGCCTTCCTGCAGGCGGCGCAGCGCGCCCTGAAAACGGCGGATGCGTGAGTAGCGCTTGGGCGTCAGGCCGACGTCGTTGCGGAAGACTTCGGCGAACCGCTTGGCACTTAAGCCTGCGCCGTTCGCAAGCTTGGCGACGCTGGTCTGGCGTTCGATTTGACGGATCGCAAACGTCACGGCGGGATGCGGATCGCGCGCGCCGAGGCGCCTTCGCAGCGCCTGCTCCACGATTCCGAACCGCTCTTCGGCGCCCCGCGCGGCCAGGAGCTTTTCGTGCATTTCACCTGCGTCCGCGCCCCACAGGTCACCAAGGGCGACATGCTTCTGTTCGAGTTCGCTCGCTGGCAAACGCAAAAAAGGAGCCGCGCCACCAGGTTTAAAATGGATTCCCAGTGTGTATGCCTGTTGAGCCGTATCGATGGCGAAATATTCCGCGAACGCTCCGCAGACCAACGCTCCGGGGAATGTCTCCCCGCCGACGCGAAAGGCTCCGCCGGTTAGGTTGACGATAATACTCATTTCGCCCGAGGGCAAGATGCGTTCGAGACGATGCGCCACCGGAGGCATCTGGCAATGCCAGATGCTTTCGACGAACACCGAAAGCGGAGGTCCAGGCTTGCGATGCAGCAACACGCCTCGATTTTACCGCCGAGGCTGGCTGCTGAGCAGTATCATCGCTTCCAACGCCCGCGCGCGCTGGACGTCCGACATCACGATGTAGCGATGTGCGCCGCCCGCCGACGGCGTAAATGTAGTCACGCCCTTTGCGTCCACCTGAATGGCGCCAGGCTCGCTGAGCGAAAAATAGCCGTCGTTGGGACGCACGGCATAGAGCGCGGCGGTAATGTCCCATGTCGGGCGGTCATAGGGGAATTTCATATAGTTTTTGTACGCCTCGGCGATGGGGTTGTCGCCTGGAAAATCGCGGGTAATGCTCGAGGCAGGAAATAACATCGACACGCCGATCTCGAATCCGCTTGCAATGACGGGCGTAGGCCAATCGCGCATCAGCTTTTGCGCCGATGGAATATCCATCTTCACGTTGAACTCGGGATCGGGTTTGGCGAAGTTTCCCGCCATCATAACGAGCAGCTTCACCTTGCGGGCGATCAGTTCGCCCGAATCGTCCAGCAGCCGCGCGAGGTTCGTGCTGAAGCCTACCTGCACGATCACCACGCTATGATCCGGCTGCGCCGCCAGCGCCGCGCGCAGCACCGAGGATGCATCGGGCGCGTCTGCGCCGCTCCGCAGTTTGTGCGGAAAATGCCCGGCTGGGATGCGGATCATGGGCGAGTCTTCCGGCGTGACGTGACTGTTCTTCACCATGCCGATCGGGATCTCGGGCCGTCCGAAGAATGTGTCCACCACGTCGATGTAAGGCGCGGCCCAGGGATTGTCCTTCGTGATGGTCACGGCCACGATCTTGCATTCGCCCCGCGTTTCGAGCGCATGTAGCAGCGCCAGCGCCAGCGCGTCGTCCACGTCGTTGCCCATGTCCGTGTCAAAAATCACGGGCGTCTGCGCGAACAGGGTGGCCGCTGCTACTAATAGAAGAAGATGCTTCATAAAATCCTTTCCATCTTACTGCTGGTTGCGAGCCTGCTGGCATTGTGCGCCTGCGGCAGTAAGCCGGCGAAACCCGCGTCGAACGCACCCATTGAGCGCTTTAAGCTGGACGGGATCGTCGTGCAGATCGAAGAAGGGCGCATCGTCAAGATCAAGCACCAGAAAATCGAGGGATGGATGGAGGCGATGACCATGGAATTTCCCGTGAAGGACGACGCAGGCTTTGCCACCCTTCATGTGGGCGATCACATCACGGCGACGGTCTTCGTGCAGGATTTGAATTATTGGATCGGAGAGATCCATCAGGTGCGGTGAGTGTGCGGATGCGTGTGCATTCCCAGGGACGGATGCGCGTGCCGATGCTCGTGAATCAAGTTGGCGGCGCGCAGCATCGCCTCGTCTTTGAGGATGGCCGCCGGCGCGGCGTGCGCGACCAGCTTGCCCTGCTGCATCAGGAAACAGTCGTCGGCGATGTCTTCCACCAGACCCAGGTCGTGCGTCGCGGTGATGACGGTTTTTTTGCCTCCGCCCCAGCCGATCAACAGGTCGATGATCTGGCTCTGGCTGCGCGGATCGAGCGCGGCGGTAGGCTCGTCGAGCAGCAACACCTCGGGATCCAGCACCAGCACGCTGGCGATCGCCACGCGTTTTTTTTCGCCCCCCGATAAACGGTGCGGCGGCCGGTCTTTCAGGTGCGCAATCTCTAGAGTGGCCATGGCCGCCTCGACGCGCCTCAGAATTTCTTCCTTGGGCCAGCGCATTTGCAACGGGCCGAAGGCGATTTCATCGAGGACGGTGGGATTGAACAACTGAACGTCGGGATTCTGGAACACCAGTCCGACGCGGCGGCGGAACGTGTGCGCGAATTCGTCGTGTTCGAGCGAGGCCTGGTCAATCGCGTCGCCGCGAAACGAAATTTTCCCCGATTCCGGAAAGCACAGCCCGTCCAGCATCCGCAGCAGCGTCGATTTGCCGGAGCCGTTCGCGCCCAACAGCACGCTGCGTTTGCCCTCTGCGATTTCGAGCGACACACCGTCCAGCGCGGTCACCGTGTTGTAGTGGAACACCACGTTTTCGACGCGGAACATTAGCGGCCCACCCACGCAGCCGCGGCCGCGACCGCAAGAAAAACGGTCAACCAAACCCAATCCGCTCCGCGCGTTGTGAATTCGTCGAGTAGATAGACCTCGCCTCGGAATCCGCGCGATTGCATGGCCAGATGCACTTCGGAGCTCAGCTGATAGCTCTTGCTCAGCAGGACGCCCACTGTCGCCGAAGCGAGGCGGCGGCGGTCGGCCGGATCGAGAACGCCGACGGTGCGGCTCTCCCGCGACTCGAACATGTCGAGCGCGGTTTGGAGCATCAGGAAAAGGTAGCGGTAGGTCATACCCAGGATCACGACGAAGACCACAGGAAGTCGCAGCACGCGCAGCGCTTTCAAGAGATGCGCCCAGCGCGTGGTCAGCACCAGCAGCGACGAAAGACTGACCGCCGTCTCTGCGCGCAGCAGCAGGAAGCTTGCCGCACGCAAGCCCTGCGCGGTGACCGGCAGACCGGGAAAACGGTCGCCCGGCGTGAGGAACACTGCCGGCAGCGCGATGGCTCCGCTAAACAGCAGCACGGGCATCCAGACCCATTTCGCCAAACTAGCCGCCGGGACGCGCGACGCAATCGCGAGCGTCAAGGCAAGCAGCAACACCGCCGCGATGGCCAAAAGACTGTGCGCCGCCGCCACCGCGACGATCAAAGTGAACACTCCGGCGACCTTCACGCGCGGATCGACCCGCTGAAGCAAACCCGTCTGCGCGTGTGCCGACGCGTCCGCAAGGGCTGCGAAGCTCAGGCCCTTCGACAGGCCCTCGATGCTCCTTTCGATAAACGACGCTTTCACCGGCGCACCCGCGAGAAGATCCACGCCCCTGCGAGGAACGCCAGCACGATCAGGCCCGCGCCCGCCATCGCCGAGAGGAGATAGCCGAACTGCGGGCTTTTCAGAACGGACGGTGCATAGCGGGGCATCGGCGCGGTCCAGATGGCTGAAAGTTTCTGCAAACCCGCGGGCGCCTGCGCGGGAGGCGCTTGATTCGAAGATGCCGCCGTCATCTGCTGACGCGCCGCGGGGGAAGAGAAATCCGCCGGCATCCATTCGCCCCACGCGGCTCCCGCGGCCAGAATACCGAGCGGCGTCAGAACCAGAAGAACCGCAAGAGCGATCCACAATGGCTTCGTGCCGGCCCATCCGGCGGATTCCCCGGGGAGGGCCGCGCCCGGCGCGGTCGGTTTGAGCAGCGCTGGTTCGGCCCGTTGCAGGTAGGCCACCACGCCTCCGGAAACGATGGCCTCGGCGAACCCTGCGATGGTCAGATGCCCGATCATCATCGCGGGCAAGGCGATGTGCAGCGGATAGGGCGCATAAAGAGGCGCTCCGGAAGCGTCGTGAAACAGCGACGGCTGAATGCCGAACTCGATCGCGGCCAGCAGGGCGGACACGTTAATGGCGCAGTATCCGGCCACTGCCGCCGCCGCCACGCGCCGCGACGATTCGATCGCCGAGCCTCCCGCAATCACGCGGTACACGGCATACGCCACCAACGATCCGGCGATCGCCATGTTGAAGCAGTTCGCGCCGATGGCGGTAATGCCTCCGTCGCCAAAAAAGATCGCCTGAATCGCCAGCGCCACCGAAATCGCCAGGATTGATCCCCACGGCCCCAGCACAATTGCCGTGATGCCCATCCCCACCGCGTGTCCCGTGGTGCCTCCCGGCAAGGGCAGGTTGAACATCATGATCACGAAGGAAAACGCCGCGAAAACCGAAAGCAGCGGAACGGCTTGCGTGTTCAGCCGCCGCTTCATCTTGTTCAGCGATGCATACCAGAACGGCGTCGAGCCCGCGTACAAGGCGGCGCAGGTGGAGGGGCTCAGATATCCGTCGGGGATGTGCATGCTCGTTAGGGATACGTCGGTTGCGGGCCCAACGGTTTTAAAATAGCACGCGTAGCACGACGATTACATTCGTGCCACGCCCGAGCATGGCGCTAGAATAGCGGAATGCGACCCATTTTCGCGTTGCTGCTTCTTGCCCCGGTCTTTTCTCTCACCGCAGCCGCGGCCGACGGAGCTACCTCCTGGAGTCCCAAGAACGCGGCGGAGTATCTGGATTGGCGCGCCGATTGGTGGACCACCTGGAAGCCCGCGCTGCGGGAGCAGGACACGTTCTGCATCTCCTGCCACACGATGCTGCCTTACGCGCTCGGCCGGCCGTCCCTGCGCGCGGCGCTGGGTGAAACATCCGCATCCGAGGGTGAGCGGAAGCTGATCGCCAACGTGCAGAAGCGCGTGCGCATGTGGTCCGAACTTGCGCCTTTGTATCCCGATGAGAAAAGCGGCAAAGGGAAAAGCGTCGAGTCGCGAGGCACGGAGGCGGTGATCGACGCGCTGGTGCTGACGGCATACGATGCGAAAAGCGAGGACGCCAAGCTTGCGCTCAAGAACATGTGGGCGTTCCAACTTACTTCAGGCGAAAAGAAGGGCGCCTTCATCTGGTTGCAATTCCATAACGAGCCTTGGGAGGGCGACGACTCCCAGTTCTGGGGCGCGACGCTGGCAGCCTTGGCAGTGAGCAACACGCCGCCGGAGTATCGAGCGGCGGCGAAAGAAAACATCGCGATGCTGGGCGAGTATCTACGGCGCGAGCAGGCGGGCGAGTCGCTGCAGAATCGCGCGGTGTTTCTGTGGGCCGC
>JBBIVT010000042.1:32847-35725 GCA_037439565.1 Acidobacteriota bacterium | reverse complement strand
ACTTGGGAGTTACTTGAACACCGTCCGGCTGGCGTAGTCGAGAATGACCGACGGAAAAATTCCCAGCGCGAGCGTGCCGATCGCCGATCCGTACATGGCAAGCTGCAATCCCAAGCCCGCGGGCTCCAGGTTTTCAACCGACTCGCCCGGCTCCTTCATGTACATCACCACCAGGATCTGCAAGTAGTAATATGCGGCCACGGCGCTGTTGAGCAGGCCGAAAATCGTCAGCCAGACGAGGTTGGCGTCCAGCGCAGATTTGAAGATGTAGAACTTGCCGAAGAAACCGCCGGTGAGAGGCACGCCGATCAGGCTCAGCAGGAAAACCGTCATCATCGCCGCGATCGCCGGCTGGCGCTGCGCAAGGCCCGCGAAGTCCTGAATGGCGACGTAGCGCTCGCCCTTGCGCGCGAAGTAGGTGATGACGGCGAACGCACCGATATTGGTGAACGCGTAGGCGGCCAGATAGAACATCGCGGCCGCTGCGCCGGTATCGGAGTGCGCGGTCACGGCGACCAAAATGTATCCGGCATTGGCGATGGCCGAATAGGCCAGCATGCGCTTGATATTCGTCTGCTTGATGGCCGCGAAGTTGCCGACGATCATCGTCACCAGCGCGCATGCCCAGACAAAGGGCGTCCAGCGGCCGGAAATGGACCCGAATGCGGTGAGGAAAATCCGCAGCAGAATCGCGAACGCGGCAGCTTTCGGTCCCACCGAGAGAAACGCCGAGACCGGAGCGGGCGCGCCCTGATACACATCCGGGGCCCACACCTGGAATGGCGCGGCGGAAATCTTAAATCCAAGGCCCACGAAGATCAGCGCGGCGGCGACGGCGGCCAGCGCGTGGGAATCGAAGCCAGGGGTGTCAATCGCGCGGCGCACCGCTTCCAGATTGGTGGTACCGGTGATGCCGTAGATCCACGCCACGCCATACAACAGAAACGCGGTGGCGAACGAGCCGAGCAGGAAATATTTCAGAGCCGATTCGTTGTTGCGCGGATCGTCGCGCAGGTATCCGGCCAGGATATAGCTGGCGATGGAGGAAATTTCGATGCCGATGAAGACCATGATCAGCTCATTGGCGGTGACCATGACGCACTGGCCCATCACGCTGAAAATCAAGAGAGCATAGTATTCGCCGCCCGGATGATCCTCCCGGCGCAGATACTCGGAACTGGAAAGAACCGCGAAAATGCCGATGCCAATGACGAGAATGCGGAAAAAGCTTCCGAACGGGTCGACGATCAGCATATCGTGAAACCCGGTTCCGGCATCCGCCGTGGCGGCGGCGATCAGGGAGGCAGCCAGTCCCGCGAGGGACAGCGGCGCGAACAGCTTCGCGGCCGGAGACGGAGGCGCGGAGACAGAATCGGGCGCGGGCATGAACGCTTCCAGCAGCATGATCAGCAGGCCGGTGACGGTGAGAATCATCTCCGGCAGGAAGCGCATGTACTCGGCGGAGGTAGGCATCATGTTAGCGGCCCTCCTGTGTGTGGGCGGCGCGTGGCAGGGCCGCCGCCTGGCGGGTAGCGCCAGCCGCCTGCTTGAGGATCACGGCGTTCTGAGTGCTAATCGCCGGCATGAAGGTTTGGGAGAACGTTCCCATCCAGAACATCATCGCGATCAGAGGCAGAATCACCGCCCATTCGCGCGGTGTGAGGTCGAACACATGATGGGTCACGGATTCGGAAGCCTTTCCGAAGAAGACCCGCTGATACAACCACAACATGTAGCAGGCCGAGAAGATTACGCCGAGCGCGGCGGCGATCGCCAAATTGAAATTCGCCGTGGCCGCTCCCTGCAGCACCAGATACTCGCCCACGAAGTTGCTCAAGGTCGGCAAGCCGATGGAGGCCAGCATGGTGATCATGAAGACCGCGGACAGATTCGGAGCGGGCGTGGCCACGCCTCCGTATGCGGAAATTTCCAGCGAATGGCGGCGTTCATATAAGTAGCCCACCAGGATGAAGAGCGCGCCAGTGGAGATGCCGTGCGCCAGCATGACGTACACGGCTCCATCGAATCCTTGCTGGGTGAAGGAAAAAATCCCCAGAACGACGAAGCCGAGGTGGCTCACCGAGGAGTACGCCACCAGCTTCTTCATGTTCGGCTGGACCAGGGCAACCAGGGCTCCGTAGACGATTCCCGTGATCGCCAGCGCGTTGACCCATCCCGCGCATTGATGCGCCGCTCCGGGAAACAGCGGCACGCAGAAGCGGAGCAGCCCGTAGGTGCCCATTTTCAGCATGACGGAAGCCAGCATTACGGAGCCGGCCGTGGGCGCTTCCACGTGCGCGTCCGGCAGCCAGGTGTGCAGCGGGAACAAAGGCACCTTCACCGCGAAGGCGAAAAAGAAGGCCAGGAACAGCAGCAGTTCGGCGCGAGGCGATAGCGAAAGATCGCCGCTCGCCAGCATGTTCCGGATCGTCACATAGTCGAATGTATTGGCGTGGTTGTAAAGATAGATAATCGCGCCGAGCATCAGCACGGAGCCGGCCATCGTATACAGGAAGAATTTGACCGTCGCGTAGATGCGGCGGTCGTGGCCCCAGATGCCGATGAGGAAATACATCGGAACCAGCGCGAGTTCCCAGAACACATAGAACAGAAACAGGTCGATCGAGATAAACACCCCGATCAGGCCGAATTCCAGCAGGATCAGAAACGCGTAATATTCCTTTACCCGGTGCGCGATGTATTTCCAGGAAACGGCGACCGCGATCGGCGTGAGGAAGGTCGACAACAGCACCAGCCAGAGGCTCAGGCCGTCGAGCCCCACGTGATACCGGATCGGCGGAAACTTGATCCAGGCGGCGTTGGTTTCAAACGTGTAGCCGGAGGGCGAGGCGAACCAGTACGGCGCGAGCAGCGCAAG
>JBBIVT010000042.1:17135-32747 GCA_037439565.1 Acidobacteriota bacterium | reverse complement strand
ACATCGCCGATGCCGCGCGCGGTATAGCCGACGCCGTTCACCGTGCCGTCAATGGCCCCGGCGTCGATCGTCCGCCACAACAGCGAGCGCGAACCGTCGACAACGGGGTTGACGAAAGCCGAATCGTAGGCCTCGTCGATGAAATATTTGTTGTAGAGCAAAGTGTAGACGGGCTTGAACCCGTTGGCGATGGATTCGGGAATGCCGGGCGCAGCCACGTAGAACAAATAGGCCAGCGCGATGCCCGAAAGGCCCGCCACCATCGGCACCCATCCGACGAATGAGGGGAGTTCCCCTTCGCTCAGCTTAAATAGTGGTTCCAGATACTGCGGGATGTTGATGAATCCACCGCCAAGGCTCAATGCAGCGAGCACGGCAAGAGGCCCCCACATCACAAAAGGCGATTCGTGCGGATGGTGATGGCCGCGGTATTCGCCGAAGAAAGCGAGGAAGAAGGCTCGGAATACGTAGAACGCGGTCATGCCGGCGGTGAACACACCCACCCAGAAAATCCAGGGGGCGTATTGATAGGCGGATTCGAGAATCGCATCCTTACTATAGTGGCCGGAGGTGAACGGAAAACCCGCGATCGCCAGGCTGGCGCATAGCAGCACCGTGCAGGTGATGGGGATCTTCTTCATCAAGCCGCCCATTTGGCGCAGATCCTGTTCGCCGGAAAGAGCGTGGATCACGCTGCCCGCTCCCAGGAACAGCAGCGCCTTGAAAAACGCGTGCGTCATCACGTGCCAGATGCCTGCTGAAAACGCTCCCGTGCCGAGGCCGACGAACATGTAGCCAAGCTGGGAAACGGTGGAATACGCGAAAACCTTCTTAATATCGTTCTGCACCAGGCCGATGGTGGCCGCCAGGAACGCGGTGGTGATGCCGACGATGGCGACGAAACTCAGCGCCAGAGGCGAATGCAGGAAGATCGAGGAACTGCGCGCGATCATGTACACACCGGCGGTGACCATGGTGGCGGCGTGGATCAGCGCGCTGACCGGGGTCGGGCCGGCCATGGCGTCGGGAAGCCAGACGTAGAGAGGAATCTGGGCCGATTTGCCCGTCGCGCCGACCAGCAGCAGCAGCGCGATCGCCGTGATCCAGCCCGGCGAGGCGTCTACGGGCAGCGTCTTGGCCTGAGAAAACACCTTGCCGAAGTCGAGCGAGCCGAAGTGAATCGCGATCAGAAAAATGGCAAGCGAGAAGCCGAAGTCGCCGATGCGGTTGACGATGAACGCCTTGTTTCCCGCCGTGGTGGCGAAGTTTTCCAGAAAATAGAAGCCGATCAGCAGGTAGCTGCACAAGCCCACTCCTTCCCATCCGACAAACAGCAGCAGGAAGTTGGCGGCCAGCACCAGCGTCAGCATGAAGAACATGAACAGGTTGAGATAGGCGAAGAAGCGGTAGTAGCCGCCCTCATGGGACATGTAGCCGACGGCGTAAATATGGATCAGCGTGCCGATGCCGGTGACGATCATCAGCATCACGGCGGTGAGGCGGTCGACCGCGAAATCGACGCTAATGTTCAGCGCGCCGGACTGAATCCAGGTGAAGTAATGCTCGACGTGGGTTTCCTCGAGGCCGCCCGAGAACGCGCCGAGCGCGCTGAGCGATTTCAGCACCCATAGAAATGCCAGAAGCACCGATCCGACGGCGACGGCATTGATGACGGCCTTAGGCAGGCGCCGGCCGAGCAGGCCGTTGATGGCGAAGCCCGCCAGGGGCAATAGGGGAATGAGCCAAAGTTGCTGCATCGTTTAGTTCTTTAGCGAACTGACCTCATCGATTTCCAGGGTCCGGCGATTCTTGAAAACCGTCAGAATAATTGCCAGGCCTACGGCGGCCTCGGCGGCGGCCACCACCATCACAAAGAAGCTGAAGATGTGGCCATCGGGCTGCTTAAACTTGTACGAAAACGCGACAAAGCTGAGGTTGACGGCGTTCAGCATCAGCTCGATCGACATAAAAACCGTGATCACGTTGCGGCGGAACAAAAATCCAGCCACGCCCAGCGAGAATAAAACGGCGCTGAGAATCAGGTACCAGGTGAACGGCACGCTCTCGGGCAGCGGGGGCATTTATTGGATCTCCTTGCGGGCCAGCACAACTGCGCCCAGGATGGCGATCAGGATCAGAATACTGGTGACCTCGAAGGGCAGCAGGTAGGTTTGAAACAGCAGGCGGCCGATATCCTGCGGCGTGCCGTGCGTCATGTTGCCGAACAGGCCGCTGGGCGCGGGCGGAAACATCCGCTGAATCACCCAAGCCGCCACGCCAATGAACAGCGCCAGCAGCGGCAAACCGCCGTATTTTACCCATAAGGTGCGCGGCATTTTGTGCTCGGTTCCGGCATTGAGCAGCATAATGACGAAGATGAACAACACCATGATGGCGCCGGCATACACGATCAACTGCGCCGACGCGATGAATTCGCCGCCCAGTTGCAAATAGATCAGCGCGAGCGCGCCCATCACGCCCACCAGCGACAGGGCGCTCGAAATCGGGTGGGTTTGCAACACCAGATTCACCGCGCAAATCACGGCGATCGCGGCGAAGACAAGAAACAGAATGACGTGTTCCATAACTAAGTAAGGGCCACCATCAGGGCCGTGACAAACAGGTTGATAATCGCGACCGGAAACATGAAGGTCCAGGCGAAATTCATCAACTGATCGTAGCGGAAGCGCGGCAGCGTGCCGCGAATCCAGATGTACACGAATAAGACGGCTCCGACTTTGGCCAGGAACCAGAACAGAGGCAGAATAATGGCCGAGACGATCGGAACCAGGAAGATCCCCGCGAGGCCCAGGAAGACGACGCCCGCTACAGGCAGCGTGTAGCGGTCCAGAGGCCGCGCCGGATTGAAGCCGTGGTAGAAGCAGACCAAAGCCGCGATCAGAAAAATGACCGTCGGCACAAACGAAGATCCGTATTCGGCGGGCCACAAAGGCTGCCATCCGCCGAGGAACAGCAGCACGGCCACGCAGGAGACCGTTACCATGTTGGCGTATTCGGCCATGAAAAACGCGGCGAACTTCATGGAGCCGTATTCGGTGTGGAATCCGGCCACCAACTCGTTTTCCGCTTCCGGAAGATCGAACGGCACGCGGTTGGTTTCGGCGAACGCCGCCACTAAGAAAATCAAAAAGCTGACGATCTGCGGGAACGGGCCTTGAAAAATGCTCCACCGGGGAATGAAGCCGAGGTAGTAACCGGCCTGGCCGTCTACAAGTTGCCGGAAGCTGAGCGAGTTTAACAGCAGCAGCGGCGCGGCGATGGCCATGGCCATTGGCAGCTCGTAGCTGATCATCTGCGCCGAGCTGCGCAGCCCGCCGATCAGCGCGTATTTATTGTTCGACGCCCAGCCGGCCAGCGCGACGCCGTAGACGCCGATACCCGAGAGACCGAGGATGAACAGCACGCCGACGTTCAGGTCCGCCAACTGCATCGGCGTGGAGAAGGACCCGATTTTGACCTCGGTTCCAAACGGGATGACGGCAATGGAGATCAGCGCGAACATCACCGCCAGGAACGGCGCCAGCAGATAGAAAAATTTGTTCACATGGGACGGAATCATGTCCTCCTTCGTAAGGAGCTTGATGACGTCGGCCAGAGGCTGCAGCAATCCATGGGGTCCGACCCGCCGCGGCCCGATGCGCAGTTGGATGTGGGCCAGTACTTTGCGTTCCACCCACTGAATGTAGGCCAGCGCAGTGAGCAGCGCGAACGCCACGATGGCGGATTTGATGAGACTTACAATATAAAAGTTCATTTCGTGGCCCCGTAGAGCGTGCCGGGGGATTCCATGACTTCGTTCAGCATCTTAGAGTATTTGGTCAACGATCCGGACGTGAACAGGGTGTCATTGGAGGACCGGATGACACCCGGCAATTGCGGCACTCGTCCGTTCAGCGGGGCCGTCGCCGCGGGGCCCAGGTCGAGAAGCGCCTTCGAAACATTGTAGCCGTGCACGTTGGAGCGGATTTCATCGAACACCTTCTCCGGCAGCCAGATGCCCAGGTCGAGCTTCATTTCCTTGGCGATCAGGCCCATGATTTCCAGGTCGGTTTTCGTGCCCATCACCTTCACCGCGCGCTTCAGCTTCTGCACTTCGCCGGTGCCGCTGGTGACCGTGCCCGATTTTTCATAGGCCGACGCGGCCGGCAGAACCAGGTCCGCCTGCTTGGCCGTTTCCGTCATGAAAAGGTCCTGCACCACCACGAATTTCTTGGGTGTCATGGACGCATTTTTCAGCGGATTCGCGCCGACCAACCACAACACGTCGAGATCTGCGCCAAGCATCTGATCGAGCGGCATGCCGCCGTTTTTCGGCGTCAGGCCCATGTCGAACGCGCCCCGCGAGTTCGAATAGTCCACCAGGCAGACATATTTCACCGGAATGCCCAGTGAATCGCCGAAAGCGACCAGTTTGCGGACCGCGTCGCCTTGCACCGCGTCGCCGAAGACGATGACCAGTTCCGATTCCGCCTTCAGCTTGTCGCGCAGCGATTCGACGCCCGCGATTTCCCCGCCCTTTTCGACGCGAACGCTGGCCACGGCCTGATGATCCTCGCGCACCGGACCGGCGGTGACCGTGTAAAGATGCGCCGCGTGATGCCGGAAGTTGGCGCGCGCCTGATACGCCAGGAACGGATGCTGCTGCGAGAGATCCGCGCCGGCCACCAGAATCGCCTTGGCGTTATACAGGTCCGCCGCGGTGGCGAGGGCGCCGTTCCTGCCCGAAAGCGCGTCGAACAGCGCCGCCAGGTCGCCCGTTCTGTGATGATCGATGTTCTCCGTCTTCAATCCCTGGCGAGCCATCTTGGCCAGGAAATAGTTCTCTTCGTTGGTGGTGTGATTCGACCCGATCACGCCGAACGACTTCGCCGCGCTGAATTTCTGCGCGGCAATTTCCAGCGCCTGGGTCCAGGAAATGGGTTCGAACGCGCCGCCGGAACGCAGCATGGGCGATTGCAGCCGCTCCGCATGCTCCACGAAGTCGAACGCATAGCGTCCCTTGACGCACAAAAACTCGCCGTTGATGCCGGATCGGTCGCGATTATTGCCGCGGATGATTTTCCCGTTGCGGACACCCAAGGTCGTACGGCAGCCGTCGGCGCAATGCGTGCAGATGGTGCCAACGTGCTCCATTTCCCACGGACGCGTTTGATACCGGTAAGTCCCCGACGTCAGCGCGCCCACCGGGCAGATGTCGATGCATGCGCCGCATTCGTCGCAGTTCAGATGATCCTTCTCGTTGGGGACGATCTCGGCGATCACGCCGCGGTTGCCGATGCCCAGCGCCTTCACGCCCATGCCTTCATCGCATACGCGGACACAGCGATAGCAGAGAATGCAGCGCGGCGCGTCGTAGAATACCACCGGCGACCACTGCTTTTCCGGAGTATGCACCTTGCGCTCCATGAAGCGGCTTTCGCCCGCGCCGTAGCGGAACACCATGTCCTGCAGCTCGCACTCGCCGCCTTTGTCGCACACCGGGCAATCCAGCGGATGGTTGGTCAGCAGCAGTTCGAGCATGCCCTTGCGCGACTGCTTCACCACATCGGATTCGGTGTGGACCACCATGCCTTCAGCCACCGGCAGCGTGCAGCCCACTTGCAGCTTCGGCGTTTTCTCCACCTCCACCAGGCACATGCGGCACGCGGCCTGCAGTGTGAGCCCCTCGTAATAGCAGAACGAAGGAATCTCAATGCCATTCTGCCGCGCGGCTTCAATCAGCAGAGTGCCTTTTTCCGCCGCGATCTCCCGGCCGTTTATCGTCAATTTGACCATTTCAGCCATGTTCGTTATACCGCCACCAGTTGACGCGCCAGACGCTTCTCGAAATCCTCGGCGAACTTCTCCACAATGGAGATGGTCGGCATGGCCGCCGCATCGCCCAAGGCGCAGAAGGTCCGGCCCAGCATGTTCTTGGAAACCTCGCCCAGTAGGGCGATGTCCTCGTGCCTGCCGTGGCCGGCGTTGAAACGCTCCAGGATTTTCTTCAGCCAGGTCGTGCCCTCGCGGCACGGAATGCACCAGCCGCAGCTTTCATGGGCGTAAAACCGCATGATGCGGAGGGCGAATTTCACCATGTCGGTGGTTTCGTCGAGCACCACCATGCCCCCCGAGCCGAGCATGCTGCCGATCTTCGCCAGGCTGTCGTAGTCCATATTGATGTCGCATTCGTCGGCTTTGAGAATCGGGCACGACGATCCGCCGGGCACTACCGCCTTGAGTTTCTTACCGCCCGGGATGCCGCCGGCGATCTCGTTGATTGCCTTCATCATGGGATAGCCAAGCGGCAATTCATACACGCCCGGTTTGTTCACGTGACCCGAAATGCACACCAGCCGAGTGCCGCCCGCCTTGGGCACACCGAGGTCGGCGAAGGCCTTGCCGCCGTCGCGAATAATGGCAGGAACCGCGCTGTAGGTCTCCACGTTGTTGAGCAGAGTCGGCAGAGCCCACGCGCCCGCCACCGCGGGAAATGGGGGCTTCATGCGAGGCACGCCGCGCTTGCCTTCCAGCGAATCGAGCAGCGCCGTTTCCTCGCCGCACTCGTAAGCGCCCGCGCCGGAGTGCGTGTACAGATCGAAATCCCAGCCCGTGCCGGCGATGTTTTTGCCCAAGTAACCCTTGGCGTACGCCTCGGCGATGGCCCGGTCCATTTTGTCGATCAGGTACCGGTATTCGCCGCGGATATAAATGTAGCCGACATGCGCGTCCACCACCAGGCTGGCGATCAGGATGCCCTCGATCAACTGGTGCGGATCGTATTCCATCAGCAGACGATCCTTGCAGGTGCCCGGCTCGCTTTCATCGGCGTTGACCACGATCACCTTCGGCTTCGGGGAAGTGTGGGGCACAAAGCTCCACTTCAGGCCCGTCGGGAAGCCCGCTCCGCCGCGTCCGCGCAGAGCCGAGGTCTTCACCTCCTCCAAAACCTGTTCGCGCGTCATCTCCTTCGCTTTTTTGAACGCCGCGAATCCGCCGTTGGCCAGGTACACTTCCAGCGTCTCGGAGCCATCCAGCTCAAACCGCTTGCTGAGGATGCGCGTTTCCAGCGGACTCGGCTCGTTGAACAGTTTCTTCGCCATTAGTGAGCCTTCCTCAGATCGTCGATCAACTTATCTAACTGCTCCGTCGTGACGAAGTGATGAAAATCGTAGTTGATTTCCACCGCGGGGGCCCAGGAGCAAGCGCCCATGCACTCCACTTCCTCAAGCGAAAACAGCCCGTCCGGAGTGGTTTCCTTGTGGCCGATGCCGAGCTTTTTCTTGGCGTGCTCGTACAGTTCCTCGCCGCCGGTGAGCAGGCAACTGATGTTGGTGCAAACCTGCACGTGATATTTCCCCTGCGGCTTGCGGTGCAGCATGGAATAATAGCCGACCACTTCGTCCACCTGCAGGGGCTCCACGCCGCAGCGCTTGGCCACTTCCTCAATCAACTCCGGCGTGATCGCGCCCGTTTCGTCCTGCGCGTAAATCAACATCGGCACCACGGCGCTGCGCGTCTTCCCCGGCGGGTAATGCGTCAGCATCTTGGCGAA
The DNA here is from genome assembly GCA_037439565.1 of Acidobacteriota bacterium. Classification (GTDB taxonomy): domain Bacteria; phylum Acidobacteriota; class Terriglobia; order Bryobacterales; family Bryobacteraceae; genus Palsa-187. Next base: position 25,192 of record JBBIVT010000042.1, on the reverse strand, counting down.
TCTTTCTTCCAGTTGCGGCGAAAAAGTCATGCGTTTACCGGTCCGTATCTCCCAGCACGAAATCCATGCTGCCCAGCGCCGCGATGGAATCGGCGATCAACGTGTCCTTCAGCATCACCGGCAGAGCCATCAGATTGGCGAAGCTCGGCGTGCGCATGTGAACGCGGTACGGTTTCGGCGTCCCGTCGCTCACGATGTAATATCCAATTTCTCCGCGCGGCGATTCAATGCACTGGTAGACTTCGCCGGCGGGGACGCGGAAGCCTTCGGTGACGATCTTGAAGTGATAAATCAACGCTTCCATCTGCGTCTTCATTTTTTCGCGATCGGGCAAAACCACGTGCGGCGCATCGGCCTGATAAGGGCCGGAAGGCATGCCTTCCAGCGCCTGCGTCACGATCTTCGCGCTCTCCCGCATCTCCTTCATGCGCACTCGATACCGGGAGAAGACGTCGTTGCCGGTCTCAACCGCGACGTTGAAATCGAATTTGTCGTAGCCCGAATAAGGAGCGGTCTTGCGGCAATCGAGCGGCAGGCCCGCGCCGCGCAGCATCGGCCCAGTGACGCCCAGATCCAGCATATCTTCGAGCGAAATAAAGCCGACACCCTTGGTGCGGATGGCCCAGATGGGGTTGGCGTTCAGCAGATCCTCATATTCGTCGACCTTCGACGGGAATCCGCGGATGAACTTGCCCACCGCTTTCTCCCAGCCTCGCGGAGGCTCCAGAGCCACCCCGCCGATGCGGATGTAGCTGGTCATCATGCGCTGGCCCGAAAACATCTCCAGAATGCGCAGGATCTCTTCGCGCTCCCGGAAGCAGTAAAAGAAGATGCTCATCGCGCCGATGTCCAGCGCATGCGTGCCCAACCAGACCAGATGGCTGTTCAGGCGGGATAACTCGGTCATCATCACGCGCAGCCACTGCGCGCGCTCCGGAATCTCCAACTGCAGCAGCTTTTCGACGGCCAGGCAATAGACCAGATTGTTCGAGAGATTTGCCAGATAATCGACGCGGTCGGTCAGCGTCAGAGCCTTGGCGTAGGTCAGCGCCTCGCACTGCTTTTCGATGCCGGTATGCAGGAACCCGATGTCCGGCGCGGCCGAGCGGATCGTCTCGCCCTCCAGTTCCAGCACGATGCGCAGCACGCCGTGCGTCGAGGGGTGCTGCGGCCCCATATTCAGCGTCATGCGCCGCGGCGCGGCTGGATTTTCCGGCTGCTCCTGTTGCGCCTGAATCGTTGCGACGTGATCTACGAGGGACTTATTCATTGGGGTAACTGTACTTGTAGCCGTGAACCGGATAATCCTTGCGCAGCGGGTGGCCGTCCCAATCGAGCGGCATCAGGATCCGCGTCAGGTTGGGATGATTGCGAAAGAAGATGCCAAACAGGTCGAACACTTCCCGCTCATGCCAGTCAGCCGCGCGCCATACGCTATAAACGGAATCGATTTCGGGACTTTGGCCGCCCACCTTGCATTTGATGCGCAGCCGGGTGTTCCGCTCCACCGAGTGCAGATGATAAACCACTTCGAAGCGAGGCTCCGACGGATGCCAGTCCACCGCCGTAAGCCCGCTGAGGCGGTTGTACTTCTCCTCGTCCTTCAAGTAGCGGCATAATTCCACGATCTTCGCGGGGTCGGCGATGTGCGTGGTCTCGCCGAACGCTTCCTTGGTTTCAAGAATCGCCGGATGGCTCATTTTTCGTCCTTGCCTCTCATGCCGGAATATTCGCCGGACCAGTCCAAGACGCCTTTCTTGTAAACGTAGAAGTAGCCCACCAGCACCAGCGCGACGAACAGCAGCATCTCAAAAAATCCGAACATCTTCAGTTCGCGATACACCACGGCCCAGGGATAGAGAAAGACAGCTTCAATATCGAACAGGATGAAAATCATCCCGACCATGTAAAACTTCACGCTGAAACGTTCGCGGGCGGAGCCGGTGGGCGCCATTCCCGATTCGTACGGCGTGTCTTTCTGCGGGCTACGGGCGCGTTTTCCAAGCGCCGCCGAGAGTCCGATCAATCCCGTGGCGACGGCCATCGCAATGCCCACCTGGATCAGGACTGGGAAGTAGATTTGAGGCGCGGTAAGAGTTTCCTGCATGAGTGTTGGGGAACAACCGTAACTATTGACTATAATGATTGCGGAATCATGGTGTCAATGTGCGAACCGGTACGGACTCGATAAAAATTGTTCTCAACGGCGAGCGGCGCAGCGTTCCGGCAGGGCTGAACGTCGCCGGTCTGCTGAAATGCCTAGAAATAGACCCCGCGAAGGTGGCCGTGGAACTGAACCGCGTGATCGTCCGCAAGCCCGATTGGGAATCGTCCGAGGTCGGCGACGGCGCGCAGGTTGAGGTCGTGTGGTTCGTCGGCGGAGGCATCTGACCGCCATGCGTGCGCACGCGGGCAAATCAGCTGGGCGTGACCTTCAACTTGCTACGGCGGCATCCGTTCGACGCCACGCCGGTTTATCGGACAACGTTTCCCGAAGCTTGGTGAGGCCTATCGCTGTCAGGCGGCGCTTTCCACCGCGATGCTCATACGCTTGCCCAGGGCCGCGAAGGCCTGCTCCAGTTGATCGAGCCGCGAATCGTGGCGCAGGTCGAGCAGCCTGTCCACCTGCGGCTTATGCCAGCCGAGCCGCCGCGCCAGATCGGCCTTGCGCAGGTTCGCCGCCAGCATCTCGCGATAGAGCGAAATTTTGGCCTCGCTGAGCGCCGGGAGCGTCACAAAATCCATGCCCCGCTTGATGCGCGAAGGCGCGGGGATCGGTGAACGGTCCGACATCAGGGCGATGAACGCCGTTTCCAGCGCCTCCAGGGCGTTGCGCAGGCATTCCACCTTGGTCTCCCCGAATGTGTGCGCGAACGTCACGTCAGGGAATCGGGCGAGAAAGGCCTGCCCTTCTTTAACGATTTGAACCGGGTAACTGGTGATCATTTGAGTCCCAAATCCTTCTTGATTCCGTTCACAAGGCCGGTCGGAACCTCTTTCTTACCGTGATCCGCAAACACAGACCGGCGGTTCCCCAGCCACACGATCTGGTGGCTGCTCTTGCCCTGCTCGAACGTGCAGCCCTGCTTTATCAGCCAGCGCTTCAGTTCGCTACAGGTCACATTCTCATCGTAAACAGATCTGTTGCCTACGTCAAGATCCAGCCGGGATACTCCGCACTCCGGCTTCGACACCCTATTGACACACCCCTCCCATCGAGTACAATCGTTAGGCAGCCTTTTTTCCCCGGAAACGGAAAAGACCCGATATGTTTAAACCCAGAAAGCCCCGCCCCGCCGCCCCACCCCCTGATAAAATCCAGATTGAGGAGAAAACCTACTCGTCCCTCGAAGTAGCGCAAGTGGCCGAGGTCAGCCTGCGGCAGTTGCAGTGGTGGGATGAGCGCAAGGTTGTTTCGCCGCGGCACGAGGGTCATCGCCGGGTTTACTACGCTTCCGAGGTGATCGAGATTACGGTCATTGCCGAGCTTCGCCGCAAAGGGTTTTCGCTGCAAAAAATCCGCCGGGTGCTCCGCTTCCTTCAGAAGGAGATGGGCAAGCGCCTGGCTGAGGTTCTTTCCTCCGCCTCCGAACTGCATCTGGTGACCGACGGCAAGTCGATCTATTTAGAGGACCAGCACTCCCGCATCATCGACATTCTGAAGAACGCCCGTCAGCCGATGTTCCTGGTTTCGGTGAGCGATCAGGCCCGCCGCTTGACCGAAACTGAGCGCAAGCCCGTCCGGATGGAACCCGGCAACGGCCTGCGCCGCGGCGCCCGTGTGGGCTGACCGGCCGGCCCCAGTTATTTTGAGACGAATCTTCTTCGGATGGCGTCTACATTTTAGCCGCCCTTCGCGCGATATACTAGAAAACGGAGGCCATCTTGAAGATGCCATCTAGCCGCCGCAGTTTTTTCCTTGTTCCCGCATTCATAGCGTTATGTTCGCTCGCCGCCGGGCTGTTCTTCAGCTCCGCTCACGTGAAGGCCGCTTCGACCAACAGTGAGGAGCAGCTCAGCCAGAGCCTCAAGGCATTTACCAAGGTTTACGATGTCGTGGAGGCGAACTTCGCGGACAGTGTGAAGCCGGATAAGGCGATCTACAAAGGGGCCATTCCGGGCATGCTTCGGACCCTCGATCCGCACTCGAATTTTTTCGATCCGAAGGATTATAAGGATCTGCGCACAGACCAGAGCGGCCATTACTCCGGCGTGGGCATGATGGTGGGCGCGCGCAACGACCGGACCATCGTGCTGGCGCCGTTCGCCGGCTACCCTGCCTATAAAGCCGGCCTGCGCGCCGGCGACGTGCTCCTGGAAATCGACGACAAAAAGACCGACGGCCTCACCACGGTGGAAATCGCCGACCGCCTGAAGGGCATGAAGGGCACCAAGGTGCAGATCAAGGTGCAGCGCGAAGGCTCCGGCGAGCCGATCACCTTCAACATTGTCCGTGCCGAGATTGAGCGCTCCACCGTTCCCGACTGTTTCTTTATCCGCCCCGGCATCGCGTATCTGGACATCACCCAGTTCGGCGAAAACACCAGCAAGGATATGGAGGATAAGCTGGCCAAGCTGCCGGAGGGCCAGGTAAAGGGCCTGATTCTGGACCTGCGCCAGAATCCGGGCGGTCTTCTGACCGAAGGCATCGACGTCGCCGGGCACTTCCTGAAGCGCGGCGAACTGGTGGTGAGCCATCGCGGCCGCACCCAGCCGACCAAGAACTTCACCGTCCGCCATGACGGCAAGGGCGCGGATTATCCGGTCGTGGTTCTGGTGAACCGCTACTCGGCCTCCGCCGCGGAAATCGTCACCGGCGCGCTGCAGGATCATGACCGCGCCTGGGTCGTTGGAGAGAACACGTTCGGCAAGGGCCTGGTGCAGACCGTTTTCCCGCTGAGCGACAACACCGGTCTGGCGCTCACCACCATGCATTACTACACGCCGAGCGGCCGCCTGATCCAGCGCGACTACACCAATCAATCGTTCCTCGATTACTACTACCACACGAATCTGGACACCAAGAACACCAACGACGTGAAGATGACCGATAGCGGCCGAACCGTCTACGGCGGCGGAGGCATCACCCCGGACGAGAAGTACGCGCCGCCCAAGCTCAACAAGTTCCAGATCGAACTGATCCGCAAATACGCCATGTTCAACTTCTCCGCCAACTGGTTCGGGGCGCACAGCGGCACGAAACTGCCCAGCGGCTGGTCTCCCGACGAGAAACTATTGAACGAATTCCACGAGTTTCTGATGAAGAATAATGTGAATTTCACCGAGATGGAGTTCACGGAAAATCATGAGTGGATCAAGGATCAACTGAAGCGCGAAATGTACATCACCGCTTTCAGCTATGAGGAATCCCAGCGCGTCGCCATTGAGCAGGATCCTGCCGTGCAGAAGGCCATCGAGGCCCTGCCCAAGGCGAAGGCCCTGCTTGAAAGCGCTAAGAAACAGATGGTGCAGCGCATGAACGGCCAGGAACGCGCCGTAGCCGAAATCGCGCACCCGTAAATTATCTTGACTCCGCAAATTACCGTCCTCGACGCGGGCGGCCAATATTGTCACCTGATCGCGCGCAAGGTTCGCGACCTGGGCATTTACGCCGAGGTCGCGGCCAGCGAAACGCCCGCCGCTGACCTCGCCGGACGCAAGGGTGTCATTATCTCCGGCGGCCCGGCCAGCGTCTACGACCCATCGAGCCCCACCATCGACGCAGCCTTGCTCGACTCCGGTATCCCGGTTCTGGGCATCTGCTATGGGCAGCAATTGATCGCGCACACGCTGGGTGGACGCGTCCAGAAGGGCGACCACGGCGAGTACGGCCTGGCACTGCTCGACATCGCCCTCCCGGATTCGATTCTCAACGGGATCGAGGGCCGCCAGCAGGTCTGGATGAGCCATCGCGATTTGGTGGCCGAAGTCCCCTCCGGCTTTGAGGTGCTTGCCAGCACGGAAACCTGCGCCATCGCCTCCATGGCCTCGCCCGCGCGGAAGCTGTTCGCGGTGCAGTTTCATCCCGAGGTCGCCCACACCCCCTGCGGCCAGACGATTCTCAGGAACTTCCTGTTCAATGTCTGCGGCTGCCGCGCGGATTGGGATCCCGCGGGCCAGATTCAATCGGTGGAGGAGCACATCCGCAGGACCGCCGGCGATCGCAATGTGTTTTTCTTCGTCAGCGGCGGCGTGGATTCCACCGTCGCCTATACGTTATGCCTGAAGGCTCTGGGGCCAGAGCGCGTTCACGGAGCCTACGTCGATACAGGCCTGATGCGCGAAGGCGAGACCGAGTTCGTCCGCGCCAATTTCGAGGCCATCGGCGCGCGGTCGTTTGAAGTGGCCGACGCCAAGGCGGATTTCCTCTCCGCCCTTTCCCATGCCACCGCGCCGGAGCAGAAGCGCCACATCATCGGCGAACAATTCGTTCAGGTGCAGCAGCGCATTCTGGAAACTGAGCACTTCCTCGACGCCAACTGGATTCTCGGCCAGGGCACGATTTATCCCGATACCATCGAATCGGGCGGCACCGCCAAGGCGGACCTAATCAAGACGCATCACAACCGCGTCGCGGGCATTCAGCGCCTGATCGACGAGGGCCGCATCGTGGAGCCTCTGTCGCAGTTCTATAAGGACGAAGTCCGCGCCATTGGACGCCAGCTCGGCCTGGCGCAGGAGTTGCTCGAACGGCATCCGTTTCCCGGTCCCGGCCTGGCGATCCGCTGCCTTTGCTCGGATGAGTCGGCCGCGCCGGAAAAAGCCGCCGGAGGCTACATCATTCCCGTCCGCTCCGTGGGCGTGCAGGGGGATTCGCGCACCTACCGGGCAGTTCTGGCGCTGCCTGATTTTCCGCCCACCGCTGAGGACGCCGCACGCCTGATCAACAGGCTGGACCGCGTGAATCGCGTCGCGGCCGTGGTGTGGACCGCCGCGCCCATCGAAGAAATGCGCGTCGAGCCGGCTTTTCTCACCGCCGAGCGATTGAACTTATTGCGCCGCGCCGACGCCATCGTCCGCCGCTTGACGCACACCTCGGGTTTCGACGCGTCGACGTGGCAATTTCCGGTGGTTTTGATTCCCTTCGGAACCGCCACCCGCCGCGACTCCGTGGTTCTGCGGCCCATCGATTCGGTGGACGGCATGACGGCCAGCGTGGTGCGGATGCCCCCAGAACTGCTGGAAGCCATTACGCGCGAACTGCGGGGCCTCGATGGAATCGGCGGCGTGTTCTACGATCTGACCAACAAACCGCCCGGCACCATCGAGTGGGAATAGCTACTTCTTCCAGCCCAGAGCGGCGAGGGAATCCTCAAGATACTTGAGGCCCTCTTCCAGCGTCTTGCGGTGCCGGTCGTTGGTGGATATTTCAATCTCGCGCATCACGCGGACGCGCTGCAGCAATAAGCCGTCGCTCTTGCGCTCCATCGCCATCTGTTCCGGAGTTCGTTTGGGCATACGGGCCTTCCTTGAATCGTCTCGCGCCTCCACCTGGGATTCCACGTCCTTGCTTTCCCAACCGCGCGCCATGGTTCAAGTATAGCGCCTATTGCTTTTCGCTCGACGGAGGAACCAGGCCCTTGATGCGCAGATACGTGATCAGGTTGCCGTAGTGCTCGAAATCGTGGGAAACGTTGAAATTCAGGATGCCGCTCAGGCTCCGCTCCCCGCGCCCGAACTTCATCATTTTCGCCCCCTTGGCGTCGGTCAGGGAGTCGTAGGAGGAGTCGCAATAGGCGAACGCCGTCTTCAGCCCTTCGACCAGCCCGGCCTTGGTGGTGATGGTCTTTTCCGCGTTCGATTCCTTTTTCTCCCCCTTGGCCGCGGCACAGAAGAAATATTGATCGTCGATCAGATGGCCCAGAATCGCCCCGTAGCTGCGCACGTCCGGCGACGGCTTGAACGAATAATTCGCCTCCGGCATCTTCTCGGCCGATTTGAGAATGAACCCCTTCACCGCGGTGTACATTTCCTTGGTTTCCTTGCTCATCTGGTCCTGCGCCTGAATCAGGCACGCCCCGGAAATCAACAGCAGAATCTTCTTCATGTTTGGTTCC
>JBBIVT010000042.1:0-17035 GCA_037439565.1 Acidobacteriota bacterium | reverse complement strand
CTGAATCAGGCACGCCCCGGAAATCAACAGCAGAATCTTCTTCATGTTTGGTTCCTCCTTAATAGACGATAGCATTGGATTCGCATTTGTGAGCGGGAGGCAAACAATGTGGGCCAGGCTTCAGTCTGCGGTCAAAGCTGCCGAATCTTGATGTTCTTGAACCACGCTTCGCTCTCGTGATTCTGGAGCGAGATCTGGCAGGCCTTCTTCGGATGGTTCACCAGCAGGTCATAGACGGGCGAGGCCGGGCCCCATCGCGCCGCCGTGCCCTTGGCGGCGCCAGGATCGTTCAAGGCGCCGTCCACCACCTTAACGCCGTTGAGCCAGTGCTCGATGTGATCCCCCTTCACCACGAGCCGCGAATGGTTGAATTCGCCCACCGGCAATGTGGCGTCCGTGGCGGGCGGGATCATGTCGTAGAGCGCGCCCGCCTGGTGATTGGACCCGCGGCGCGCGTCGGGATTCCTGGCGTTGTCGAGCACCTGGTATTCGAAACCGATCACGTACTCCTGTCCTTTGGCCGGCCGGTCCGCGCGGCGGCTTCTCATCGACTGATTGACCCGGTCTTCGAACCGGACGCCAGGAGCCGCGTCCACGAGCATGACGCGATCCTGGATGCGGTACTTGACGCCGCTATTGCCGGCAGGGGAGATCTTCCAGTCGAAGACCATCTCGAAGTCGGCGTAGGTCTGCGACGTAAACAGATCTTCGTCGATGCGCGGATGTGCCGCCGATTTCAGGCATCCAGCCTCGATGACAAACGAATCGCCCGGCGGCGACTTCTTCGCGGGATCTTCCCAGCCGTTGAAGGTTGTGCCGTCGAAGAGCAGTTGCCAGCCCTCGGCTCTTTCCCGCGCCGTAAGGGTGTTGTCTGCAGCCGAGGCGCAGGCTGCCAGGGCGAAGAGCGCGCAGAGTCGCCTGAATTCATGCATGGGTAGACCACCACTATATCCCAGATCCACGCTTGTTGATTGACAGTGGGACAGGCGGTTTCGCCTGTCGGACGAGTCTTTTCGAGCCCCCTAGGGCTTCCCGAACCGGACCGTCTCGTCCTGCATCGGCATTTCGCCGCGCCGCGCGCCCCCGGTCGTCTTCAGCACCTCGAACGAATCCAACCGGTACGGCACGCCCTCCGAGCCCAACGGCGAATTCGCATCGGAGACGTGGAAATGCAGATGCGGCTCCGTGGAATTCCCCGAATTGCCCAACAGCGCCAGCACCTGCCCGCGGCGCACGCGCTCGCCCACTTTCACGCGCATGCTCCCTGGCTGCAGGTGCGCATAAAAAGCGAAATAGCCGTGTCCCAGGTCCAGGATGATGTGGTTGCCCCCAACCGTCTCCAGCGTAATCGGGACCGCCCGCGAATCCTCGCCGGGAATGTTTTGCGGGATGCCGTCCTTCACCGTAGCGACCGTGGCATCCGCCACGGCCAGCACTTCGGAGCCATAGGCGCGGTAATTCCTGTTGTCCTTCGCGTCGCCCGCGTAGGTTTCACCGCTCGGCAGCAGTTGCACCCAGTCGATCGCGAAGCGCTGCGCGATCCTCGCGCTGCCATTCACCGGAATCAGCGCCCGCCGGTGCGGCGACCCATTGCCGGGACCGTTCGCCGCCAGCCAGTCCGACCCTCGCAAAGGCGGCCCAATCAAAGGAAGCTTCGCCGTGGACACCTTCACCGCCCCGCCCTCCATCGTGTTCCCGTCGAACGTCAAACGGTGGCGCAACGCAATGGGAACCGCGGCTTTCGGCTCCAGCGTGACCCACAGATACGCTACCGCCCGCAGCCCCGCGCCGATCTTCTGCGTCTCTGTAATATTCTGGGTTCCCGGCCGCCCCAGCATTGCCTTCAGGGTGTCGCCCTCAAACTGTCCCAGCGCCGCGTCCTTGTCACCCAGAATGTCGATGCGCGTCAGCGTCACCTCCGCGCGGCTGAAGTTCGTGATGTGCAGTTCGTACGCCAACTGCGTTTTTCCGTCGCCCGTGAAGGGTATCGGCGGGGCCGGCACCATCAGGTCCACCGGAACCGAAATCGGCGGGCGAGGCGTTTGCGCGGCGAGAATCGCCGCCGCGAGCGAGAGCAGGGCTGGGCGCATCTTTCCAGTGTCCCCCGAAACCACTCATCCTGTGAATTTAACGGAACGTTGTGAATAACATAGAAACTCCACTCGCTCCAAACCCCGGAACTCTCCAGATACATTTTTGGAGGAAGACGCCGCGTTGTCCGCGGACGGAAAACAGGATGTTGCTGATTCTAAGGAGGGTTCACTTGCGTTATCGGGGCGTTATTTTAACGCGAGACACTTCCCGGACCGCTGGTCCGCGTCCCTGCCGAAACAGCTGTGACTGGGTGGAAAAAGCAGACGCATTCGCGGATCATCTCCCACTCTTCCTCGGCATGGATTACCAGCGTTTTCGCCCGCAGAAAGGCAAATTGCCGTTCGACAATTTCACGGAGAGGCGCGCAGTGCTCGCCGACGCCGCCGGTGAAGACGATCGCGTCCGCGCCGCCCAACACGCCGGCCATCGCGCCGATTTCGCGGCACAGGCGATGCGCGTAAATCTCGAACGCGAGCCTGGCTCGCTCGTTTCCCGCATCCATCGCCTGCAGAACCTCACGCATGTCGCTGGAGACGCCGGAGACGCCTTTCAATCCCGATTCGCGATTCAGGATGCGGTCCAGATCGTCCGCGCCGTAGCCTCGATGCCGCATCAGGTAAATCAAAATCGCCGGATCGATGGAGCCGCTACGCGAGCCCATCATCAACCCTTCCAGCGGCGTGAATCCCATGGTGGTGTCCACGCTTTTGCCGTCGCGCACCGCGCACAACGACGCGCCGTTGCCCAAATGACAGACGATGATGCGTGGCGCGGAGCCCAGAATCTCTCCCGCGCGCCGCGACGCATATTGATGGCTCAGTCCGTGGAACCCATAGCGGCGGATACCCATTTCCGCCCACTCATCTGGGCCCGCGTAGAGATACGCCTCCGGCCCAAGCGTCGCATGGAAGCTGGTGTCGAACACCGCGATTTGCGGCACGTCCGGACCGAAGACGCGGATCGCCGCGTCGATGGCTTTCAGCTCGAAGGCATTGTGCGCCGGCGCGATTTCCGACGCGCCCTCAATCGCCGCGCGAACCTCCGGCGTGATCCGCGTCGTGTGCCGGTGCTTGCCTCCATGCACAATGCGATGCGCCACTGCATCCGGCGGATCCGGCGCGGAGCCGAGCAGGGCCTCCAGATTTTCCTGCGATTCCATGCTGCGCTGCCACAACGGCGCGGCCGGCTCCGATGCCAGCCCGGCTACATCCTCCAGGCGGCACTTCACGCTGCTGGACCCCCCGTTAACCGCCAGGATTCTCATTTCGCCGCCGGCCACGTCCAGTTCTTGATTTCCGGCATGTCGTCGCCGTACTGCGAGATGTACAGCTTGTGGTCGATCAGCTTGTCGCGCAGCATCTGCTTAAAGCGCCCCGCGGCGCCGTGGAGGCGTTCCACCCTGTCGAGAACGTCGCCCGCCAGATGAAAACGGTCCAGATCGTTCATCACAGTCATGTCGAACGGCGTCGTCGTCGTGCCTTCCTCTTTATACCCGCGCACGTGCAGATTGTCGTGATTCGTCCTCTTGTACGCCAGGCGGTGGATCAGCCACGGATACCCGTGGAACGCGAACACAATCGGCTTGTTCACGGTGAACATCGCGTCAAAATCGCGATCGCTCAACCCGTGCGGATGCTCGCTCTGCGGCTGCAGAGTCATCAGATCGACGACGTTTACCACGCGAATGCGGAGGTCGGGCAGGTTCCGGCGCAGCAGGTCCACGGCGGCCAGTGTCTCGAGCGTCGGAATGTCGCCGCAGCAGGCCATCACCACGTCGGGGTCGCCGCCCTGGTCGTTCGAAGCCCACTCCCAGATGCCGGCGCCCGCCGTGCAGTGCTTCACCGCCGCGTCCATATCCAGATACTGCAGCGCGGGCTGCTTCCCGGCCACAATCACGTTGATGTAATTGCGGCTGCGCAGGCAATGGTCGGCGACCGAGAGCAGGCAGTTGGCGTCGGGCGGAAAATAGACGCGCACGATGCTGGCCTTCTTATTCACGACGACGTCCACAAACCCTGGATCCTGATGGCTGAAGCCGTTGTGATCCTGCCTCCAGACGTGCGACGTCAGCAGATAATTCAGGGACGCGATGGGCCGCCGCCAGGGCACCGAGTTGGCCTCCTTCAGCCATTTGGCGTGCTGATTGAACATGGAATCGATGATATGGATAAACGCCTCGTAGCAACTGAAGAAGCCGTGGCGGCCGGTGAGCAGGTAGCCTTCCAGCCACCCCTCGCACATGTGCTCGCTCAGCACCTCCATCACGCGGCCGTCAGGGGAAACGTGATCGTCGAACGGGAACGTCTGCGCGGTGGATTCGCGGCCCGTGGCCTCAAACAGCGCGCCCAATCGATTGGACGCCGTTTCGTCCGGCCCGAACACCCGGAAATTGGCGGCTTCCTCATTTTCCTTCATCACGTCGCGCAGCAGCTCGCCGAGAACGCGCGTGGCTTCCGCGGTCGACGCGCCGGGAGCGGGCACATCCACCGCATAGCGGCGAAAATCAGGCATGCGCAGATCCTTCAGCAGCAAGCCACCGTTGGCGTGTGGATTCGCGCTCATGCGGAGTTCGCCCTTCGGCGCGAGTTCGGCCAACTCATCGATCAATCGGCCGCGATCGTCGAACAATTCATCCGGACCGTAGCTCCTGAGCCACGCTTCGAGCATCTTCAAATGCTCGGGATTGGTGCGGACAGCGTCCAGGGGCACTTGGTGGGCTCGGAAGGTTCCTTCGACGGCCAGTCCGTCCACCATCTTCGGTCCGGTCCATCCCTTGGGCGAAATCAGCACAATCATGGGCCATGCCGGGCGATGCTGAAAACCGTTTGCGCGAGCGTCCTGCTGAATCTCGCGAATTCCCGCGAGGCACTGGTCGAGCGTCTCCGCCATTGCCTGATGCATCGCCTCCGGCTCATGCCCGTCGATGAAATACGGCTGGTATCCGTAGCCTTTCAGCAACTCCGCCAGTTCCGGGCGGGGGATGCGCGCCAGCACCGTGGGTCCGGCGATCTTGTAGCCGTTCAAGTGCAGGATTGGCAGCACCGCGCCGTCGCGGACGGGATTCAGAAATTTGTTCGAGTGCCAGCTCGTGGCCAGCGCGCCGGTTTCCGCCTCGCCGTCTCCCACCACGCAGCAGGCGATCAGGTCAGGGTTGTCGAACACCGCTCCGTAGGCGTGCAGCAAGGAGTAGCCGAGTTCCCCGCCCTCGTTAATCGATCCCGGCGTCTGAGCGGCGGCGTGGCTGGGGATGCCGCCGGGAAACGAGAATTGCGTGAACAGCCGCTTCATCCCCTCGGCGTCCTGCGTGATGCTGGGGAACAGTTCGCTGTAGGTGCCTTCCAGATACGCGTTGGCGACCATCCCCGGCCCCCCGTGCCCAGGACCGCAGATGTAAATCATATTCAGCCTGTCGCGCTTGATGGCGCGGTTCAGGTGAACATAGATGAAGTTCAGGCCCGGAGTTGTTCCCCAGTGCCCCAGCAGCCGGGGCTTGATGTGATCTGGCGTCAGCGGCGCGGTGAGCAGCGGGTTGTCGAACAGGTAAATCTGTCCGATCGACAGATAGTTTGCCGCGCGCCAATATGCATCGATGCGTCGCAGTTCGTCCGGAGGAAGTGGCATGCCACCTCCATGCTAGCGTCCTTCGCTGGACGGAGGTACGACGCCCTTCAGTCGCATATAAACACAAATGTAACCGTAGAGCTCGCTGGTGTGCCCCACCAGGCCGTAGCCCATGGCGAGTTTCGAGCGCGGCGCGCCGCGGCCGCCGCTCACCATCGATACCGCATCCGCGTCCGTCATGTTGTCGATCACCGCGTCACAGGTGGCGAACGTATCCTTCAACGCGGCCACGACATCCGCCTTGGTCTTCAGCGTCTTCGCGTCGATGGATTTCGGCTCGCCCTTCAGGCTGGAGCACATTCCCATGCTGGAGATCGCGATGTGCGCGATGCGCTCCTGGAAGGTTTGCATCTCGGGCGTCGGTTTGAAACCGTAATTCTCCTCCGGCATCTTCTCGGCGGCCTTGATGAAGTTGGTCCGGATGCGCGTGTACGCGCCCTTCAGCTCAGTGGAAAGAGGATTGGCGTTCTGGGCCTGCAAGGCTCCAGCGAGAGCGCAGAAGAGGATCGTGGCAGAAGTGCGTTTCATCGAGTATCTCCTTTGGGGTGCGAGACCTATTCTATCTCAGGTATCGCGCAAAGTTTCCCATTTTGTTCTATCGCGTCCCCAGCGCCCCGTCGATGCTCTTCAGATTCGCCCGCGCGTATTTGGCTTCTTCCAGGTCCGGATTCAGCTCAAGCATCGTGCGGAAATGATCCCCCGCGCTGGCCAGCGTCTCCAGGCTCTGGTTCTGCTGCGCCTGATGCATGTAGCACAATGCCAGCGCGTAGTGCGTGTAGGGGTCCTTCGGATCGTACGCGAGCGACTTTTGGCAGTATGCCACTGCGGTGTCGTAGTGGGACAGCCTCCGCTCCGCGTCGCACAGGCCGAAGTAGGCCAGGCTGCGCATATCGCGCCACGTGTCCGTTTGCGCGGCGCGCTTCTTCTTGCCGATGCCCGCGATGTAGCCCAGCACATAGTAATTCAGCCGCCCGGCGAGCTTGCTGTCGAAGTCGCTCAGCTTCAGATAGGAGATGTACTCGCTGGTGGAATCCTGCAGTGCCCCGCTCATCCGCAGGCTATCGGCGAGCCACAGGTGCGCCTCGGCATTCGCCGGCGTCAGTTTGATTGCCTGACGCGCCGCTTCCATCGCCTGCGGATACGCTTCTTTTAGCCGATACGCCTCGGCTTCGAGATAGAACGCCATGGCGTTCGACGCGTCGCGCTGCGTCACGACGTTCAACTGCCGGATCGCCTCATCCACTGCGCCTGTGTCGAGCAGCGACCCGGCGAGACTGGCGCGCGCCTCCAGATAATCGGGATCGATCTCGATCGCCTTGCGGAACGCCGCCTGCGACTTTTCCTCGTCGAACAGAGAACTGTAGGCGCGGCCTAAATAGAGATAAGCCTGACTGAAGCTGGCGTCCAGAGAGATGGCCTTCTCGAAATGCGCGACAGCTTTTTTGTAGTTTTCGGCGAAGCCCTTGTTGTAATACTCGATGCCGCGGTTCAGTTCATCCAACGCCGCCTTAGGACGCCTCCGCGCGATCAGAATCTTGATCGACACTGTCGAATCGCGCCCCGGATAGACGATCTCCTCGCGCGGTCCGTCGGGTTCGTAGCCCATCTTCACGCCCTGCACCGTGTGATTGCCCGGCTTCAGGCCCGGCAGCCGCAGAGGCGACGCCTTGTTAATCACTCCCTGAGATACGCCATCAACGAAAACCTCCACGCCGTCCATGTTCGTTTCGAAAATCAGCGTGCCGTCCTTTGGCGCAGGAGCCTGCCCTGCTCGCAAGCCCCCGGGGATGTAAGCGAGAATCATGTTCGGATCGAAACTGCCGCGGTCGGAGGTGGGATTCTGCTGGCCCTTCGTCACTTCGCGGACGTTGCGGCGCACGTATTCGGCCAGTTCATCCGCCGTGACGATGCCGTCCCCCGATTCGTCGGCCTCGCCCTCCAGGCCCTTCACGACGTAATAAGTAAAGATGCCGTGGCCGTCGCCCCAGTTCTTGCTCTCATACGAGATTTCGCGATCCCGGCTGGCGGTAAGCGAAAACATCGATCGCGAGAGGTCGAGCAGATTCTTATTCACCTGCGCCAGTTCCGCGTCCGGAGAAATCGCGCCGGAATGACAGGAATCGGTGAGCAGCACTTTCGACTTCGCCATGATCTTCGCACCCGCCACCGCGCCCAGCGTGTCCATGGAATAGCCGGTCGCGCCGACGTTGGAGGGATCGAGGTCGTACGGCGCAAGATAGCCCCGGCCGCCGCTGATGAATCCGTGCCCGGCGAAGTAAATCACCACGCGATCGGGCTCCTTGGCCACCGACGGCAGCCAGACCTCGAGTTCCTGCTTCATGTTGGCCAGCGTAGCCTTGGGGCCGATCAGCTTATGGACGTTTTCCGCGCGGAAGTTCCCGCCTTCGGGATTGATCAGCACGGAGTACACGGATTCGGCGTCACGCTCGGCGTAATCGAGCTGGGCCTTGACCGGCAGATTCTTATACTTCGCGATGCCGATCACCAGCGCATAGCCGCGCGGGATCGCGACCGGAGCCGCCGCCGGGCGGTCCTCCTCATACTTCAGGTCGCGCGATTTCTGCGGCGGCTGTTGTTGGAACAGCAGCGCGGCGCTAGCGATGAGCCAGGCGAAGTTCATAGATCACAGGTCCGGTAAGCGGCGCGGGCGAGGAAACCACCGTCGCGCCTTTTTCCTGAATAAAAAGCAGCTCGCGAGGCGTCGGCGCAGCGATTCCGTCCAGATTTTTTGGCGCAGCCTCGCCTTCCTTCAACGGTTTCACGCCGGCCGAGGTATCCACGCAGTCGCCGCGCGATTTGAAAATCGTGTCGTCGCAACGGGGATGAAACGACATGGGAAAGTCCGGATGCGGCGGCGGAGGAGGCAGAGCGCGCACTTCGTTTCCGAGCTTGATGGGGCTGATCACCCAATAGACAATATCGTGCCCGGCCGGACCGCTCACCTTAAACCATCCCTGTGCCGCCGGAACTACGTAATCCTTCCCCGCCTCAATACGATTATCCGCGCCCGTGTCGTTGCGCGGAAACAGCAGTTCGTACGCGCCCGACGTGCCGTGATTCATCACGTACAAATAGCCGGAAAAACTGGACGTCACGTGGAACCGCAGCTTATCGCCCGCATCGAAGACCAGCGCCGCATCGACCGCTTTCCAGGCCGAGGCCTCCTGACGCTCCACCGTGAGCCGGATGCGCTGAACATCGTCCGCGCGTATCGCGGCGGCCAATACCGCCAATAAGATCAGCCTGCGCATACCTACTTCCCGTGCTTGAGCGCGACGTCGACCACCAGGCGCGCGTCATCGGTGCGGCTGGGATTCACCACATAGGTGGCTTTTTCGGCCGACGGCTCCGTGCTGTCCACCTTTTCGAACACCAGGTCGCGCGACTTCACCTCGCCGCGCAGGCGATTCACGATGTCGTCGCCCACCGTCGCCTGGGCCATCAGCGTGCGGTTCGACGTTTGCGCACCGGTGATGGAATAAATCAGCTTGTCCAGATCCGGCTCCGGCCTGCGCGACAGCACCAGGAACAGCTTCTCCGTCCCCGACTGCTGATCGAAGACGAACTGCCCGCGATCGCCCGCCGGGATCTGCTGCGACGAGCCCTTTTCAATGCGGTTGCTGCCGCCTTCGACCTCAGCCGAGGGGAACAGCAAACGCCAGTTGCCGCTCGATCCCTGCATCACCACGTAGAGATAGCCGGTGGTGTTGGTGTCCACGTGCAGACGGATGCGGTCGCCGGACCGGAAGGTGGTGTCGGGGTCGACCTCGGTGAATTTGCCCGAGGGGTCGCGCTTCAGAACGCTGTAGCGCAATCCGAGCGGCACATTCGCCACGTTGGCAACGTTCATCATGACTGGATTCGCGGGCGGGCTTTGTGGAGGAGCTGTGTTTGAAACCGGGGGCGCGGTCACCGGCGGCCTGGCGGCCCGCGCATTGTTCATCGCGGGCTTCTTTGCCGGCGCGGCATCCGGCGGAGGCGTATAAAAGAGTTCCCGCGCCTTCATGCCCGTGTCCTGGGAAAAAGCCAACCCCGCCAATGCCGACAGCACCGCCAATGGTTTCATAAGCGCCTCCATCCTTACTTTACTCCGCGCAAAAAGCAACTGCTTCAGCTCACTTCGTCATTTTGGGGATGGTTCGGTAGAGGGTGGACCCGGGAGGGGAGGCTAAGCATTACAGAATAAGGACTTAGCGGAAAATCCTACCCTGATTTCCCCGCGTCCTGGTCAATAACGTGCTCTTTCACCGGCGTTATGCTCGATGCCCTATCGGGAAATATCGAACGCTACATGGATTTGTTGAGCGCGCGGCAAAAACTTGCCGCCTCCAACATCGCCAATGCCGATACTCCGGGTTACAAGACCAAGGACATTGATTTTCAACAGGAATTCGCCAGCATGATGAACGGCGAACAGCCTCTTACCATCGACGCGCAGGGGCTGCCGGAAAAGCCCGACGGAAACAATGTGAATATCGACCGCGAGGCGCGGATGCTGGCCGAAAACGCCATGCGTTTCAATGTGGCTTCCAGTTTGCTACGCCAGCAGATCGCCACAGTAAAGGAAGCCATCAGCGGAGGAGGAGGATAAATGAGTCTTTTTGCCGCCCTGCAGGTGAGCGCCTCGGGCATGCAAGCCGAACGCACGCGCGCCGAAACGCTGGTGGAGAATATGGCCAACGCGGAGACCACGCGCACTCCCGGCGGAGGTCCATATCGCAGAAAAGACGTGGTTTTTTCCAGTGAATTGCAGGAATCGCCGTTCTCCGCCGTGTTTCAGAACGAGCTGGCCACCGGAGTCACGGTAACCGATATCACCGAGGATCAGAGCGCTCCGGAGATGCGCTACATGCCCAGTCATCCGGACGCCAACGCCGAGGGCTATGTGGCGTTTCCCAAAATGAACCCGAGCACGGAAATGGCCGACCTGCTCAACACCACGCGGTCCTATCAGGCCAACATCGCCGCCATGACCGCGGTGAAGGACATGATCACCAATTCCATCTCGCTGCTGAAATAAACCATGACACCGATTACTCCCGTCCACTTCTCCCTGCCCGCGATTGGCCACGGCGCCGCCCAGACAGCGGCCCCTCCGGGCGCGTTTCAATCCATTCTCAGCAACGCCATCACGAATGTAGAGAGTTTTCAGAACAACGCCCGCACGTCGGTGAACAATTTTCTGAACGGCGAAGGCGAGGAACTGCATAAGGTCGCGCTGGCCGCGCAGCAGGCCGACCTTTCCTTCCAAATGTTCATGCAGGTGCGCAACAAAGTGGTGGCCGCCTACAACCAAGTGATGCAGATGCAGGTCTGACGTTAGCCGATGAACCAGTTCAGGCAGATCTTCGACCGGCTCTCCTGGCCGCAGCGCCTCTGGATCGCCGTGGCCGCGGCCGCCGTGGCCGGAGGGCTGGCCTGGATCAATCACTGGAACCAGGAGAGGGATTTCCAGCCCCTTTTCACGGGCCTGGCAGATGAGGATGCGGGAGCGCTGGTGGCCAAGCTGCATGAATCCGGGGTGGAATACCGATTGGCGAGCGGCGGGTCGACCATCCTGGTTTCCTCGGGCAAGGTTGCCGAAATGCGGCTGCAGATGGCGTCGGCGGGACTGCCCAAATCCGGGCGCATCGGCTTCGAGTTGTTCGATAAGGCCAACTTCGGCGCCAGCGAGTTTACCGAGCAGGTCAATTATCACCGGGCGATTGAAGGCGAACTGGAGCGGTCCGTGATGTCCATCCGCGAAGTGGAAAGCGCGCGGGTCCACATCACGCTGGCTAAGGATTCGCTGTACACGGAAGCTCGCCAGCCGGCCAAGGCGAGCGTGCTGGTGAAGCTGCGCCACGCCGCGGCGCTGTCGCCGCAGAACATCGCCGCCATCTGCCAGCTCACCGCCAGCGCCGTGCCGGGGCTAGCCGCAGATCAGGTGTCCCTGGTCGACACCAGCGGCAATCTTCTCAACCGCCCGCGCCCGAACGCGGCAGGCGACGGATCGGAGGCGTCGGAAGCGAGCCTCGATTATCGAAAAGCGGTGGAACAGAATCTGCAGGCGAAGATCGCCTCGACGCTCGATCCGATTCTTGGGCCCGATCATTTCCGCATCGGCGTGTCGGCCGATGTCGATTTAAGCAGCGGCGAGCAGAGCGAGGAAACGTTCGATCCACAGAAATCCGTGATGGTCACTTCCCAACGCACGGAAGACGGGCCGGGCATCCCGATCTCCTCCGGGGTGCCCGGAACAGCGTCCAACCTTCCGAATCCGCCGGCGCGGCCTTCGAGCGGAGCGAGCAATTACGCCCGGCATACCGAGAGCATCTCCTACCAGACCAGCCGGGTAGTGAAGCACACACGACTGCCGCAAGGCTCGGTGAGGAAGGTATCGCTGTCGATCCTGGTGGACCATTCGCTGCGCTGGGAGGGAGGCAAGCGGATCGTGGAAGCGCCGCCGGCCGAGCAGCTGAAGGTGATTCACGATGTGGTGGCCGCGGCCGCGGGGCTCGACCAGACGCGCGGAGATCAACTGGTGGTGGAAGCCTTTCCCTTCGAATCGACGCTCAACGCCGAGCCGGCCGTCGAATCCCCGCGCGCGCCACAGGCCGCGCCGGGCAATCTTCCGCCGTGGCTCCAGAAGCTGATGGGCCAGAAAAACGTGATGGCGATCGCCGCCATCGGAGCGGCGGCCATGCTGGCGCTGGTGGGAGGATTTTTCGTTCTGCTGTCCCGCCGCAAGAAGAAGCGCATCGCCGCCGATCTTGCCGAGCAAGCCGCGATCGAAGCGGCCAAGCCCAAGGCGCCGACCGTCGCCGACGCGGAGAAGGACCTGGAAGCCCGGCTGGCAAACCAGGCCGGGGAACAGGCGCGCAAGGACGCGGAAGCGATGTTCCAGTTGAAGCTGCCCGACGTGCAGACCAAGAAGACGGAAGTGATCAAGCGGCACATCGCCGCCGAGACCAAGAAGGACGCGGTGGCGATGGCGCAGGTGGTGAGGAGCTGGCTGAATGGTGAAAACTAGCGCCAGCGAGGTGGAGCAGATCTCCGGCCTGCGCAAAGCCGCCATTCTGATGGTGATGATCGGCGATGAGGCGTCCAGCGCCATTCTGCGCGCACTGGACGAAGACGAAGTGCAGGACATCAGCCGCGAGATCGCGCGCGTGGGCGCGCTGTCGGCCGAGGAAGCCGAGGGCGTGCTCGACGAATTCTATCAGATGGCGGTGGCGCACGATTACGTATTGAAGGGCGGCATCGAATACGCCAAAAAAATCCTGATCAACGCCTTCGGCCCGGAGATGGCGAAGAAGATGCTGGACCGGCTGATGAAAACGCTGGGCAACGAAGCCGCCAACTTCGACGCGCTGCAGAAGACCGACCCGGGCCAGTTGGCGAAGTTCATCCACAGCGAGCATCCGCAGACCATCGCGCTGATTCTTTCGCACCTGAACCCGTCGCAGGCGGCGGGACTGCTGTTCTCGCTGCCCGCCGAGATGCGTTCCGATGTCGCGCTCCGGATGGCTTCGCTTGATCAGATCTCCCCGGAGATTATCGCCAAGATCGCCGGGGTGATCGGTTCCAAGCTCAAGAGCCTTGGAGAAATGAGCCGCGAATCCGCGGGCGGCGTGCATGCGGTGGCGGAAATGTTCAACCGCCTGGATTCGACGTCGGCCAAGGAGATTCTGGAAAACATCGAGCAGGTGAATCCGAATCTGGTGGAGACCATCCGCCACCTGATGTTCGTCTTTGAAGATCTGCTGTTGCTGGACGTCAACGCGGTAAAGGAAGTGCTGGCGAAGGTGGACCGTAAGATCTTGACGATCGCGCTGAAGGGCACCAGCGACCAGATGAAGAGCCACATGCTGCAGGCCATGAGCGCGCGCGGCGCGGAGATGCTGCGCGAGGATATGGACTCGCTGGGCCCCATCAAGATCAAAGAAGTCGAGGCCGCGCAGCAGCAGATCATCGCGGTGGTGCGCCAACTGGAAACCGAAGGAGTCATCAGCCTGAAGGGCACGGCAGGAGAGCAATATGTCCTCTAAGCTCTACCGGCCCGAAGACGGGGTCGAGGCCGCGCCGATCGAGTGGCGCAGGGCGGACGCGCCTCCGGCTCCGCATGTGCTCGCGCGCGCCGCGGATCCGGGCCGGGCGGTTCCGGAGGCGCCGGCGGCCGAATTGCGGCGGGAGGCCGAGGCGCGCGTGCGCGCGGCATACCATCAGGGCGTGGCCGCAGGAGAGGCGGCGGCGCAGGAGCAGGCGCAGCAGACGATGGAGCCGTCGATCCAGAGCCTCAATGCGATCCTGGCGGAGCTGGCGGCGGCGCGCAAAAGGGTCCGCGCCGAGGCCGAGGACGACGCCGTGAAGCTGGCGGTGGCCATTGCGCGGCGGGTGCTTTATCGCGAGTTATCCGCCGATCCCGAGGCGATTCTGGGCCTGGTGAAGGCCGCGTTCAGCAAACTCAACGCGAGAGAGACGCACCGGCTTCGCATGGCTCCCACGGACGCCGCGCTGGTGGAAGCGCATCGCGCAAAGCTGCAGATCCCGCCGGGGTTGGAACTCGCGGCGGACAATTCGCTGCCGCCCGGTTCGGCTGTCTTTGAAACCCTGCGCGGCGAACTGGACGCCTCAGTAGACACGCAACTGGCCGAGATCGACCGCGGGCTCGCCGATGTCCTGAGGAGGCGGAAATGATGTTCCATAACCTGATTTCGTCGCTCGCCACAATGGAGACATTGCAGTGGACGGGCAAGGTGTGCGAGATTGTCGGCCTGCTGATCGCCTCCGATGGCCCGGCCACGGCAGTGGGCGATTTCTGCGAAATTCGCGGCTCGCAGAGGGCGGTGCGGGCCCAGGTGGTAGGATTTCGCGACGGCAAGGCGCTGCTGATGCCGCTTGAGGAGACGGGCGGGCTGCAACTGGGCGACACGGTGATTGCGCGGCCGGAAGCGGCGCGCGTCGAAGTGGGGCCGCAGCTTCTGGGGCGCGTGCTGGACGGCTTCGGCAATCCGATGGATGGCGGACCGGCGATCGATCCGGAAGCGTACTACGATTTGTACGCTGCGCCTCCCGGGCCGCTGGAACGCGAGCACATCACCGAGCCGCTGGTGACCGGCGTGCGCGCCATCGACAGCCTGTTGCCGTTCGGAAAAGGGCAGCGGGTGGGCATTTTTGGGGGCTCCGGCGTGGGAAAGAGCACGCTGCTGGGCGCGATGGCGCGGCACAATTCCGCCGATGTGAGCGTGATCGCGCTGGTGGGCGAGCGCAACCGCGAAGTGCGGGAGTTCCTGGAGAAGGAGCTGGGCGAAGAGGGCAGGAAGCGAAGCGTGGTGGTCTGCGCGACGTCCGACATGCCCGCGCCGCTACGCATCCGCGCCGGATTCGTCGCCGTGGCCGTGGCGGAGTATTTTCGTGATGGCGGAAAAAACGTGCTTCTCGTCATGGATTCGGTCACACGGCTCGCCATGGCGCAGCGCGAGATCGGGTTGGCCGCGGGCGAGCCGCCGAGCCAGAAGGGCTACACTCCGAGCGTGTTTCATCTGCTGCCCAAGGTCTTCGAGCGCGCGGGAAATTTTAAGAAAGGCTCCATTACGGGGTTCTTCACGGTGTTGGTGGAAGGCGACGATTTCAACGAGCCGATTTGTGACGCAGCGAGGGCGATTCTGGACGGGCATGTGATTCTTTCGCGAGAACTGGGCGCGATGGGGCACTATCCGGCGATCGACATTCTTAACTCCGTGAGCCGCCTGGCCAGCAAAGTCGCCGCGCCCGAACAGAGGGAGGCGGCGCGCAAGATTCGCGAGGCGCTGGCGCACTATCGCCAGTCGGAAGACTTGATCAACCTGGGCGCGTACGCGGCGGGGTCGAATGCGCGGCTCGATTCGGCGATCCGGCTGCGCCCCAGTCTGCTCGAGTTCCTGCGCCAGCCGCCGGAGGTCTCCGCGCCGATGGAAGAGACGCTGAAGGAGCTCTATGCGCTGGCGGCGCACGCATGAAACAATTCGCGTTTCCGCTGGGGCGAGTGATGGAGTTCCGGCGCATGCAGGCGCGCGTGGAGGAGATCAAGCTGGAGAACATGTACGCGGAACTGCGCGCCATCGACGCGAAGGAGGTGGCGCTCATCCAACAGAGCGTGGAGGCGGAGAAGGAGCTGCGGAAGCAGCAATCGGTGAGCGGATTCGATTTGGAGCTGTTCGGCGCGCATCGCGAGGCGACGAAGACGGAGCGGCAGCGGATGGACAAAGCCCGCGCGGCGTGCCGCGACCGCATCGACGCACAGATGCAGGTGGTGACGGCGAAGCGCCGGGATGTGAAACTTCTGGAGCATCTGAAGATGAAGCGCTTTGAGACCTGGGAAAAAGAGATGTTCAAAGAGATCGACCAACAGGCGGAAGAGGCGTTCTTGGCGAAGTGGAAACGGGATTGAGTATTCATCTCGGCGTGATTATGTCTTTTCCCGATTGAGCATTCGGGCAATCTGCACAGCCTCATCGCGCAGACGGTGCTCAGCATCGACCAGGCACTCGACGACCTCCCACAACCGCGCAGCAGCGCTAAACCCTTGCTTTTCGGCCACGCGTGTCAACACTTCCATGGCTACAGCGTATCGGGCGTAAGCGGGACGGCGAGGTCTTGAAAAACCGAAGGACCGGCGGTGCGTGCTAGTTCAGCCGGGGAAACCTGGACACTCGCTTGGCTTTTTTATCCGGCGTGAAGACGAACAGGTTGGGGTCGACGTGATCGCGGAACCGCCAGATAATGTCCTCTTTGAAGTCGTACGGGATTCCGTGTGCCCAACGAACGAAAGACCCGGTCGAGTGGCACGGCAGATTCTCACGCGTGAGGACGCGCAACTGTTCTTTCGCCGGAGCGTCACCCCCGGCCAAAGTGAGCTCGATCAAAATAGATGCGCCGGGGCAATCCTGGTCCGGGGGTATGTTGTCGTCCAGGATGCGCGCCTGACCTGTCACATCCGCGATCGCGAGGAATTTCGTGAAGTATTTCCACTCGTAACCCGGAAGGCCATCGCCCGGCCCAAGACGATCCGGCCAAGGGGCCGCTTTCACCTCCGTGTACGCTTTGAGGTCCCGGCGATAACACCAGATGGTTCGCCCATCGGTGGTCCACTGCCAGTCTTCTCCGGTCGTGTTAACGAGTTCAAAACGGAAATTGCGGCCGGACCGGCCCAAGACGATCCGGTCCACCATACCCTCGCTGGCTATCTTCATTTGGGGAGCGGGCACTCCCATCCGATCGCTGTTGGGCGAACTACCGTCGAACCGGCGCTGATCGATCCGGTGATGATCGATATCCA
>JBBIVT010000041.1:32941-36601 GCA_037439565.1 Acidobacteriota bacterium | reverse complement strand
ATGAACGTCGACTCCTCGGCCTGTTCGATCTTCTGCCGCAGCCGCAGGATGTAGACGTCCACCGTGCGATCCGTCACGGCGCGATCATGGCCCCAGACGGCGTCCAAAAGCTGCTCCCGGCTGAACACCACCCCCGGCCGGCTCATCAGAAATTCCAGCAGGCGAAATTCGGTAGCCGTGAGTGTAACCTCGCCCCCGTTCAAATGGACGCGGCAGCGCGCCCGGTCCAGTTCCAGATCGCCGGATCTCAGAATTTTCGTGGCCGGAGGCTGCCCGCGGAAATGAATCTTGATGCGCGCGATCAGCTCTCGGATGAAAAACGGCTTCACGATGTAATCGTTCGCGCCCAGTTCCAGCCCTACGATGCGATCCGTCTCCGACGCCCTGGCCGTCAGGAAAATCACCGGCACAGCCGCCAGATCCGAATGATTGCGGATCGCCCGGCAGATTTCCAGGCCGTCGGAATCCGGCAGCATGATGTCAAGAATGATCAAGTCCGGCCGTTCCCGGCGGCACAGCTCAATGGCGCCCTTGCCGGACTGCGATCCGGCCATCGCGAACCCTTCTTTTTCAAGGTTGTACTGGATGAGCGAATACAGGTCGGCGTCGTCTTCGATTAATACGATTTTCTTCATGACTTCCCGCCCCATCGTAACGTCACAGGCATTACGAAGTGATTACAAATCCGTGAACATTCGCCTCACTGCCGCGCTTCGGCGTGATGACGAACGTCAATTCCCTTCACCAGAAACATCACATCCTCGGCGATGTTGGTGGAATGATCCGCCAGCCGCTCCAGGTTGCGCGTGATAGCCAGCAGGTCCAGTGCCGCCTTGATGTTTTGCGGATCGTGTTCCATGAAGCTCACCAGTTCGTGATAAGACGCCGTGCGCA
Organism: Acidobacteriota bacterium; assembly: GCA_037439565.1. Classification (GTDB taxonomy): domain Bacteria; phylum Acidobacteriota; class Terriglobia; order Bryobacterales; family Bryobacteraceae; genus Palsa-187. The sequence goes on along the minus strand of JBBIVT010000041.1, from coordinate 35,707 downwards.
GGCTGTCCACCGCGTCGTCCGACGCGAGCACGCTGCGCGCCAGATCCGCATCGCGCGTCACGAACGCATCCAGGCTCTTGCGGACCATCGACTGCACCAGCCCGGCGATGTGGGGGATGTCGATCATCGGCTTGATGACCGGCTCCTCCATCAGCGACGTGGCGCGCTGCGCGATGTTCACCGCCAGATCCCCCATTCGCTCCAGGTCGGTGTTGATTTTGAGCGCCGCCACGATCAGCCGCAGATCGGCCGCCATCGGCTGATGCAGGGCCAGCAGATTGATGGCAAACTCGTCGATTTCCAGCTCAATCGCGTTGATGCGCGCCTCGCTGCGAAACACTTCCTCGGCCGCGCCGCGGTCCTTCTGGGTTACCGCGCTGATGCTGCGCTGGATGGCAGACTCCACCAGCGAGCTCATTTCGAGCAGCTTGGTCTTGAGTTGGTCTAATTCCTCGACAAAGTGGCGCAATTTTTAGCTCCTGGATCAACCGAACCGGCCCGTAACGTAATCTTCCGTTTCCCGCATGGACGGGTTCTTGAAGATCACGGTAGTGCTATCGAACTCGATCAGCCTTCCCATTAAAAAGAAGCCCGTGTAATCGGCGACGCGCGCGGCCTGCTGCATATTGTGCGTCACAATCACAATCGTACAACTGTCCTTCAATTGGAAAATCAGATCTTCGATCTTGGCCGTCGCAATGGGGTCCAGCGCCGAACACGGTTCATCGAGAAGCAGCACTTCAGGATCCACCGCCAGCGCCCGCGCGATGCACAGCCGCTGCTGCTGCCCGCCAGAGAGCCCGTAAGCCGACTGGTTCAACTTGTCCTTTACCTCTTCCCACAGCGCGGCTCGGCGCAGGCTCTGCTCCACCCGGTCCCGCAGCGCGGCGCGGCTTTTCGCCGTTCCGTTTATACGCGGACCGTAGGCCACGTTCTCAAAAATCGACTTGGGAAACGGATTCGACTTCTGGAACACCATGCCCACCCGGCGGCGCACTTCGGAGACGTCCAGGTTGTGGATATTTTCGCCGTCCAACAGGATCTCGCCCTCCACGCGGCTGTTACGGACCGTCTCGTTCATCCGGTTCAGCGTCCGCAGGAAGGTCGATTTGCCGCATCCCGACGGCCCGATAAACGCCGTCACGCGGTTCGCGTACACCTGCATGTTGATCGCGTGCAGCGCCTTGAAGGAGCCGTAATGGAAATTGAGATTGGCCGCGCTCAGCTTCGACGCGGCCGCGCCCACCGGCTTCGGCTCCAGGGGCGCGCTGATATTCATAGCCGGCATGTTGATTTCAGTGGATTGTCGGGGGGAAGCACCCTGCATAAGTCACCTGAGAACGCCCGCCCGCTGCGAAAGAATCAGGCGCGCGACGATATTTACCGCGAGGATCAGACTTAATAATACGAAACCGGCGGCCCAGGCCTGCTGGTGCCAGTCGTCATACGGAGCGATGGCGTAGGTAAAAATCATCACAGGCAACGCCGCCGTCGGCTCCGACCAGCCGTGGCTCCAGTAGCGGTTGCTGAAGCTGGTGAACAGCAGCGGCGCGGTTTCGCCCGCCACGCGCGCCAGGTTCAGCATAATGCCGGTGATGATCCCGCTTTTCGCCGCCGGAATCACCACCGTGATAATCGCCTTGGATTTGGAAGCACCCAGCGCCATGGCGCCTTCGCGCAGCGCCAGCGGCACGGCTCGCAAAAACTCCTCCGAGCTGCGGATCGCGATGGGAATCATCATCACTCCCAGCGCCAGCCCGCCGGCCAGCGTGGAAAAGTGTTTCTGCGGCAGCACGATCAGCGTATAGGCGAAAATTCCGATGACGATCGACGGCACCCCGTTCAACAAGTCCGTCACGTATCTCACGATGTTGGAAAAGGTGTTGCCGCCAAACTCTGCCAGATAGACGCCGCCTAAAAAGCCGATGGGCACGCCGATGACGGTCGCCAGCAGCAGCAGCTTCGCGCTGCCGACGATGGCGTTTGCCATGCCGCCGCCCGTTTCCCCCACCGGCGTCGGCAGCTTGGTGAAAAAATCCCAGCTCAGGCTCTTTCCGCCGTGGACGAACAGGTACCCGAGAATGTACAACAGGGTTCCGGTCGCGAGAAAGGCGCAGAGCCCCGTCAGCGAAAGCATCACAACGCTCACCGCCTTACGGCGAATCGAATGCATGGACATGGCCCGGCCCATTGCTACGAGCCTCCCTTTTGCGTGGTGCTGGCCACCAGAATCCGGGCCGCGCCGTTGATGACGATGGTCAGCGCGAACAGCACCAGCCCGAGCTCGATCAACGCACTGGGATAAAGATCCCCGGTCGCTTCTGTGAATTCATTGGCGATGACCGCCGCGATGGAATAGCCCGGCGCGAATAAAGACTTGGCGACTTTCGGGTCGTTGCCCACCACCATCGTCACCGCCATCGTCTCGCCCAGGCTCCGCGCGAGCGCCAGGAAGATCGACCCGGTAATTCCTTTATATGCGTAGGGCACCACCGCGTCCCACGTCGTCTCCCAGCGCGTCGCGCCCAAGGCCAGCGCCGCTTCGCGTTGGTCATTGGGCACGGCCAGAATCACTTCCCTCGAAATCGAAATGATGAACGGGACGATCATCAGGGACAGAACCACTCCCGCCGAAAGCAGGCTCACGCCGTAAAACGGCCCCTGAAACAAAGGCGTCCATCCGAGCGCGGCGCGCAGAGGATCTTCCAGCGTTCGCAGGACCGGAATCAGAACAAAAACACCGAGTAGCCCGAAAATCACGCTCGG
>JBBIVT010000041.1:27468-32841 GCA_037439565.1 Acidobacteriota bacterium | reverse complement strand
ATCTTCGCGATCGCTTTCATTTCCTTGTCGACCACCGGCTTGGGCAGCTTCGCATAGTCCAGAGCCTCGGTCAAACCCTGGCCGTCGGTCAACATCCACTTCAGGAAGTCCGTAATGGCCTTCTTTTTCGCCGGATCGGCGATCTTTTCCGGAATCAGCAGCCAGGTGAAACTGGAGATGGGATACACGTCTTTGCCCTCGGCGTTCGTAATGGACACGCGGAAGTCGTCCGGCATCGTTTTGGACGCCTTCGCAGCCGCCGCCGTCACGCTCGCCAGATTGGCCTGCACGTATACGCCCGAAGCGTTCCTGACCTTGCCGTACGCCATCTTATTTTGGACGGCATAGATCAATTCCACATATCCGACGGAGTTCGGGGTCTGCTTGATCTGCCCCGACACTCCCTCATTCCCTTTTCCGCCGAGTCCGACTGGCCAATTCACCGACGTCGCCGTCCCGACCTTCGCCTTCCATTCGGCGCTGATCTTCGACAGATAATCCACCCAGACATAGGTTGTGCCGCTACCGTCGGAACGGTGCACCACCACGATGTTGGCCGCCGGCAGATTCACGCCCGGATTTGCCTTGGTGAGTTCCGGATCGTTCCATTTGGTGATTTTTCCCAGGAAAATCCCCGCCAGAGCTTCCGGCGTGAAATTAAGCTGCGTGGTGACGCCCGGAATATTATAGGTGGGCACGTCCGCGCCCAACACCGTCGGGAAATGAAGAACTCCAAAGCCGCGCTTGTCCCGATATGCCTTCAATTGCTCATCGGTCATGGGACCGTCGCTGGCGCCGAAATCGACCGTCGCCTCCGTTACCTGCTTGATTCCACCGCCCGAGCCGATCGACTGATAATTGAAGTTCAGATTGGGGAACTTTTTATGATAAGAGTCGAACCACTTCGAATACATCGGATAAGGGAACGTCGCACCGGCGCCGTTGATGAGCATCTGCTGGGCGAATGCGCCGCCCGCCGTAAGGGCCGCAGCCATGGCAACCCGGATCATCTTCTGAGTCATCGTTGACCTCCGTCTATTGTCTCAACCTTGTGTTACAAAACGATTACTAACGTCACGCTCCTCCGGCCGGGGCCAAAAACTCAGCCGCGGCCGGAGGGATCATTTCTAGAGTCTTACTTCCCCATGGTCGGCGCGGAGCCGGGCAGAGTGAAGCGAAGATTGACAAACCCCATCGACGCGCTCGCGTTGGACGGCGCGCCCGCTGCTACAAGCCACGGATTCCGCTGGAGATAGGAGTATTGGAACATCAGGTTCAACGCTCCCCATTTCGGGCTTTTGGCCAGCGTGGTGTTCGTGCCGAATGTGATTTCCTGGATCGCGCGGTTCTGTCCGTCGCTGGAGATTGCACCATAACCAATCAGTGATTTGCCGTTCGCATCCAAGGCCGTATTCTTCGGGATGTAAACACCGCCGTAGTAAACATACAGCATGTTCCTTCCCGTGGTGTATTCAAAGCCCGTCACGGTGGATGCCGAGCGCACTAGCGATAGGCTGCCGTTGGAGCGGATCATGAAGTCCGGAGCCTGGCCGAAAATGTAGCGCCCCGCGCCCGCGCTGTAGAAGGTATTCACAAGCACTCGGAAGCCCTTCGCCACGTCGAATCCCAGGTTGACCGAGCCACCGCCACCGGCCTTCGTGTACGTCTGGTATTGAGGACTGCTGGCGGGGCTCGCAATCTTGTCGGTGACTTCCAGGCCAGCGATCTCAAGATGGAACTTGCTGGTAGGATCGAACGCCACCTTGGCGATAATGTCCGGGTGCAGCGCGGGCGCAGCAATCTGGCTGCCTCCGTTGTTCAACTGCGATCCCAGGAGACCAGAGAATGCGGACGGAACCACAACGGCGCTTCCGCCATTCCCGCCGCCAATGTAAGGTTCGGAATTTTCCAAAGCCACACCGAACGCCACTTTATCCGACGGATGATAAACGAACCGAAATCCGGGGTTACGCGCCCAGACAAGTCCGTTTTGATAGTTCACGTCTATGTCTTGCGAATTGAAGATATCGGAAGGCAACGGAGACAGCCCTCTTCGATTCGGCGTCATCAGGCTCCAGGATTGACCCGCCAGAAACTCGAACTTCCCTTTCATGACGTCTACCCAGTACAGCCGCAGGCGGAACACATATGGATTGCTGCTGACGGCCAATCCGCCATTGGGAGGATTACCAAGCTGACCCAAGAAGTCAGACTCCCAGTAGCCCAGGACCTTCATGTCCTTGACCATCGTATCTACCCGCATGCCGATACGCGAGTTCTGCGGGCTCAGCCGCGACTCCGTCAGGCTTCCGGCTTGCGTATTCCCGTAGGGGATACCGCCGAAGTTCGTTCCAATGCCGGAGCCCGCATTCACGGACCGCGTCACGGACGTCATATCCATAAACCCGACCGGTGTGATGAATGCGTCTCCCAGCTTGAATTGCAGTGGGGAGGAATCGGGGGCGTCCGGCCTCTGTGGATCGGGCGCTGGAGCCGCCACGGGCGCAAATACCGGCGCGGCGACGGGTGCGGGCGGAAGCACAGGCGTCGTGCTGGCCACTTCACCGATGCCTTCATGGGCGTTCTTCGGAACCCCGGCTGCCACCGGCAGGCCCAACTGATGCCGCAATTCGTTGATTTGCTTTTGCTGATCCAGCAGCATTTGCTTCAACTGTTCAATTTCGGGGTCGCCGGTCTTGCCGGCCGCCTCGGACTGATTTTGCGCGAATGCCAGAGGCAGCGCGAAAATCAGCATACACGCGAATTTCTTGATCATCCCAAACTCCTGAATTGTGAGATTGTTACGCAGATACGGTAGCTTACCGGGTTGTCATGAGAGCTTCATGACAAAATTGTTAGCGCGAGATGACAGCTGCTTCCGCCTCGTCCACTGAGGGAAAACACGGGAGCATCCCTTTCACTCCCGTCATCTCGAACAGCACTTGAACGCGCTCCGGAACATTGGAGATCGCGAACTTTTGATTCGTCCGCTGGCAAGAGGCAAAAATTCCAATTAACGCTCCCAGCCCGGCCGAATCCATGTAGGGAACAGATGCGACATCCACCACCAGGGGATGCTCAGCATGCTGCCGGGCCGCCTCCTGGAACTCAAATAATGTACGGAGAGTAAGAGGTCCGCTCAGCTGGATGAGCTGCACGCCGGACGGACGATTTATGATTTCGATCTGAAGGTCTTCGTTTCTGCCGGGTGTCACAAGAGGCTAAGATAGCAGCCGAATCATACCCATTTCGTGACAAATACGTGACAAATTGATTACAGCAGGCTGGGTTGGAGCAGTGCGGCGGTTTAAGATATCTCTGTCAGAGCCGGACTCGTCTGAGCCGCAGTGCGTTGGAGATCACCGAAACCGAACTGAACGTCATCGCCGCGCTGGCGATCATTGGGCTCAGCAGCAATCCGAAGAACGGATACAAAATTCCCGCCGCGACAGGCACGCCTAACAGGTTGTATACGAACGCGAAAAACAGGTTTTGCTTGATGTTTTTCATTGTCGCGCGGCTTAAATGCAACGCTCGCAGGATGCCGTTCAAGTCGCCGTGCAGCAGCGTGACGCCCGCGCTTTCCAGCGCCACATCCGCCCCAGTCGACATCGCGATCCCCACCTGCGCCTGGGCGAGCGCCGGAGCGTCGTTGACGCCATCGCCGGCCATGGCCACGATGCGGCCCTGCTTTTGCAGACGCTCGACCACTTCGCGTTTTCCTCCGGGCAGAATCCCGGCCTCGACTTCCTCGATGCCCAGCGTCCGCGCCACCGCCATCGCTGTCTCGCGATGATCGCCGGTCAGCATCACAATACGGATGCCTTCGGCGCGCAATTTTGCCACCGCCTCTTTGGCGTTGGCCTTCACTGGATCGGACACGGTGATCGAACCCGCGAACTTTCCGTCGACCGCAACCAGAACCCCTTCCGCATCCGCTGACGGAGCGGCTTCTCCTAGAAATGCTCGATTCCCCACCGCGACCATGTGGCCGTCCACGGTTCCCTCCACACCCAAACCGGGGGTGGATCGGAAATTCGAGGGCTGGGAAAGCGCCAGGCCGCGTTCTCGCGCGCCTTCCACGATGGCGGCAGCGAGAGGATGTTCGCTGGCGACCTCCAGACTCGCGGCCAGCCGCAGAATTTCCGGTTCGCCGTTGACCGAGGCCAGTTTCGGCTTGCCCTCCGTGAGCGTGCCGGTCTTGTCGACGACCAACGTGTCGATTCTTTGCAGCGCTTCAAGAGCTTCCGCGTTCCGAATGAGGACGCCCGCCGTTGCGCCCCGGCCGGTGCCAACCATGATCGACATAGGCGTGGCCAAGCCCAAGGCGCAGGGGCAAGCGATAATCAACACCGCCACGGCATTAACCAGCGCGTGCGCCGGCGAATACAACCACCAGATGCCTCCAGTGATCAGCGATACGAGAATCACGGCAGGCACGAACCATCCCGCCACGCGGTCTGCCAGGCGCTGAATGGGCGCGCGGGTGCGCTGCGCCTCGCTCACCATGCGGACGATCTGCGCGAGCAGGGTGTCGCCGCCCACCCGCTCGGCGGTCATCAGAAAACTGCCTGTTTTGTTCAACGTACCGCCGGTAACCGGATCTCCTACGGACTTCTCGACGGGAATGGATTCGCCCGTCATCATCGATTCGTCAACGGCGCTCGATCCGCTCATGATCTTGCCGTCGACAGGCACCTTTTCGCCCGGACGGACGCGCAGCGCGTCGCCGGGAACCACCTGTTCGAGGGGAACATCCCGCTCAGAGCCGTCCATTTCCAGACGGCGGGCAGTTTTGGGCGCAAGGCCCAGCAGCGCTCGCAGCGCGCTTTGTGTCTGGCCCCGTGCGCGCAGTTCCAGCACTTGCCCGAGCAACACCAGCGTAATAATGACTGCGGCTGGCTCGAAATACACCGCGCCCAGCCTCAGAACCGAGGAGAAATAGGACGCCGCGACGCCCAGGCCGATCAGCGTAAACATGTTCAGATTACGCGTGCGGATCGAGGCCCAGGCGCGCTCGAAAATCGGCCAGCCGGCCCAGAAAACCACCGGCGTGGCCAGCGCGAACTCGATCCACATATTGACGGGCCAGATCATGAACGCGAGCAGCGGCACGGTGAGGGCGGCCGCGATCCAGAACCGGCGCGTCATGTCCTCCAGCTCAGGATTCTTATCGTCGAGCGAGACGGTCATCGGCTCCAGCGCCATGCCGCAGATGGGGCACGCGCCAGGATGATCCTGCACGATCTGCGGGTCCATCGGGCAGGTGTACTTCACGCCTTGCACCGGCTTGGGCGCGGGTTTTGGCGCGGACGCGATACCGATGGAGACCAGCTTCGGCTTCAGGTACGTTTCGGGCGATGCTTGGAATTT
>JBBIVT010000041.1:0-27368 GCA_037439565.1 Acidobacteriota bacterium | reverse complement strand
AGTAATATTCCTTCCCGTTGTGCGTATGCGAACCCGCACATTTTTCGGGATTTACCGTCATCCCGCAGACTGGATCGATGTTCATACAGAGGGCAGGCGAAGGGTAAACGTAGACCCTCGGCCCAGCGTGCTTTCCACTTCCACTGCTCCGTTCATTCTCTCGATCACGTGTTTCACGATGGAGAGTCCCAGTCCCGTGCCGCCAACCTGCCGGGACCTTGCTTTATCGATGCGGTAGAACCGCTCGAAGATACGCGGCAAATCCTCGGAAGGGATGCCGACGCCGGTATCGGAGATCACGATGTGTACCTGATGCTGACCGTTCATCGAGGCGCTGACGCGGACTTCCCCGTTGGGGCGATTGAACTTAATGGCGTTCGCCAGCAGATTCAGGATGGCCTGCTCCAGCCGCAGGCGGCTGCCCGAAACAAACACATTTTCGATTTTTTCCGAGATGAGAGTGACGCCGCGCTCGCGCGCCTCGGATTTGACCGTCATCAAAGCAGCCTCCAGCACGCCGAGCACCGAGATGACCTCCGGCTCCGGATCGATACCCGATTCGAGGTCGGACAGGACAAGAAGATCGGCCGCGATGCTGCCCAGCCGGACGGCATTGGAGCGAATAATTTCCACGAATTTGCGGTTATTGACCTTGTCTTCGAGCGCGCCGTCGAGGAGTGTATCAGCGTAGCCGATGACACCGGAGAGAGGCGTTCTCAGTTCGTGCGAGACGTTAGCCACGAAGTCCTTGCGAACCTGCTCCAGACGTTCGAGCTCGGTGATGTCATGCAGAATGGCGATGGCGCCGCGGCCTGAGGGCATGGCGAGGGAGGTCGCCTGGACCTCAAACGTGCGGCCATAGGCGGCCGACAGTTTGAATCGCAGGTTCTGCGCTTCGCCAGTGGCCAGCACTTCGCGCAGCAACTGATGAAGGCCGGTGTCGCGAACCAGTTCGAGCAGCGAAAGGCCCTCGAAGGAAGCGCCGCGGAAGCCAATGGCCTTCAGGAACGAAGTATTGCAGAAGGTGACGCGCAGATCTGGATCCACGGCGAGGACGCCCTCGGTCATCGAGGAAAGAATCGCTTCGCGGCGCGCCGACTCGAAGCGCAGACGGTCCAACAGGCGCTTGAGTTCCTTGGCGACGCCGGCCAGAGAGCGCTCGAGAGACCCGAGATCGTCGCTGGAATCCAGATAAGGCCGGTCTGGCGCGCCGGTCAGCATACCCTCCGCCATATGCTTCAACCGGCTGACGCGGCGGGCCAGGGATCGGGAAACGGCGAAGGCAACGACCAGCGCGAGCATGGATGAAGCGAGCGCGACGAGGAGGACGGGTACGCGGGCCGGTGCACCGTAGGCAACCAGCAGGCGATCCATCGTGAAAAGTGTGATGGCAATGAGCGCCATCGCCATGAGAATCAGCCGGCGAAAGAGGGACCCGGTCATGGAGAAGGAAGCTTCAGTTTATCCCAAAGGCGGCGGCAGCGAAAATCATTCCCCATCTCGTTCGAAAAGGCGGGGCGATGGCGCATCGGCGTCAGATTTCCAATCCGCAGTGAATCTGTAACTTAACTGCGCGGAGCATCGCCCTTTGCTAGTACACTCAAACTTTTTGAGGGGGTTCATGAGACGACTTTTTGTGGGTGGCTTTCTTGTGTTCGCGGTGATGCTGACTGCACAGAACAAGCCGAAGAACGCGAAAGCCAAGGCTGCTCCGGCGGCGCCGGCGTTCGGCAACTCCGAGGCGATCAACGAGCAGGAACTGAAGGTTTACGACTACTTCCTTGCTTCCGACCAGCTCGAAGGGCGCAATCTGCCGTCACGGGGGTTCGATACGGCGGCGCTGTACGTCGCCAGCCACCTGGCGGAATGGGGCCTGAAGCCGGGGGGCAGCACCACCGGCACGAACGGACCTCTGCAGCCGTATTTCATGCCGTTTGAACTCGTCTCGACCAGCGTGGTTGCCGGGGAGAGCAAAGCGTCGCTAGCCGGGGTCAGCGGAGGCGGCCGGGGCGGACGCGGGGGCGGCGGCCCACGCACGGTGACCTACGAATACGCGAAAGATTGGACGGTGACTGCCGGCGGCCGCGGTGGCTCGCCATTGCAGGCCGTGGAGGTTTCGGGCAATCTGGCGTTTGTGGGCAACGGCTATGTGATCCACAAGTCGAACACGGACCCATTTGCAGGAATCGACGTGAAGGGCAAAATCGTCGTGGTGGCCGGTCTGCCCGCGGAGCTGGCCGCGCAGGCGGAGGGACGCGGAGGCGGGCGGGGCGCTCCCAATCCGCTGGGCGAAGAGTGTACAGACTTTCTAACCCCGGAGCAGGCGGCAGCGAAAAACGGCGCAATCGCCGTGGTGACCTTGCAGAGCTTCCAGCAACTCGCCGGCGGCAACGCCGGAGGATTCGGCGGAGGGCGCGGCGGCGGCCTGAATGGTCCGGCATACACGGTCCCGAAGCTTCGCGCGAAACCGGCGTGTCCGTCCGTTCCCGCGATCTCGGCGGGATTGTCCATGACCAACGACCTGTTCCAGGGCGAGAAGAAGAGTGGCTCGGACATTTTCTACTCCGCCGGATCGGGCGCGAAGCTGGATTCCTTCGAATTGACGGCGGCGAAGAAGCTGAGCCTGAAGGTCGCGGTGAAGAGCGAGTCGAATCACGCGGAAAACGTCGTCGGCATTCTGGAGGGCGGCGATCCGGCGAAAAAGAACGAGTACGTGGTGATCAGCGCGCACCTGGATCATATCGGGCTGGCGCAGCCGTTGCCGGACGGGCATAACGTGAACAATGGGGCCGATGACGATGGATCGGGTTCGACCGGACTGCTGGCCGTCGCGCGGGCTTACGCGGAGGGAGCGGCCAAGGGTATGAGGCCGGCCCGCACCATCATCTTCCTGTGGAACGCGGGCGAGGAAAAGGGCCTGTGGGGATCGCAGTATTTCAACGAATACCCGTTCATCGACTTGAGCAAGGTCGTGGCTGACTTGAATATGGACATGATCGGGCGGACCAAGGGTCCGGGCTTCACCGATCCCGATAAAACGCATGTGCTGGTGGATCCGGGCGAGGTCCTGCTGGTGGGGCCAAACATCAGCAGCGACGAACTGGAAAAGACCATCGAGACGGTGAACGACGGCTACCAGAAAATGAAGCTGAACCATTTCTACGACGCCACGAAGCCGGATAAGGATCACGACAACCTGGGTCCGGAGCCGAACGGGCAGCGCATCTTCTACCGCAGCGACCACTACAATTTCGCGAAGATGGGCATCCCGATTGTCTTCTTCACCACGGGGTTGCATCCGGATTACCATCGGGCGACGGATACGCCGGACAAGATCGACTACAAGGAGATGATGGCGATCTCCAAGACGGTTTCGGCGGCCGGCTGGGTGCTGGCGAATCAGGACGGGCGGCCGGCGCTGAATAAGACGCTGCCGGAGCAGCTCATGAAAGATATGAAACAGGCCAAGGATCAGGGCTGGGGCAAGATCACATCAGTGCTCGCGCCGCTGCCGGGGGAGCCGTATTAGGCGCCTTTAAGGTCTGCCATTACGGAAGGGGCTGGTCACAGGATTTTCACGCCGGATTGGCCGGCGACTTTGCGGATATACGCACCGGCTTCCGCGTAGTCTTCGGCCGACTTCAGGTGCTCCAGCATCAACGGGGCATCGACCGCTGTGAGTTCCCGCAGATACACCGCGTAGTCGATCTGGCCGCGGCCAGGAATCGTTTCCTGGAAATGGACGTTGTACTCACCCTTGGTTTCCCATGCCAGATCCTTGGCGTGGCAGGAGAGAATCCATGGGCGAAGCTTGGCGAAGCACTCGTGGATCACCTCGGCGTTGCGATAGAAGCGGTCCGGCGAATTGATGACGTTGCAGACGTCCAGGTGCACGCCGAAGGCTTTTCTATCGACGGCGTGGATCAGTTTGACGTACGCGTCGGGGCCGTCCGGGAGGCTCCAGGGCATCATTTCGATGGAGAATTTCGTGTCGCGCGGGTTTACTTCGTCGATGAGCTTGCGGCAGTTCTCCACCGTCGCGTCGAAGAATTCCTTCGAGAGATTCTTGGGATTCGGCCCGTACCAGAGATCGGGATTGAACGATCCGGCGATATCGACGCAGTTGCGCGCGCCGCAGGCGTCGGCGAACTGGAGGCGCTCGGCCACGTAGCGAAGATTGTCGCGGCGTTTTTGCGGATCAGGGTCGAGCATGTTGCGCCACGCGCCGACCTCGGCGATGATCACGTCCTCTTTCGCGAACGCTTCACGGATCTGTGCGGGGTCGCCTGCGGGACAGTATGCCGCGGTGTATCCCAAGCGGCGGTGCTCGCGGGCAAGTTCGAAGGGGTCGCTGGATTTCAGGAAAATCGGCCCACCGAGGCGAACGGGTCTTGTTTGTGCCAGAGCCGCCAGGGGCATCGCAAATAAGAAACCGCGCCGGGTCATGCCTTTTCTGTCTTACGATACGCGATATTGCCCAGATGCGCGGCCCGCGCGGCCGGAACCGAAGTGCTCAGGGGCGCGTTGGGCGTCTTGCGGCTGCGGACGCAGTCGAGGAAGTTCTGCATATGATCGATGGTGCCATCGCGCTTCGAATCGACGATTAGGGTGGGCGGAGGCAGCAGCGCGCCGGCGTGATTGCTGCCTTCTTCGTAGACGGCGTATCCCCAGCGGTTCAGCTTCATCATGCCTTGGTTGCCGCGGAACAAAATGTTTCCGTCCTCGATCGAGCCGGCCAGGGATCCCGTGTGCACGACGTTGAAGCCCTTCGGATATTGATAGGTGGCCGTAATGGTGTCCGGGCACTGATATTCGGGGAAAATATCGCGGGAGCCAAGCGCCTCGACTGTGTTGGGCGAATATTCACCCGTATACCAATGGATCACGTCGACCCAGTGGCTGAAAAGATCGGTCAAATGGCCGCCGCCGAAATCCCAGAACCAGCGCCAGCGCGACAGGCGCAGGGGATCGAAGGGTTGATCTGGCGCGGAGCCCAAAAAGCTCTTCCAGTCGATATCGGCTGCGGCAGCGGGCTTATCGAGGCGATGGCCGTAGCCCTGATACCAGGAGGATTGAATCAGCGGTACGGCTCCCAGACGGCCGGAGGCGAAAATCTCCGCCGCGGCGATATAGTGCGGCCAACTGCGCTGCTGATAGCCGACCTGCACGATCTGTTTCGAGTCGACCGCGGCCGCGAGCAGGCGCTCGCCTTCCTCAATGGAGTGGCTGACGGGCTTTTCGCAGTAGACGTCCTTGCCGGCCTTGATGGAGTCGATAATCATCGTCACGTGCCAGTGATCGGGCGAACCGATGACGACGGCATCGATGTCTTTCCGGTCGAGCAGCTCGCGATAGTCCTTGATGGCGACGCCCTGGGGCGCGAGCTTTTCCTTGGCGGCGGCCAGATGGGGAATGGAAACGTCGCAGACGGCTGCGACCTCGGTATTTTCCGCCTTGGCGGCGACGCCGAGGTCATACGATCCGCGTCCGCCCATGCCGATGCCGCCGAGACGAACACGATCGTTCGCGCCGAGGACGCGGCTGGCGGAGGCGGCGGCGAGAACGGAGGTTTTGAGGAACGCGCGGCGGTCGAGTTTCATCATGGGACACATTATCATAAGTGAAGGCCCAAACCATGCATCGCAATCTGCTGCTCTCCGTGTGTGCGTTCCAGAACACCGGGATTACTCAGGCGATGAAGGAAGCGGTCGGAGTTCGTAAGAGAAGCCAGTGATCTTTTTTTCCAACATTAACAAGCAGTACGGCAAGCAGTTGATTTTCGTGGACGCGTCGTTCCAGTTAAATCCGGGCGAAAAAGTGGGTCTGGTCGGCCCGAACGGCGCGGGTAAGACGACGTTGTTCCGGATGGTCGTAGGCGAAGAGGCTCCGGATGAGGGCGACGTCACCGTTCCCAAAAAGGTCACCATCGGCTACTTCCGCCAGGACGTGGAGGAGATGAAAGGCCGCAGCGTCCTCGATGAAGCCATCGCAGGCAGCGGACGCGCGGGCGATCTGCATCATGAGTTGGAAGCGCTGCAGCATGCCCTGGAAGATCCGGCGCGGCTGGATGAAATGGACGCGATCCTCGAACGCTTCGGCCATGTTCAGGAAGAGTACGAACATCTGGGCGGCTATACCTTGGAAGCGCAGGCGCGCGAGGTGCTGCACGGGCTCGGGTTCCAGGACGATCAGATCGACGGCGACGTGGGCGCGCTTTCGGGCGGATGGAAAATGCGCGTGGCGCTGGCGCGCGTGCTGCTGGGGCGTCCCGAAGTGCTGCTGATGGACGAGCCGACCAATCACCTGGATATCGAATCGATCGTCTGGCTGGAGCGGTTCCTGAAGTCGTACGAAGGCGCGCTGCTGATGACTTCCCACGACCGTGAGTTCATGAACCGCATCGTGAGCAAGATCGCGGAGATCGATGCGGGCGAAATTGTCACCTATTCCGGCAATTACGATTTTTACGAGCGCGAGCGGGCGATCCGCGAGACGAATCAACAGGCGGCTTTCGCGCGGCAGCAATCCATGCTGGCCAAGGAGCAGCGCTTCATCGAGCGGTTCAAGACGCACGCGGCCAAGGCGGCGCAGGTGCAGAGCCGCATCAAGGCGCTCGATAAAATCGAGAAGATCGAACTGCCCAAGAAGCGGCAGGTAGTGAAATTTGAGTTCCGCGATCCGCCGCGATCGGGCGACCAGGTAGCGGTGATCGAGGATCTGCACAAGAGCTACGGCTCGCGCGTGATCTACGACGGGTTCAGTATGATCGTCCGGCGGGGCGAACGCTGGGCGGTGATGGGCCGCAACGGCGCTGGAAAGACCACGCTGTTGAAAATGATCGCCGGCGCGGCGCAGCCCGATTCCGGCAGCGTCCAACTGGGGGCGAGTCTGGCAATGGGGTACTTCGCGCAGCAATCGCTGGACGTTCTGAACGGAGACCTGACGGTGATCGAGCAGTTGCAGAACGATTTTCCCAAGGACGGGCTGGGATCGCTGCGGACACTGGCGGGAGCATTCCAATTTTCGGGAGACGACGTGGACAAGAAGATCCGGTCTCTTTCCGGAGGCGAAAAATCGCGCCTGGCGATGGCGCGGATGCTGTACGATCCACCGAATTTCCTGGTGCTGGACGAGCCGACGAATCACCTGGATCTGGCGACCAAGGAAATGCTGGTGGAAGCGCTGAAGGAATTTCAGGGGACCATGATCTTCGTGTCGCACGATCGCACGTTCTTGCGGGGGCTCGCCTCGCGCGTGCTGGAATTGGGGAGTGAGCCTCATTTCTATCCTGGATCCTATATTGAATACGTGCAAGCGACGGGGCATGAGGCTCCAGGAATTTCATGATGAAAAAGCTCTTCCTTGTGGCGATGGCATCGGCCGCATTGTACGCGCAGCCCTATCAGATTTTCGGAATCCGTTACGCAACGATCAAGGATTTCGCCGTGTCCGGCCTGGTTTCCGGCGCGGATAAGGATCGCAAGATGGATATCGCCATGTACGTCTGGCTGATCAAGGGCAGCGGGAAGAACATTTTGTTCGACTGCGGATTCCACCGCGACAAGTTTCTGCAGCGCTGGCATCCGGCCGAGTTCCGGAAACCCTCGGACGCGCTGAAAGATGCCGGGCTGCAGCCGGAGGACATTACCGATGTGATCATCAGCCATATCCACTGGGATCACGCCGACGGTTTCGACCTGTTCCCCAACGCAAGGATCTGGATCCAAAAAGACGAGTTTGAATACTATTCGGGCGAGGCGTGGCAGACAAAGCCGGGCCAGCGCGGGCGTGGCGCGGGCGCGGATGCCGAAGACGTGCTGGGGCTGGTGAAGCTGAATACCGAAGGCAGGCTCCGCTTTGTTCGCGGCGACGCGCAGGAGATTTATCCGGGCATCACTGCCTACACCGGCGGCAAGCATACGTATCAATCCCAATTCATCGGCGTGAAAACCTCTGAAGGCGTGGTGGTCTTGGCCAGCGACAACGTGTACCTTTACGAGAATCTGGAAAAGCGCGCGCCCATTGCGCAGACTCTGGATGCGGAATCGAACATACAGGCGCAAGACCGGATGAAACGGATCGCGACGAAACCGCAGTGGATTGTTCCCGGCCACGATCCCGCCGTGATGAAGAATTTCCCGTCCGCCGGCGCCGGTGTCGTGCGGATTCCCTAGAAGCGCGCGAAAATAAAAGCATGAGAATCGCGCTGGCCATCGTGTTCTGCAGGCTCGCGTTTGGACAATCGGTGGGCCAGACGCCGCAGGATACCAACACGGTTCCGCTGGCAGGCGAGGCGGCGCTCTTTAAGCGCGCCATGACCATGTACCAGAACCGGAACTATGGTCCCGCGATGCGCGCGTTCGAGGAAGCGGCGCAACTCGGCAATGTGGAGGCGATGATGCGCCTCGGGATGATGTACAGCGAAGGCCAGGGCACGCCGGTGAAGTTCGACGAGGCGCTGGCATGGTTCCACAAGGCGGCGGCCAAGGGCGACAGCCAGGGAATGTGCAACCTCGGCAGTCTCTATTATCAGGGGCGTGGAACGCCGCAGCGGTTCGACTTGGCGATCAAATGGTTCCACAATGCCGCCAACCTCGGCAACGATCAGGCAATGTTGAATCTCGGCGTGATGTTCCGCGACGGCCAGGGCGTTCCGGTGGATTATGCCGAAGCGAAGACCTGGTTTCAGAAGGCCGCCGACGCCGAGAACGACAAAGCCATGAACAACCTCGGCGATCTCTACAAGAAGGGCCAAGGCGTCGACGTGGACTATGCCGAAGCGATGACCTGGTATCGCAGCGCCGCGAATATGGGCAATCACACGGCCATGTATAACATCGGCGTGTTGTACGAGTCCGGCCTGGGCGTGGCCGCCGATCCCGAGGAGGCGAAGCGCTGGTATACGCGCGCCGCTTCCGCTACGGACTCCGCTCCTGCGCGGCCCTGATCCAGACGGGAAAACCTTAGAACGGGTCAGCGGTCAGAGTGTACCCTGATATTGTGCTCAGGGCCGCCGCCTTTCTCTTCCCCTTCATACTCCTGGCGGGCACGATTCGCATCGAAGTGAAAGATCCTTCCGGCGCGGCGATTGAGGCATCAGGGAAGCTGACCGGCCCGGTAAGTGTCTCGTTCCAGATTGACACGAGCGGCGTCTACACGGCCAGCCTCCCCGAGGGGAAGTATCGCCTGGAGATCGAACGGCAAGGCTTCCTGACCCAGGTGCTCGATCTGGAGATGCCGTCGGACGGGACCATTGCGCGCGTGATTACGCTGGCGCTGCGGGCGAACGCGTATCGCGTCGACGTGATCGCGGCCACGCCGCTGCCCGGGAGCGATCTGGCGCTGAATCAAATTCCATCGCCGGTGCAGATCGCCTCGCAAGCCGACCTGGAAAAGAGCGCCGCGCTCGATCTGGCGGATTTCATGAACCGGCGTCTCAACGGCGTGCAGATCAACGAAATGCAATCGAACCCGTTTCAGCCCGACGTGAATTACCGCGGTTATACAGCGTCGCCTTTGCTCGGCACGCCGGAGGGAATTTCGGTCTACGTCGATGGCGTGCGCCAGAATCAGCCGTTCGGCGACGTGGTGAGCTGGGATCTGATTCCGCGAAACGCCATCGAAACGGTTGAACTGATGCCCGGCTCCGATCCTCTGTTCGGGTTGAATACGTTGGGCGGAGCGTTGTCGGTTCAGACCCGCAGCGGTCTCACCAGTCCCGGCCTCGCGGCGCGGGCGATCTATGGCAGCAGCGGCCGCAAAGGAATCGAGGCGGAATACGGAGGCGCGAAAAAAGGAATCGACTATTTTTTCGCCGCCAACGCGCTGCATGAATCGGGCTGGCGGTTCGATTCTCCCTCCGATGTGCGGCAGGCGTTCGTCCGGCTTGGCTGGCGCGGCTTGGCGTTCACAACCACCTACGCGTACAACACGCTCAGCGGAAACGGCCTGCAGGATTACCGGCTCCTGGCGCGGAATGATTCGAGCGTCTACACGATTCCCGACACGACGGGTAACCGCTCGCCTTCGTTCAATCTGACTGGCAGCCACGCGTTCAACAGCACGCTGACGCTTTCCGGCAACGCATGGTTCCGGAACATTCGCACCGAGGGCGTGAACGGAAACGCGAATACCAACGCGCTGATGGGCAACATCTACCAACCGACCGCGGCGGAGCAGGCCGCGCTGCTGGCAGGAGGATATGCCGCGTTCCCCTTGGCGGGCGCAGGCCCGGGAAATACGCCGTTTCCCAAGTGGCCCTGCCTCGCAGAAGTTTTGCTCGGCAGCCCTGATTCATCGTGCGACGCCATCACCATATACTCGAAAGAAGTGCAAAACGATTACGGCGTGTCCGGACAGATCGTGAAGCGCAGCGGCGCGAACCGCTTCCTGGCGGGCGCGGCATTCGATCGCGGCAGCGTCGGCTTCAATCAAAACACACAGTACGGGTACCTGAATCCCGACCGGAGCATCACCGGCGTCGCCGCGTTCGATGAAGCCGCGCGCGTGGCTCTGCACGGCTCGACGCCCAATGGGAGTTTGTTCGCCTCCGACACCCTTACGCTCGGCAGCCAGTGGAGCGTCACCCTATCGGGACGCTTCAACCGGACCACGATCGACAACGCCGACCGCATCAATCCGATTGCGGGTCCGGGCTCGCTGGATGGCAATTACGCGTTTCAGCGGTTCAATCCGTCAGCGGGAGTGACGTACAATCCGTCGAAATTTCTCACGGCGTTCGTGAACTTCGCGCAATCGAGCCGTGCGCCGACCTCCATTGAACTGGGCTGCGCCGATCCGGCCAATCCATGCAGCCTGCCCAACGCGATGGCGAGCGATCCACCGTTGAAGCAAGTGGTTGCCTCGACGTGGGAAGCAGGTGTGCGGGGATCCTTGGAACACGGTATTCGCTGGACGCTTGACGGGTTCCGCGCCATCAACCACGACGATATTTTGTTCCTCGCCTCCGCGCAGCTTGGCACCGGATATTTTCAAAATTTCGGCAAAACGGAGCGTGAGGGCCTACAGGCCAGCGTCGACGCGCATCTGGGGCGATTCACCGTTGGCACGGACTACACGTTCCTCAACGCGACGTATCAGGTGGCGACGGTTCTGGCCGACGGCGTCGCCATTCGTCCGGGCGACCGCATCCCTCTCATCCCAAAACAAAGCGGGAAGGCCTACGTCGACGTGCAGGCCACCAGGAAGCTTTTGCTCAACGCCGGCTTTGTCGCCAATTCCAGTTCCTTCGCGCGCGGCAACGAAGGCAACGCGTATCAGCCCGATGGCGTGACCTCGTTCGGCCCCGGCGTTACCCCCGGCTACGCGGTGTTCAATGCGCAGGCGCATTACGATCTGACGAGCCGCTGGCAACTGGGGATTGAAGCGGACAATCTGTTCAACCGGAATTATTACACGGCGGCGCAATTGGCTGCGACCGCGTTCACACCGCAGGGGACAGTGTTGGCGAACCCCAACGCCCCGCCCCCCAACGTGACGTTCTTCTCGCCCGGAGCGCCGCGGCGCGCCTGGGTGGAGCTTCGATTCAAATGGTGACTGAGATGCGCCTTTTCCTGTTCTGCCTTGTCTCCGCCTGTTGCGTGGGCCAGATTCCGTTGTGGCCGGACAAAGACATTGGCGCGGAGCACGACACGACCACGGACAAGGACGCGTTGGTCGCGGGCCGGAGGCTGATCCGGCTGGGGAACGTGACGAAACCCGAGTTGACGCTTTACCGGCCAGTGAAAAACAGTACCGGCGCGGCCGTGCTGGTGTTTCCCGGCGGAGGCTACAACATTCTGGCGATGGACCTTGAGGGAACCGAAGTCTGCGCGTGGCTCCAGTCGATCGGCGTCACGGGAGTGCTGGTGAAGTATCGCGTACCCGGACGAAGCGGGGCCTTTGAAGACGCCCAGAGGGCCATGGGAATCGTCCGGTCAAAGGCGGCGGAGTGGGGCATCGATCCGCATAAAATCGGCGTGTTGGGATTTTCCGCCGGAGGCCACCTGGCGGCGGCGCTCAGCAACCATTTCGAGACCCGCGCCTATGCGCCCATCGACCAAGCGGATACAGTGAGCTGCCGGCCGGATTTCGCGCTACTGATTTATCCGGCATATCTGGCGCAAGGCGACAAGGTCGCGCCGGAATTGAAGATCACAGCCAACACACCGCCGACGTTCCTGGTGCAGACCGAAGACGACGGCGTGAAGGTGGAAAACAGCCTTGTCTATTACGCGGCGCTGAAGCAGGCCAAGGTTCCCGTCGAGATGCACCTGTATCCGTCTGGCGGGCACGGCTACGGCCTGCGCCCGACGGAAAAGCTGGTCACAACGTGGCCGCAGCGAGCGGAAGAGTGGCTCCGTTCGCTGGGCGTCCTTACGAAATAGCGCTACTGCGGGCGCATCCAGATGTCTTCCAGGATGTCCACGGAAGACATGCGTGTCTGATCGCCCACCGTAAGGCGAATCATGAACGTGCCCGGCTCCATCAGCGGGCCCTGAGGCGTTCCGCGTCCGCGTCCGCCGCCTCCACCGCCGCCGCGTCCGCCCGCGACGAAGGGAACACCCGTCTGGCCGCGTCCGCGTCCACCACCCTCGCCGCTGCCCGCCGCAGGTTGCCCAGCGGCTGGAGCGCCAGCAGCCGGTTCCTCACCGCCGCGACCGCCGCCACGGCCGGCGTTCCCCGGAACCGGAGCCGGAGCCGGTCCGCGCATATCCCACTGGATGCGATTCATGCCTGCCTTCAAATCGACATTCATGGTGCTCACCACTTTGTCGTTCTGCAGGAACTCGACCTTGCCCTTGCCGGCGTCCGTCTTCGACCAGATGCTGATGGCCGTGCCTCCCTGCGGATTGCGGCCCTTGAACTCGCGATTGGCGGCGTTGCGCTGCGCCGAAGGATCGTTCTTCCACAGGACGGCGGGGCGCGGGTCGAACAGCACCAGATCGGTGCTCATATTCGGCTTCAACTGCTCCAGCGGGGTAATATCGTCGGCAATCCAGATGGACCGCCCGTGAGTGGCGATGATCAGGTCGCGATCGCGGGGATGAATCAGGATGTCGTCCACGGGAACCGTGGCAAGATTCGTCATGAACTTTTTCCATTCCTTGCCGCCGTCGAGCGTGACGTACAAGCCGCCCTCCGTGCCGGCGAACAGCAGGTTCGGATTATCGTAGTCCTCGCGCAGAGCCTGAACGATGCCCAGTTCCTTAGGCAGATTGCTCGAAATGCTGGTCCAGGTTCTGCCGAAATCCGTCGTTTTGAACAGATACGGCTTCCAATCGTCGCAGCAGCGATGGTTGTCGAGCCCCACATAGGCCGTACCCGGCGCGAAGTGCGACGGCTCAATGCGGTTGACCTGGATGTAGCCCTTGGGCGCGCCCGCCGCGACGATATTGTCCATCACGTTGGTGAACGTCTCGCCGCCGTCCTGGCTCACCTGCACCAGGCCGTCGTCGGTGCCGATCCAGATGACGCCGGGTTTCGACGGAGATTCGCGCACCTGCGTGATAAGCGAACTGGCTGAATAACCGTCGTGCTTTTCCGCCATCGGCTTGTCTCCGGCGACGTTCATAATCGGCATTTCCGGCGACCAGCGGTTCACGTTCTTGGTCAGATCCTTGGTGTTCATGCGCCACGTATCTCCGCGATTCGTCGACCAGAAAAAATACTGCGATGCCATGTAAATCTTTGACGGGTTGTGGGGCGAAATTTCAAATGGCGCGTTCCAATACAGACGGAACGGATCGATATCGGGCGGCGCATTCACCACGTTGGGAGGACCACCCCGGCCGCCGAATCCCCCAGCCTGGACGGGCGGGGTTCCCGGCGCGGGAGGACCGCCGGCGGTGACGTTCTCCGCGGGCTCGCGCACCACGCCCGCGGCATTGGCTACCGGAGCAGTCGCGGCCGTTGCGGCTCCGCGCGGCGCGGCCACCGTCGGGCGGATACTCTTCTGCGTACCGTTGCGCAGATCGTGGCGGGTCATGGAGCCGTCCTGCGATTCGGCATACACAACCGCCCAATCGTAAGGATCCTGGCGGGTGTAGAATCCGTCGCCGCCGGCGACCGTGAACCAGTCTGTATTCACCGGGCCGTTGGTCGAACGCAACGCGCTCGGCGCGCACCAGGCGTTGTTATCCTGCAAGCCTCCGCACACTACGTAGGGACGCCGATTGTCGGCGGAAACCTGGTAAAACTGGCCGACGGCCATGTCGTTGTGATAGTCCCAGTTGAAGCCGCCGTCGTTGGAAATGTCGAAGCCGCCGTCATGACCGGCGAGGACGATGCGCGGATCGCTGGGATTGATCCAATAGGCATGGTAATCCGTGTGCGAGGCGGTGAGTCCGGTCCACGTCTTGCCGCCGTCGAGCGACATCTGCCCCGGCGTGCCCCCGACCAGGATCTTTTGGTCGTTCACCGGGTCGACGCGGATCTGGCTGAAGTACGTCGGCCTCTGGTTCTGATTGCTCATGAACGTCCATGTGGCTCCGCCGTCTTCCGAGCGGAACACGCCACTGCCGTTCGGGTTGGGAGGGGGCGCATTCCCACGTCCACCGGCTCCCTGTCCGCCAGTGCCGGGAGCACCGCCCGCCGGCGCATCGGCCGTTTCTCCACTGGGGCCCAGCCCGGCGCCGCGTCCGCCCCGGGGAGCCGGCCCGCCTTCCGCCGTCGTGCCGCCGCCCGTTCCTGCGCTCGCGCCGGCTTCCACCTGCGCGTACACGATCTTCGGATTGGCGCGGAAAATCGAAACCGCGATGCGTCCATAGATGCCGTCTTTCGGCTTCGGCCAGCCCGGACCTTCCAACTTCGCCCACGTGTTCCCGGCGTCAGTGGTTTTCCAGAGCGCGCTGCCCGGGCCTCCGCCGTTGTATCCCCACCAGGTACGGCGCCGCTGGAACGATGCAGCGTACAGAATTTTGGGATTCGCCGGATCGATGGCGACGTCGATAAACCCGGTATCGGGGTCGATGTATTTCGCCAATTTCCAGGTCTTGCCGCCGTCGGTTGTCTTGTACAGCCCGCGCTCCGGATTCAGGCCGAAAAGGTGGCCCGCCGCCGCGACATAGACAATCTTCGGATCGGTGGGGTCGACGACCACGCGTCCAATCGACTGCGTGTTTTCCAGGCCCAGATGGTTCCACGTCTTGCCGCCGTCGGTCGTCCCGTAAACGCCGTTGCCGATCGAGGAGCTTTGCCGGTTGTTGGCCTCGCCCATGCCCACGTAGACGACATTGGGATCCGACGGCGCGACCGCCACCGAGCCGATGGACTCATTCGGCATATTGTCCAGCGTCGAGTGCCAGTACAGGCCTCCATCGGTGGATTTCCACAGCCCTCCGGTGGCGAAGCCGACGTACAGCAGCATGGGATCCTTCGGAGTGCCGGTGATGTCGTCCACGCGGCCCATCATCACGGCGGGCCCGATGGAGCGGAACTCGAAGCCGCGCAGCATCGGGTCGCCGGATTCGTTCGGTTTCGGCTCCGGAGCAGCAGCCGGCCGCTGGGCCCAAACCATGGTGGCGATGCCAAGGGCGGCAGCGGCGGCAGTCACGAAGATAAGGCGGATGCGCATCGGAATTCTCCCATCAAAAGACACTTATGGCTAAGAATCATATACGACGCCCGGGAGAAAAATGTTACCGGCTCGGCCCTTTTTCTCCGCTGTACACGATCGCATGGTTCGGCTGAGGTAAACTCAACTGCTAATGAGACGCCTGCTGACCTTCTCCGCCGCCCTTTTGCTCATCGCCGCACCCGGCCAGGAAACGGGACACGCCGCCTTGGGCGTGGCGCTGCGTAAGCTGAACGTCTCCGGCACGTTCATGCAAACCGCCGCGCATCCGGACGACGAGACCAACCCGCTGCATGCCATGTTCGGCCTCGGCATGGGCCTCCGCTCCATCATCGTGCAAACCACCCGGGGCGAGGGCGGACAGAACGAGATCGGCCCGGAACTATTCGGCGACATGGGTGTGCTGCGCACGTCCGAGTTGCTCTCCGCGCACAAAATCGACGGCGCGGAGCAGTATTTCACGCGCGCCATCGACTTCGGCTATTCGTTCGACCCCAACGAAGTGATCGGCAAATGGGGGCGCGCCGCAATCGTCGGCGATTTCGTCCGCCTGATCCGCACCCTCCGCCCCGACGTGCTGCTGACGATGAACATCCAGGGCCGCGGGGGCGACCGCGCTCATGAAGCCACCACTATCCTGACACGGGAAGCCTATCAGGCCGCCGGCGATCCGTCGCAGTATCCCGAGCAGTTGAAACAGGGGCTGCGGCCGTGGAGGCCCGCCAAACTCTATTTCGCGGCTGCATTTCAAGGCGGGCGTGGCGGGACGGCTCCGGCTACGATCCGGCCCGCGGACGCTCCTTCTCCGCAGCCGGTGAAGCTGACCACCCCCAACACCGCGATCTACGACACGCTCCTGTGCCGCACTTTTAACGAGATCGGCACGGAAGCGCGCAGCAATCATAAATGCCAGGGCATGGCGGGCCTTCCCGGTTTACCGGGCGCGACCGGTGGGCGCGGTGGCGGCGGGCGAGGCTATCAATTGATGGACACCTCCACTGCGGGCCAGATGGATAAGAACGAAACGTCGCTGTTCGACGGAATCGACACGCGGTTGACTGCCGTGGCGCGCTTCGCCGGCCCGAATCCCCCGGCGGAACTGCGCGACGCATTGGCAGCGATTTCAGAGGAGGCGGCGAAAGCGCAAAAGGCCTTCGCCTCGGGCGACGATGCCACCATAGTCGCGCCGTTGGAGGAGGGATTAACCAAATTGCGCGCGCTGCGGGCGCGCCTGGGCGCCCTGGGATTGACCGAAGACGCCGGTTATGAGATCGGCTTCCGCCTGAAAATAAAGGAGCGCGACTGGGAAGACGCGTTGCTCGCCGCGCACGGGTTGAGCTTCGAGGCGATCGCCGACGATGGATTGGTGACGGCGGGGCAAGCCGTGAAACTGTCGCTGATCGCGGTGAATCGCGGCGCATCGGACGTGAACATTGAAGCGGCGATCGACGGCTTCGATTCGCCCACCGCCTGCAAACCGGGCGACGTGAAGAAGGACGCGGTCTATTCCTGCTCCTCCGAGGCGCGTGTGCCGAAGGACGCCCAGCCAACCACGCCTTATTTTTCCGATCGTTACTGGAAACATCCGGCCAACCTTGCGATCAACGACTTCGCGCCCGGCGTCGAGTTCGGCGTGCCGTTTCAGCCGACGCCGTTCCGCGCCGTCTTTCATATAAAAGCGGGATCGGTCGAAGTCGCCAGGAACGTCCCGGTACAGTATCGCTACGTGAAGGACGTCTATACCGGCGAAAAAAGGATGGAGTTGAACGTCGTGCCGGCGCTTTCGGTCCGCGTCACACCCTCGCTCGCCGTGTTTCCGGCCGGATCCAGAGCCGCGCGCGAAGTCTACGTCACGGTCACCAACGGCGCGAAGGACGCGGCCAAAGCCTCGGTGCGCCTCGCGCTGCCCGCCGGCTGGAAAGCCGCGCCCTCCACTGCCGATCTGCCGTTTGAGCACAAGGACGAATCGCTCTCGGCGCGCTTTGAAGTGACGCCGCCGCCGAACATCGAACCCGGCGAATACACGCTGCGCGCGATCGCCGCCGGCCTCGGCGACCGCTACGCGACCGGCTATCAGGAGATCGAATACCCGCACGTCGAACGCCGCCAGGTGATCAAGCCCGCCGAAGCGTCGCTCAAGGTGATCGACGTGAAAATGGCGCCAAACGTGACCGTCGGCTACATCGCCGGCGCGGGCGATCAGGTGCCCCAGGCGATCGAGCAACTGGGCGCGAAACTGACGTTCATTGACCAGGACGAACTCGCCTGGGGCGACCTCTCGAAATACGGCGTGATCGTCACCGGCGTGCGCGCGTATGAAAAACGCTCCGATCTGCGCGCGTATAACCACCGGCTGCTCGACTACGCAGAGCGGGGCGGCACGGTGATCGCGCAGTACAACAAGATGGAGTTCAACCGCGCCGATTACGGCCCCTTCCCGGCCAAGGTCAGCGGCAACCGCGTCACGGATGAGGCGGCGCCGGTGAAGATCCTCGTGCCCAACGATCCGGTATTCAACACGCCCAACAAAATCGGCGCTGCAGCATGGGCCAACTGGGTGCAGGAGAGAGGCCTGTATTTCCTGGGCGAAAAAGACAAGAAATACGTGGACCTGATCGCCATGACCGATTCGTTCAAGGATAACCCGGGCGAAAAGCTCGGCTCGTTCGTCGAGGCGCGAACCGGCAAGGGGCGCTGGTTCTATCTCGGTCTCGGCCTGTGGCGCCAACTGCCCGCCGGAACCGATGGCGCATATCAATTGCTGGCGAACCTGATCAGCCTGTCGCACAACAACATCGCGCTTTCACCCGCCGCCGGTTCAAACGCCAGACCCTAACATGCAGGCAAGGAGTTCATGCGCTCTTCCAACGGAGAGCGGAATCGGCCGGGAGGGGGTATCCATGGTTAAGCCTCTGAGGGCCTGCGCGCGTTGGACGTCACGCCGGACGATACCGGCCCCTCGCCGTTGCGGGCTAAACAAATGGACTTCGCGTCAGGCGAAATAAAATTCCTGGCTAAAGGGCCGGCCCGATAAATCGATCTTTGAAAGTTTAATAGATTCCAGGCGCACGCTAATTCTGCAAAAACCGCCCGATATTTTCATTCAGGAACTTCGCGTCCGCCGGATTGCTGGCCGCACCCGCCGTGTGTCCCCACAACGATGGGATCGGCAGGAATCTCACGCCAGGAATAAAATCTTTCTCGTAGCGCGCGTCGCCGATGGGGAAATAAAGGTCTGTCTCCGAAGGCATGTAAAGAAACGGCGCCTTGATGGAACGCAACGCGCGCTCGACGTCGCCATCGAAGCCAGGTGTCTTGCCGACGTCGTGTTTTTCCCAGGTCCGCGCCTGCAAAATGTAATCGTTCGCGTCCGCGCTGAAGCGGGTACGGAAGCGATTCATCACCTGTTCATAGGTCGTCCCGGCAGGCGAAGAGGCGCGCCATAGTTCCTTACGCCACCATTCCTGCGAGTAGAGCCAGCCCGCCCAGACCATCCCAAACGCCTCCAGCCCTTTCTTCGGAGGTGACGCATAGTCGCCATTTTCAAACGCCGCATCGGCGGTGAGCGCCGCGATCTGACCCTCAAGGCGCACCACCCCATGCGGATATGTTTTCGCGGTGCCGGACGTCGCCACGATGCGGTCCGCGAACGCGGGGTAGCTGACGGCCCACTGAAACGCCTGCTGCGCGCCCATCGAAAATCCGATGATGGCGCGAAGGTGCGTCACGTGCAGTTCCTCCGTCAGCAACCGGTGGACGGCGTCGACATTATCGCGAATCGTCATCACCGGAAAGCGGGGGCCATGAAACGGCTCCGGCGTATTGCTGGGCGAAGAGGAACTGCCGTTCCCGAAAAGCTCCGTCGCCACCAGAAACAGCTTCGATGGATCCAGCGCGCGATCCGGCCCGATGAGCCACTCGTAGCCATGAAAATTCGCCATGTAGTGGGACGGCAGCAGCACCACGTTGTCCTTGGCCGCGTTGAGCCGCCCATAGGTCCCATAGACGATCCTCGCCCGAGGCAGCGTCCCGCCGAGTTCCGTGTGAAAGTCTTGAATGACGAATTCGTGGCGTTCCTGCGCGGAGGCAGTAGCGGCAATCAGCAGCAGCGCGAGCTTGTACATCTCAACAGTATAGAATCGAGCAATGTCCGACCTTCCCTCTCTTTGGCAGGAGCATACCGACCACGAGTTCGTCACGCGCGATACCGAAGCCACGCTCGCAACCATGGTGGAGGACGCCTACGTCAACCACATCCCGGTGTTGACGGGCGGACGAGGCAAGAACGCGCTACGCGCGTTTTATTCGAAGGACTTTATCCCTTCGATGCCTCCTGATACCACGCTGACACCCATTTCCCGCACCGTGGGCGAAACTCAGTTGGTGGACGAGATGATTTTCTCCTTCACCCACAGCCAGGAGATGCCCTGGATGTTGCCCGGCGTCGCGCCGACGAACCGGTTCGTGAGGATTCCGCTGGTGGCAATCGTGCAATTTCGCGACGGCAAGCTCGCGCATGAGCATATTTATTGGGATCAGGCCTCTGTGCTAAAGCAGATCGGATTGTTGAATGACCCATCGCTGCCGGTGTGCGGCGCGGAGACGGCTGACAAAGTGATCTCCGGCTAATGGCGAAACAGGTGCCGCTTGAACCAGCGTCCCACGTCGGGTCCGAACTCCGGAGCAAGATTGGTTAACCCCGCGCCCGCGACGTTGGTGCCCCAATTGGTCAGCGAATCCGAGAGCGTCCGGCTCACCGCGGGATAATACGCGTTGGATAGGCCCGCGCTCATCGCGCAGCCAAGAACGTTGGCCCAATTGAACGAGGCCGCGCCCCCGTCGGTCCTGGTCACCACCGCGCGGCTGATCGCATACCCGATACGCGGCCAAACCCCTCGCGCATGGCCCCGCCGGAAGTAACGCGTATCCTCGCGAAACGCCGAGGCCAGCAAAAAGTCGGCAAAGAAATTCTGAGTTGTGTCGTCGCCGAGGGTTGCGGCAAAGCGCTTTGGGTATGCCGCGGTGTTCCAGAAATGCTTGCCGTAAAGCGGAGCGGAGCGGGTGAGTTGCGATGCCGTGGCGTCCAGGCTCGCCGCGATGAGCGTGAACGGTGTGAAGGTTTCATTGAGGAAAAAATTCCACTTCTCCGAGGGCGATGGGGGTGCGAAGCTCTGCACCTGGGGATCCTGAGAGAGGACATCCTGGCCATACGCGCACGGCAGCAGAAACAAAAAAAGATAGCACCACGCGCGGGGGCGCCTCACCACATCCGTATTTCGCATCACGTCAAAAAGGGAAACTTCACTTTAACACGGAGGCCCCAATATGAGACATTGAAAGCCATGAGCCTCGATTCCCTTGCCCGCGAACTTACCGCTTCGCTGCACCTGAGCCAGCCGCCGGTCGCGGTCTGTTTCGCCGATTCCGTTCCGCAAGGCGTGAAGGTCCATAAAGGCTCGGTTCCAGCAGGCTGCCGCTTCTGGCAGGAGGCCGCGACCAGCGTCTTTGCGACGGTATCCGCCGATCATGACCTCTGCTCCATCGGTATCTATACCCACAATCTTGAGATGACGCAAAGCCGTGAGAAGGACCTGGGAGATGCGCTGAAAGTTTTCGCGGATCTGGGCTACGTGCGTCCGGAAGACATCCCGCTGATCCCCGTGCTTCAATCGAAACCCAAGGCCGTCGTGTACGGGCCGCTCGATTCCGTGCCTCTGCCGCCCGATGTCGTGCTGCTGTTCGTCAGGTCGGACCAGACCCTGATCCTTTCCGAGGCCTCCCAGCAGATGGAGGGCGGTGCTCCCCCCGCAATGGGGCGTCCGGCCTGCGCGATTGTACCGCAGGCGTTCAACACCTGCCGCACAGCGCTGAGCCTAGGCTGCTGCGGCGCGCGCGCCTATTTGGATATCCTGACGCCCGACGTGGCGCTGTACGCCGTGCCGGGCGCCATACTCGAGGAATTCACGGAGCGGGTCAAAGCCCTGGCCAAGGCGAATGCCGTGCTCACCCAATTTCACGCGATTCGCCGCCGGGATGTGGAGGCGGGCCAGCATCCTACCGTTCAGGAATCGCTGGCGGCCATGCAATGACAACCCACGGCAAAGGCATCAACTGGATGGCGGTGATCCCGTTCACCATCGTCCATGTGGGCGCGGTGGCCGCTCTGTTCTATTTCAGTTGGCCGGCGTTCTGGACCGCGGTCTTTTTGTATTGGCTGGCATTGTGCCCGGGCGTCGGCATGGGCTATCACCGGCTGTTGACGCACCGGTCCTATAAAGTCCCAAAGGGCCTCGAATATTTCCTGGCCGTGTGCGGATGCCTGGCGCTGGAAGGCGGACCGCTCAATTGGGTGACGACGCATCGCATTCATCACCAGTTTTCCGACCGCGATGGAGATCCGCACACGCCTCGCGACGGCAAATGGTGGGCGCACATCGTGTGGATGCTGGTGGGGACGGCCACGCGGGCGACGCCCGAGGATTGCCGCCGCTATTCGCCGGATCTGTTAAAAGATCCTTTCCTTGTATGGCTCTCCCGCAACAACGCCGTGCCGGTGCTGATTCTCTCCGCGCTTCTGCTGGCCATCGGCGGGCTGCCGTTTTTCCTGTGGGGCGTCTGCTTCCGCATTACCGCGAATCTGCACGCCACCTGGATGGTCAATTCCCTGACGCATTTTTGGGGCACGCGCCGCTTTGAGACGCGCGACGATTCGCGCAACAACTTTCTGGTGGCGATTCTGAGTTTCGGCGAAGGCTGGCACAACAATCATCACGCGCATCCGGTGTCGGCGCGGCACGGATTGGCGTGGTACGAATTCGACATGAGCTGGATCATGATCCGGTTTTTGGAACTCATCGGCGTGGCGTCGCGGGTTCGCGTCGCGTCGGTGGATGCGAAACCCCTGACCGCCGGCTCCCAAGCGGCATCATGAAGTTTTGGGGCTGGATTCTGACTGCCGGCGCGGCGTTCCTGTTTCTTGGATGGCGCGCTCAGCATGCTTCCGCCTCCTCCAATGGGCCGTCGTTCGTCGAGTTCGAAAGCGGACAGGTGCGCCCGCTGGCGCTTTCCCCCGATGGCAACACGCTGTTCGCGGCCGATACGCCCAATGGGACCCTGGAAGTTTTCAGTGTCGCCTCCGGCAAGCCTGTGTTTCACACGCGCGTGCCGGTGGGCCTGGAACCGGTGGCCGCCGCAGCGCGCACGAACACAGAAGTTTGGGTCACAAACCTCCTTTCCGATAGCGTCAGCATCGTGAGCCTGGCCGGAACGCCCCACGTGGTCCGCACGCTGCTGGTGGGCGACGAGCCTCGTGATGTTGTTTTCGCGGGCAATCCGCAGCGGGCCTTTATCACCACCGCGCACCGCGGACAGCAGCGCACCGATCCCTCCATCGCCAACGTGCCGGGCGCCGGCGATCCTCAATTGACAACGCCCGGCGTCCCCCGCGCCGACGTGTGGGTGTTCGACCCGGCGAACTTGGGCAATACCATGGGTGGAACGCCGGTCAGCATCCTGAGTTTCTTCACCGATACGCCGCGCGCGCTCGCCGTGAGTCCCGATGGCGCGACCGTCTATGTGGCGGGGTTCAAGACCGGCAATCAGACCACGACGGTGAACCAGGGCCGCATCTGCGCCGGATTTCAGCCGCATCAGCCGTGCACGCTTTCCGACGGCACCGTCAGCCCTGGCGGCAATCCCGGACCATCGGCGGACGCCAGCGGCCAGCCTGCGCCGGAGGTTGGCTTGATCGTCAAATTCAACAACACCAGCGGCCACTGGGAGGACGAACTACAACGCAACTGGGATGGGTCGGTTCGATTTACTCTTCCCGATACCGACGTGTTTTCCTTCAATGCAAATACGCTGCAAACCGGTACAGCCTTCGCGCACGTGGGCACGACGCTATTCAACATGGCGGCGAATCCGGTCACCGGAACGCTGTATGTCTCGAACACGGATGCGGTGAACAATGTGCGCTTTGAGGGGCCGGGAATTTACGGCGGCCATACTGTCCAAGGTCATCTGGCGGAGGCCCGCATCACCGTCATTTCCGGCGGCACCGTCGCGCCGCGGAGGCTGAACAAGCATATCGACTACACGAAACTGGCCGGGTCACCTGGCTTTGACGCGTCGGCCAAGTTGCACAGCCTCTCCATGCCGGTGGACCTTCAAGTGAGCCCCGATGGCAAGACGCTCTACGTCGCGGCGTTCGGGTCCAGCAAGATCGGCGTCCTTCCCACCGCCGCGCTGGAGGACGATTCCTTCGATCCAGTCGCCGCCAGCGCGAATTATATTGACGTCAGCGGCGGCGGACCGGGCGGCGTCCTGTTGGATTCGCGCCGCAACCGCCTCTACGTGTTGACGCGCTTTGACGACGCGGTCAAGACGATCGACCTCGGCGCAAATCGCGAAATCGCGCGCGCCGCGTTACCTAATCCCGAGCCTGCCTCCATCGTGCGCGGCCGTCCGCTGCTTTATGACGCCACGCAATTTTCCGGCAACGGCGAAGCGGCCTGCGCGAGTTGCCACATTTTTGGGGATAAGGACGATCTGGCCTGGGACCTCGGAGATCCCGATGGCGCCGTGACGCAAAGCCCCATTCCCATCAACCTGGGCGGCTTGCTGAACCTTCTGATTGTCGCCAACTCGACCGGCGTCTCCTCTCCGATCAACGGCAGCAACAAGCCCGCCGATTTTCATCCCATGAAGGGCCCGTTCACGACGCAGACACTCCGGGGCCTGCGCAATTCCGGCGCGATGCACTGGCGCGGCGACCGATCCGTTGGGATCTTTGGGACCTCGGCGTTCGATTCCAACGTGTCGTTCAACAATTTCGTCACCGCGTTCCAGGTGTTGGTGGGCAGTCCGAATCAACCCGCCGAATCGCAGATGCAGGAGTTCACCAATTTCGCGCTGCAGATCCTGCCGCCGCCGAACCCCGTGCGCAATCTGGACAATTCCTTCACCGCGGCCCAACAACGGGGGCAAGCGTTTTATCTGGGAACCCGCCCATCGGATGGCGTGGTGAACCCGGTTCTCGATGCCATCGCCGGGCAGTCCTCGTTCACTTGCAACGGATGCCACGTGCTGGATGCGTCCAACGGATTTTTCGGCACCAACGGCAACCAGAGCTTTGAGCATCTCCCGCAGATCGTGAAGATTCCCCACTTGCGCAACGCCTACGATAAGATCGGCATGTTCGGCGCGCCGGTGGTGAGCTTTTTTGGCGCGCCCGACAGCGGGCCGATGGGGGACCAGATTCGCGGCTTCGGCTACACGGGCGACGGTTCCACCGACACGCTTTTCCGCTTCCTCACCGCCACCGTATTCAATCCGGGAACGAACGTCGGCTTCCCGCAAACGAATCCCGACGGAGCGCGGCGCGACATGGAGCAGTATCTCCTCGCCTTCGATTCCGACCTTGCGCCCATCGCCGGCCAGCAGGTGACGCTCACCAGCGCGAACGCCGCGGGCGCGGGTCCGCGCATCGATTTATTCATGCAGCGCGCGAGCACGCCGTTTGTCTCGAAGTCGCTGGGCGGGAACGTAACCGAATGCGACCTGGTCGCCCAGGTGGTTCGCAACGGGCGCGTCATTGGTTTTTTGTACGATCCCGTGGCGAACAAGTTCATCCCGGACGACGGCTCCGCCCCCATCTCCGATGCCGCCCTTCGCGCCTTCGCGGCGACGCCCGGCGAGGAAGTGACTTACACGGCTGCGACTCCCGGTTCCGGCGCGCGCATCGCATTTTCGCGTTGGGCCGCGCCTCCTCCTCCTCCGCGTGGCCGCAGGTAGACGGATCCCTTAAAGGTTGCCCTGGCGCATCTGGTCCGCCAGATACTCCGAAGCCCGCATCGCCAGCGCCGTAATCGTCAGCGTCGGATTCTGCGATCCGCCGGAGACGAACGCGCTGCCGTCAACCACGAACAGGTTCTTCACGTCGTGCGACTGATTATAGGCATTCAGCACCGAGGTCTTCGGGTTTTCGCCCATGCGGCAGCCGCCCAATTCGTGAATGCTCTCACCCGGAGGAACCATCTCCCAGTGCTTGGCCAGCACGTCGAACCCTGCTCCGTGGCACAACTCCTCCGCCACCTGCATGGAGTCCTTGGCCATCGCGAACTCGTTTTCCGTGTATTTGTGCTGGATATGCAGCGCGGGGATGCCCCACTCGTCCTTGACGGACTTGTCGATGGCGGCATAATTTTCGTGCCTGGGGAGCACCTCGCCCATCGTGGTCATGGAAAATTGCGCGCCGGCGCTAGCGGCCAATTCCTTTTGGAGCGCCTCGCCATACAGTGGAAAATAGTTCGCGCTTGGCGTCCCTCCGCTGCCGAAATCGTACGCATAGCCTCGGATGAAATTCTTCTCCCGGGTATCAAGATTCCGGAAGCGCGGGATGTATCCCGCGCCGCCCATTAACCCGCGCCGCGGCGACCCTCCGCGAGCCTCCGGCACCACGCACGTCACCACGTTCTTCACATAGAACTGGTCGAAAATATACCGCCCCAGCATGCCGCTTGAATTGGCGATGCCGGAATTCAGCAGCAGGCGCGCGCTCTCGAGCGTGGACGCGCCCACGATCACAACCCTGGCCTTGGCATGAAATTCGCGCTGGGTCCTGCGGTCAAGGAAGTGCGCTCCATTGACGCGGCCCGTATTCTTGTCCGTTGTGATTGCGCGAACCACGGCATTGGGAACAATCTGCAAATTTCCGGTCGCCAGCGCGTCGGGCAAAAGAAGGTTTACCGAACTGGCCAGACTGCCCGTGGCGCGGCGAGGCTTCGTGGTCGGGACATTTTTCGCCCTGGCCGCCGCGATGAACCGCTGCATGGATTCGCTATCGGCCGAGGCGTCTTCGAGAAACACTCCATCGGGAATTTGCCGGAACCCTTCTTTACGCCCGGAAACGCGCAGCAAAGGCTCGGCGCGATCGTAATAAGGCGCAAGATCCTGGTAGCTGAGCGGCCAGTTGTCTCCGAAACCGTCGTGATCCCTGCCCTTGAATTCGTAATCGCTCAAGCGCCACGACGCGCGGCCCCACACCAGCGTCTTGCCGCCCACCAGACGCACGCGCACCCAATAATACGGGCTCGACGGATCGTAGGTGTAAGGATTCTGCTTCTCGTCCGCCCACACGTTGGCATTGAATTCACTGGCCTGCGTGATGTGCGGGAAGCGCCCCGGACGCCCGAAGCCTCGATACGGAAGCTCGTAAGCGCGCTTGGTTCCGCGATCGCGGTCGAAGTCCACCGCCGGACCCGCGTCCAGCATCAGGCACTTGATCCCGCGCCGCGTCAGCTCGCGCGCCGCCGTTCCTCCGGATGCGCCGGAGCCGATGATGAGAACGTCATAATCGGTCATTCGATTGGATACCAGTATTGGCCCACGCCGCCCGCGCCGCGCCGCCGCTTGGAAACCGCCTCAATGTATTCGCGCGAATTTGCAGTGGCTTCCAGAATGTCGTTCTTCGCCGCCAACAGGAATTGCGCGAACCGGTCCGTGGGGCCACGATACGTCCACGGGGCGTGCAGCGGCGCCAGGATCGCACCGGCTTGCTGCGCGGAAATTTCCGCGAAAGACTTCTTGTGGAGGCGTGAGGCGTCCGCATTCAGGCGATCCAGGCCGTCCTTATAAAGCGCCTGCCGGTCGGCCGGCGAAACGCCGGTCAGAAAATCGAGAAACTCCGCCGCGCCCGCCTCCATGGCTCCGGGTGTATCCTGCGCCGCGGGCATCACCATCTCACCGAGTTTGCGCAGCGCGGCAAACTGAGCCTTGCTGAACGTCCTGAGCA
>JBBIVT010000040.1:25263-36621 GCA_037439565.1 Acidobacteriota bacterium | reverse complement strand
CTTGCGAGAACTAGAACCTGAATCTAGCGCGTCTGCCAATTCCGCCACATCCGCATGTGAAGTGACGCTTTTATTGTCCTAAACGAGGGGGGGTGGAGTCAATGTTTCTCACGCATTCGACGACCGCAATTCGAGGATCAGGCGCATCACCAGACCCTCGATCTCACCGGCCACGGCCTCGTAAACGGCCTGGGGCTGCGCGATGGGATCGCGCACGGGCCACTCCCTCACGTTTGCGCCCGGGGCGAGCGGCAGCTTCTGTCCGCTCATGTTCACGACCAGGTCGAATTGCTCCCGCGCCAGGATTTCCATGCCCTTGGGAAACTGCATGTCGATGTTGACGTTGCGCGCCGCCAACACCTGCCTGGTCAGCGGCTGCACGATGGCCGCCGGACTGATTCCGGCGCTGGCAGCCGCCAGAACATCGGCTCCATAGGCGCGCGCGAATCCCTCCGCCATCTGGCTGCGGCAGGAATTGCCGATGCAAACGAACAATACGCGCGTTTTCTGACGAGGAATAACCGGCGCTGCCGCCGCCGGGCGCGGGGATGGAGTGTCGATTCGCCTCGGACCGCCCATCTTGGGACGGCCTCCGCGGAAGCCTCCGCTCATAAAGACGCTTTGTACCAGGCGAGCGTTTTCTCCAGCCCCTCTTCAATGGAAAACTTCGGCGCATGACCTAACCCGGCGATCGCCGCCGTGGTGTCCGCCATCGAATGACGCACGTCGCCCGCGCGCGGGGGACCGTAGTTCACGCCGATCCTGACGCCCTCCATTTTCTGGAGCAGCGACCAGATCTGGTTCAGCGTGTAGCGGCCGCCGTTGCCCGCGTTATACATTTTTCCCGGCACGCCAGGGGCGTTGGCGGCCTTCAGGCAGAGGGCCGCGACGTCCTCGACATAGGTGAAGTCGCGCGATTGCTCGCCGTCTCCGAAAATCGTGGGTTCCGTGCGCGCGATCAGGTGTTTCATGAACAGGCTCAGCACGCCGGAGTAAGCGCTCGAAGGGTCCTGGCGGGGGCCGTACACGTTAAAGAATCGCAGCGCGACGGTTTCCAGGCCGAAGCAGGAGGAAAAGACAGAGGCGTAGAGTTCGCCCACGTATTTCTGGACCGCGTAAGGCGATTTCGGATGCGCCGCCATGGTCTCAATTTTCGGCAACGTCTCGCTGTCGCCATAGGCCGAGGACGACGCCGCGTAAACCACGCGCCGCGCTTTGCCCTTCAACGCCGCTTCCAACACTTCATAAGTGCCGTTGATGTTGACCTCATGCGAAGGCCGCGGCTGGTCGATGGACTTCGGCACGGACGGAATCGCCGCCAGGTGGAACACCGTATCCGCGCCCGCGATGACCGGCGCAATGGCGGCGCCGTCGCGAATATCCACAATGTGCAACCGCACCCGGCCGCGAACCTCAGCCAGGTTCCGCTCGTGCCCGCTGAGCAGATTATCAATGACCTCCACTTCCCCGCCCGCGTCCAACAGCGTCCTCACCAGCGCCGAGCCGATGAAACCCGCGCCTCCCGTCACCACGTATTTCTTCATTCCGTCCTGGCCATTTCCTTATTGAGATAGTCAATCGACTCGCGCGCAATTCTCTCCGCGCCGAAGGAAAAATCAAACGCCTCCAGCGACACCCAACCTGGATAGTTCAGCCGTTTCAGTGTGCGCAGCACCGGCTTGAAATCGTAATCGCCCATCCCGCAGTGCTTGCCATCCATCTCGTTGACGTGCACGTGGCGGATGAGGCTGAAGTATTTTTCGACGAGCGCCGCGTGAGGCTCGGTTTCATCCACGGCGTTGTGCGTGTCGAACATGGTTTGCACCGCCGGACTGCCGATCTGTTTCACGATTGCCGCCGCTTGCGCGAGCGTATTCACCACGTCCGATTGGCCGATGGGTAGCGCTTCCACTAAGACGGTCACGCCGCGCTGCGCGGCATGGGGCGCTACGCCGGCCAATCCCTCCACATAGCGGCCGGCCGCCTCGGCCACGGTCGATCCATCCACAGTAGAGCGTTGCTGCGGCGAGCCGAACACCATGACCCCGTTCGGACCCAGATCGGCACAGAGGTCGATCAGATCGCGAATATGCCGCCAGCTCCGCTCTCGAAGCGCGTTGTCGGGCGTCGTTACGTGGAGGCCTTTGGGCGAGACCATCAGCCAGTGCAGGCCGGCGAATTGGAGTCCCTCGGACCGCAGAATATCGCGATATTGAGCGCGCTCGGCCTGCGTGATGCCGGTTGGCGTCTCGGCTAGGGTGAACGGAGCGATCTCCAACCCCTGATAACCGCAGGAGCGGACAAATTTCGCCGCCTCCGCGAAGGACCATCCTTGAAACGCTTCATTGCAGATCGCATGGCGCATGGACAACTTCCAGTGTAGTGAAAACTCCGGGGAAACCGCTCGTCCTAATCCAACACGTGGACAACCTTCGGCGCGGCAAGAAGTGGTCCCGTCAGACTGCGCGGCAAATCAGCAAAACGAGCTCGTGTGATCAGCGCGGGCATCGCGCGGCGGTCGAACCGGGCCAGGTCCTCGACGGCGGCGCGAAACGCTTCCGGGCTCGCATTCACGCACCCAATCACAGTCTGGTTGTTGACGATCATCCGCAGGAACGGCACCGGCCCTTCGCCGTCCTTTGCGCCGAGCACGATCATCACGCCCAGGGGAGGCATCTGCGCCAGGGCGTGCAGCGCTGCTTCGACCGAGCCGGTGGCCTCGAACACCAGATCCGCGGAGCCTTCGATGCCGGATTCGTAGGGGATGTCCATCAGTTTCATGATTGCGGCTCGCGGATGGTCCACTGGCTCGGCCGAGTGGACGCGCACTGCATAGCCGCGCGCCTTCATCGCCATGGCCGTCAGCATCCCGATGGGCCCCAAGCCGAGCACGAGAGCCGTGCGCGGCTCACCCTCATGCACGGCCAGAGCGCGGGCGATGGCCTTCTCGGCGATGCTCAGCGGTTCGACGAGAACGCCAAATTCCACCAGTTTCAGCGGTACGCGAACCAGATCTTCCTCCACATCGACGGCGTGTCGTGTGAAGAATCCGTGGCGGCGGAAAATGCCTCGCTCGGAGTACTTGCCCGTGAGACAGAGGTCGCGGCGGCCGCGCGCGCAGGAATCGCACGGAGGATGGCAGGCGCGGCGAACCGTGGGCGCCACCCAGTCGCCGCGATTCAGCGTGGTGACGCCGGGGCCGGTCTCGGTCACCTGGCCGAGCGCCTCGTGGCCCAGCACCAGGTAGGACTCGCCCTTCGGCGGCGCGCCCAGATGAAACGCCGCAAGCGCCCGGTCCGTGCCGCATACGCCCACTTCATGCACGCGGTACCGCACTTCCGTGCTGGCAAAGAACTCCGGCGGCTCGACCTCCCGCCAGCCGAGCGTGTGCGCCTCGAAATCCAGCGCCAGCGCCTTCATGACGCCGTGGGAGCCTCGCTCTTTACGGCCACCGCGATCACCGAAAGTCCTTTCCAGGGCAGCAATCCGTCGATGCGCCGCCAGATCCAAACGGTTTTATCGAACAGCTTCAAGGAAAGCTTGTTGATGCGCTTGCGTCCCAACAGCTTGCCGTAAATCCACCAGGACGCCGCGCCGATTTTGTTCATTTGATAAACGCGATCCACGCGCAGACCGGCTTTTTCCATCATGCCGCGCAGTTCGCCCACCGAAAACCGGCGCTTGTGCCCCATGCCTTGATCGAGCGAACCGAACAGCGCCTGGCCCTGCGGCGCCAGCACGATGGCCGTTCCGCCCGGCTTGAGAATTCCGGCCATCTGGCGCAGCACGGCCGCCGGATCGTCCACCGTCTCCAGGAGGTTCACACACAACGTGCTTTCGAAATGATTCTTCCAAGGCTCGTAATCGGCGGGATCCTCCGGATCCAGTTTGCAGACGGTCACGCTGGGCGTCCGCAAAAATCGATTGCGCAGCGCATGCAAGTAGAGCGGATCTTTTTCGCCCGCGACGTATTCCAGCTTCTTCGCCATCAGACGTCCCGTCATGTTGCCGAGCCCCGCGCCCGCCTCGAACACCGTATCGCCCAGATGCGGACGCAGCACGCGCGTCATCCAGCTCAAATACTGCGGCGTGCCGGTGAGGCTGTTCAGCAGCCCACGGCCGTAGCTGGCCACGTAGAGATCGTCCACCAGCCAGAAATACAGGATCACGCCGAGCGCCTTCACTCCATCCTTCCAACCGATCTTCTTTCCTTCTTCATATGTGCGTCCGTGATAGCTGATGGGCACTTCGTACACGCGCAGCTTGCGTTTGGACGACTTCATGGTGATCTCCGGCTCAAAGCCGAAGCGGTTGGAGCGAATCGGGATGCTTTTCAGCAGGTCGGTGCGGAACACCTTGTAACAGGTCTCCATGTCGGTGACGTTCAGATTGCTGAACATATTCGACACCAGTGTGAGGCCCTTGTTGATCATCGAATGCCAGAACGGCAGCACGCGCGACTGTTCGCCGGCCAGATAGCGCGAACCGAACACCGCGTCGGCGTGGCCGTCCAGCAGAGGCTTCATCAGCCTGACGTACTCCGAGGGGTCGTACTCCAGATCGGCATCCTGCACCAGGCAGAAATCGCCCTGCGCCTTCTCGATCGCGGTGCGCACCGCTGCGCCCTTGCCCTGATTCACGGCGTGCCGGTGCAGCTTGATCCGAGGCTCGGAGGCGGCCAGGCGCGCCAGAATATCGGCGGTGCCGTCGGTGGAGCAGTCGTCCACAATCACAAGCTCGCGCTCCATGTTTTCGGGCAAAGGAGCGGTCAGAACCAGGGACAAACTCCGCTCCGCCACGGTCCGTTCGTTATAGACGGGAATCAGGATCGAAAGAAGCATGCAATTCCATAAGTATAATTGGGTTTGGCCTCCGAACCGTTACTTCAAACCAACCTGCCCGGCTACACGCTCCGGGCCCGCGGAAAAGTGCGCGATATTTATGAGGATTCCCATTCGCAAGATGGGCGCCTCCTGATCGTCGCCACGGACCGCATTTCCGCGTTCGATTATATTCTCGCCACGGGAATCCCCGGGAAGGGACGCGTGCTGACGCAGATGACCCTGTTCTGGCTCGACTTTCTAAAAGACGTCGTGCCGAACCACCTGATCAGCACCGACACCAGCGCCCTGCCGCCGGAGTTCGAGGGCCGCTCGATGTGGGTAAAGAAGGCAGACATGTTCGACATCGAATGCGTCGCGCGGGGTTATTTATCCGGCTCCGGCTGGAAGGACTACGTCCGCACGGGAGCGCTCTGCGGCATCCCCTTGCCCGCGGGGCTGCGCGAAAGCGACAAACTGCCGGAGCCCATTTTCACGCCCGCAACGAAGGCGCAAAGCGGCCACGACGAAAATATTCCCTATGAGACGGTCGTCGAACGGCTCGGCGAAAAGACAGCCTCGCGCCTTCGCGATCTGACGCTGACAATCTACAGGAAAGCAGCCGATTACGCCCGCGAACGCGGCATCATCATTGCTGACACGAAGTTCGAGTTCGGCGTGGTCAACGGCCAGATCGTCCTGGCGGATGAGGTGTTGACGCCCGATTCGTCGCGCTTTTGGCCGGCGGACCAGTATTCGCCCGGCGGCGCGCAGCCGTCCTACGACAAACAGTTCGTGCGGGATTATCTGGAGTCGATTCGGTGGAACAAGCAGCCTCCCGCGCCCGCTCTGCCCGCTGACGTCGCGCAAAAGACGGCGGAAAAATATAAGGAGGCGTACCGCGTTTTGTCGGGGCGCTCACTATGAACCTGCTCGACGTGATTCTCGCGATCATCGTTGGACTCTCAACCGGCCTGGGAATGGCGGCGGGCTTCGCGCGCGTCGGCATCGGCTTCCTCGCGGCGATCTGCGGACTGATCTTCGGCTTCTGGTACGGCAATGTTCCCGGCGCCTGGATTCGCGAGCATTGGATCATGTCGGCGAATCTCTCCAACATGCTGGGCTTCTTCGTGGTGTTCTGCCTGTGCCTCACGGCCGGCGGCCTGATCGGGAAATTGCTCTCCAAACTGTTTAAGTGGACGGGGCTGAGTTGGCTCGACCGGCTGCTCGGCGGCGCCTTTGGCCTGGTACGCGGCGCGCTGTTCGCGGTGATTTTCGTGGTGGTGGTGATGGCCTTCACGCCGAAGCCGATGCCCACCTGGATGGTCGGCTCCCAGGCGCTGCCTTATGTCGTCGATGCGTCGAATCTCTGCTCCAAGCTCGCGCCCGATTCCGTCAAGGAAGCATTTCGCGACAGCCTCTTCGAAATCCGCAAGATGTGGCAGGAAGAGCTGCAAAAGAAGCGCAAGAAGCGCGAAGAACCGACGAAGGAAGACAGTTGAGCGAGCTTCTAATTTTCGATCTGGACGGCACGCTCATCGATTCGAAGCGCGACCTGGCCGACGCCGTCAATGCCATGCGCCTCCATTTGGGCGAGCCTCCGCTGGCCGATGAAACCGTCTATTCCTACGTCGGCAACGGCGCGCAGGTCCTGGTGCAGCGCGCTCTGCCGGGCCGCGGCGCCGAGGAAATCGCACGTGGACTGCGGTACTTCCTGGAGTATTATCGCGATCACATGCTGGACGCCACAACCCTGTATCCAGGCGTTCGCGAAGCTCTCGATGAGTTGATGGAATCGCCGGTGAAAATGGCGGTGCTCACCAACAAACCCGTGCGCTTCAGCGAGCACTTAATCAAAGGACTCGGGCTGGACGGCCATTTTTTCCGCATCTATGGCGGCAACAGTTTTGAAGAGAAAAAGCCGCATCCCATCGGCATTGAGTTGTTGATGCAGGAGTCGGGCGTCGGCCGCGAGAAAACGATAATGGTTGGCGATAGCGCGGTGGACGTGCTCACGGCGCGCAACGCGCAGGTGCAGGCCTGCGGCGTCAGTTGGGGATTTCAGCCGGAAACATTCACCGATGCTCCGCCCGATTTCGTGATCGACCGGATGAGCGAGCTGGTGGCCAGGGTCACTTCTTCGCGGTCATAACCGCCGGCTATCTCTTCACCATCTCCGGCATCTGGTGACGATACTTGCCGGCGAAGACTTCCTCGAACACCTGGAGCATCGGCTGATGCAGCAGCGAATTATCGGCCAGCATGTGCGGACCCCGCAGGCGGAACGGTTCGCCATGCATGCCGCTGGCGGAGCCGCCCGCTTCGCGCACCATCAGGACGCCCGCGGCCATGTCCCAGGGGTTCAAGCCGAACTCCCAAAAGGCGTCTAAGCGCCCGCAGGCAACGTACGCCAGATCGAGCGCCGCCGCTCCGGCGCGGCGCACGCCATGCGACAACATCGCCAGTTGATAGTAAAAATGCACGTTGACGTTTTCGTGCCGCTTGCGGGAAGGAAACCCGGTGGCCACCAGCGCGTCGTCAATGCGCGACGCCTTCGACACATGAATTTTCTTGCCGTTCAAATACGCGCCGGAGCCCGCCTCGGCCGAGAACATCTCGTCGTGCACCGGATGATAGATCACTCCGGCGATCAGTTCGCCAGCGCGCTC
Source organism: Acidobacteriota bacterium (assembly GCA_037439565.1). GTDB lineage: Bacteria > Acidobacteriota > Terriglobia > Bryobacterales > Bryobacteraceae > Palsa-187. The sequence continues at coordinate 29,132 of JBBIVT010000040.1, read as the reverse complement.
CAGGGCCAGCGTAACGTTGAACATCGGGAAGCCGTGGGCGAAATTCGTCGTGCCGTCCAGAGGATCCACGTACCAGCAGTATTCCGACGCGCGATCCTTGCCGCCGCCCTCCTCTGCCACCACCGAATGGGCGGGGAAATGCTGGTGTAAGCGCTCGACGATGAGTTTTTCGCTGGCGCGGTCGGCCTCGGTCACCAGATCGTAATCGCCCTTCAGCTCGAAACCGATGCCGCGGGCGTGATAGTTCGCGATGAGTGCGCCGGCCTCGCGCGCGATGGCGGCCGCGGTTTCCAAAAAGTCGGACATTTAGCTCAATTCGTAAAGATATTTGATATCGTGCTTGAACAGGAAGAGGTTCGGAGCGCCTTCGCGGGTGATGCGGATGAAGTTCGCGTCGTAAAACTCCACCAGGCCATCCACTTCCTGGTTATCGCTCAAACGGACGCGCACCGGAATCTTTTGGTCGATCAGATGGCGGAGGTATTTCACCTCCTCAAACGTCTGATCGGGGGCTTTCGCCTGGCTGATTTTTCCGGCCACGGGACTTGGGAGCGCCGGTTACGGCACTAAGTCACTATAATAGCCGCTCCTTGTGGAAACCCGCAAATCCGGACGCTTCACGTTGACCTTCACCGTGTGAAACCGGTCCGTGGCCGTAGGCAGATTGCGCGGATAATAGCCCAGCAAATATTGCGTTCTCAAGTCGAGCAGGATTTCCTCGAAGGCCTTGTCAAGCTCCGCGATGCTCGACGGCCAGAAGACGCGCCCGCCGGTGTTCGAGGCGAACTGGATCAGCGTGTGCTCCCCTCCGACGTTGCGCCCGGCATCGTTGGAGATCGGCACCACGATGATGGGATAGATCACGGCGTCGGCTTTCTGCGCCGCTTCCAGAGCGTCGTGATATTTGTAATAGCTCGTCGTATCGCCGCCGTCGCTGACGATCACCATGATGTGCCGCCCGTCGCGCCCCTGCAAGTCGTGCCCGGCGAAATGCACCGCGTCGTACATGGACGTTCCGGCCGTGGGCCTGATCTTCAGGAGCTGCTCATTCAACTGATTCAGGTTCCTGGTGAAACCGTGCATCAGATGCACTTCGTAGTTGAACGAATAGAGCGCCGCCATATCGCGCGGGTTGCCCTCTTTGAGCAGCGCCTTGAAGAATCTTTGAATGGACGCCGTTTCAAAGCGAACATCCTTGAGGGTGGATCCGCTCGCGTCCACCAGCACGGAAACCGAAAGGGGCATCGCCGTCTGCTTCTCAAACACGGCGATTTCCTGCTTTACACCACAATCGAAGGCTTCGAACTCCTCGCGGCCGATGGAGCCGATCAGCTCGCCGGCCTGATTCTTAACGCTTACCAGCAGGCGCACCAGTCTTACATCGGTGCGGAAGGTCGGCTGCGCGGAGGCGAGCGCGAGGGCACCCAACACGGCGCACGCTCTGGTTACCCAAACTTTCATTCGCGCGCCTTCTTCACTGAATCGTCCCACTCGCCATCCACCCAGACCTCGCCGTCAGCGAAGAACTCTTTCTTCCACACCGGGACCATTTTCTTCAGCTTGTTAATCCCTTCGAGCGCGGCTTCAAATGCCGGCCGGCGATGTGGCGCAGTGGCGATCACCACCACGCTGGTCTCGCCGATTTCCACGCGCCCCAGGCGGTGGACCATCGCGATCCGGCTGATCTGGTGCGCCTTGGCGATGTCCTCGCCGATCTCGCCCATGGTCATCAGGGCCATCGCTTCGTAGCATTCATATTCCAGATAACGGGTTGGCCGGCCATTGGTGTTGTCCCGCGTCACGCCCTCGAAAGTGACGATGGCGCCGTCTTCTCCGCGCAGCATCCGGCGGGCGATCGCCGCGGCGTCGATCGGTTCACGCGTAAGGGCGAAATAATTGTCCGCGCCAGCGCCGCCGCTCACCGGGGGCAGCACGGCCAGTTCGTCTCCATCGCGCAGCTCCAAGGACGGCTCGCAGAAGCGCTGGTTCACCGCCAGCACGATGCTGCGCGACATGTCGCCAAGCCTTGGAAATTGGGCCACATAATGGTCGAAGACGCTGGATGCCAGGCCGCCCTCTGGAATTTCAATTGAATCCTCCCGCAGACCCGTCACGTCGCGGAGTATGCCGAAAAACAGTACTTTGATGCGCACTTGCTGTCATACTAACAGACCGCTGCCGCGGCCCTTTGGTTTCATGAGAATGGAAACCCGCCGCGTGCCTGTCCGGGTTTCATTACACTGAAGGGTCATGCAATCCGTCACCAGCCAGCTTCGCGTCCGCTATGCCGAGACCGATCAGATGGGGGTCGTTTACCACGCCAACTACATCGTCTGGATGGAAATCGGCCGCGTCGAGTATTTCCGCGCCCAAGGAGTCCGCTACCGCGATCTGGAGCGCGATGAGGGGATCCTGCTGGTTGTGGTGGAGGCCCATTGCCGCTACCATGCCCCCGCCCGCTACGATGATGAGGTTCTGGTTAAAACCTGGCTGCACGAAGCCAATCCGCGCATGATCCGCTTCGGCTACGAAATCACCGACGCCTCCACCGGATGCCACCTGGCCACCGGCGAAACCAAGCACGTGTTCTGCGGCGCGGACTACAAGCCGAAAAAGCTTCCGGAAAAATACCGGAGCGCCTTCGGGATCGTCCGTCACCACGCGCCGGACGCCTGACTGCAACCCGCTCGTTTTGGCATGATAAAGCCATGAGCACATTATCGATTCGCGATCTCTCGCTTGAAGGAAAGCGAGTCTTCATGAGGGTGGATTTTAACGTCCCGCTCGCACCCGGCGGAAAAGAAATTACCAGCGATAAACGTATTAAGGCTTCCCTGCCCAGCATTAAGTACGCGCTCGATCACGGCGCAGCTCTGATTCTCGCCAGCCACCTGGGAAGGCCGAAGGGCAAACCGAATCCGGAAATGAGCCTGGCTCCGGCAGCCGTCCGGCTCGCGGAACTGCTGGGCGAGCCCGTCAGGATGGCTCCCGATTGCATCGGCCCCCAAGTCGAGGCCATGCTGCCCAAAACCGGCGAAGTTCTGCTGCTCGAAAACCTCCGCTATCACGCGGAAGAGGAGAAAAACGACCCGGAGTTTTCGAAGAAACTGGCCGCCTTGTGCGACGTGTACGTCAACGACGCGTTCGGCTCCGCGCACCGCGCCCATGCGTCCACCGTCGGCATGATTCCCTATGTGAAGGAATGCGCCGCCGGCCTATTGATGGACAAGGAACTGGAGTACTTGGGCAAAGTCACCCGGAATCCGGAGCGGCCCTGCGTGGCGATTCTGGGCGGCGCCAAGGTTTCGGACAAGATTGAGGTGATCCAGAACCTGATGAAGGTGGTCGACAAGCTGCTGATCGGCGGCGCAATGGCCTACACGTTCCTGAAGGCTCGCGGCGAAGGCATCGGCAAGTCGCTGGTGGAGGAAGATAAGCTCGACCTGGCGCGCCAGTTGATGGCGGAAGCGGGCGGCAAGCTGATGCTGCCGGTGGATCACGTCGCGGCGTCGGAATTCAAGGCCGGCGCGGAGAACCAAGTGGTCGCCGTGGTGCCGGAGGGCAAAATGGGCCTTGATATTGGGCCCAAGACGGTGGCCGAGTTTTCCAAGGTCATCGCCGGCGCGAAGACCATCATCTGGAACGGCCCGATGGGCGTGTTCGAGATGCCTCCGTTCGATGCCGGGACGGTGGCGGTCGCCAAAGCGGTGGCGGCGTCGGGCGCGGTGAGCGTAGTGGGAGGCGGAGATTCGGAAAAAGCCATCAAATCCGCGGGCGTGAGCGACAAAATTTCCCACGTATCGACGGGCGGCGGCGCTTCGCTCGAGTTTCTGGGCGGAATTGAACTGCCGGGGGTGAAGGCGCTGGAA
>JBBIVT010000040.1:19502-25163 GCA_037439565.1 Acidobacteriota bacterium | reverse complement strand
GATGAAAATTACGCTGCTTGTCCCTTCCGTTCTGCTCACCGCCATCGCGCTGACGCCGCAACAGGCGACCGAGACGCAGCGGTTTCCACAGTTTGAAAACGAGGACGTGAAGGTCTGGCGGACCGTCGTGTTTCCGAACGCGCCGCTCACCATGCACCGCCACGAGCACGGACGCGTCATCGTGCCCCTACAAGGCGGCACGATGAACATCGTCACGAGGAGCGGCGAGAAGGAAACGCACGTCTGGGACGCCGGAAAAGCTTACTGGCTGGGCGCGAACAAGCCCGGCGAGATGCATGCCGACGTCAACGCCGGCACGAAACCCATCGAAGTGATGGTGGTCGAACTGAAAAAGTGAGCTCTACTCGACGGGCTCCCAGGTCCGGTCCGGGTCGAAGCGGGTGATCGGCGGCGCAGGCTTGCCCGGAACCGGCTCAATATCCTTTTCATAAACCACGCCGTCCTGATTCACCAGGAAGGTATGGATTCCCGTGACTCCGTATTCGGATGGCCACGCCACCAGGCCGAATCCACCGATCAGCTTGTTTTTCACGAAATAATTGTGCGCGCCACCTGGCGCGTTGGGGCCCTGCCCCTGCAGAACCCGAAAGTAATATCCGTGGTAGGGTTTGGCTTGCCCCGGCCGGGCGCCGTCCCAAGCCGCCAAAGCCATACCCTTGGGCACCAGAGGTTCGCTCGCTCCTTCCCAATAGAGGCCATCCTGCCGCCCGGGCGTACTCATCAGGCGAGGCGCGTACTCCAGCATACCGTCCTTGTCACGGTCCTCGGATGCGTACTTCAACTGCGCGTCCACGTACCCGTGGCAAATCTCGATGGCGTCCAGTTCGTTGGATCCGATGCGCCGCGCCTTCATTTCCACCGGCGTTTCCGACGAATCGAAGCTCCACTTGTCCTTGGTGCGGACAATCGGGACCGGGAACGGCCAATCCTCGTCGCCGATTGCCAGAATCGCCCGGTTCGGATTCATGGCGGAGATTTCGAGGCGGTGTTTGGCCCGCGCCAGGCTCGCGAATTCGGTCTGTTCGTTGCGGTCCTGGGTCGGGCTGCCCGAGGTGAGGATTCCTTTCGCCTGCGGCCCGAAAATGGCGTCCAACCGCGCCGCGTCATGATGCTCCACGGCGTCGATCAAGGCCTGTGCCGCGGCCTCTGCGGAATCAAATCGCTGCTGCGCGGCGCACATCGCCGCCATCGCCGCACACATCGTGAAAAGTCTACCCGTCATGAGCTATCGCCTCCCGCCGCCACGCATGCCGCCGCCGCCAAACCCTCCGCCGCGCATCCCTCCGCCGCCGAATCCGCCGCCGCGCATTCCGCCGCCAAATCCGCCTCCGCCGAATGTGCGTGCGGCGCCCATGCTCGAAAAGCCGCGGTCGCTTTGCATGCGGGCCATCCCGCCGTTGTGATACCCGCCGAACACACTGTGATTGCTTGTATAACCGCGCTGCTCAAAGCCCGGATTCCCGAAACGCTGCTGCGGCGCCACGGCCCCGCGACGGATGTTCTGCGCCCCGCCACCGAATCGCCCGGCACCAGTGCCGTTGAATCGGCCACCAGCCGAGCCGAATCTCCCAGGAGCGCCGCCGCGGGCAAACCGGTTCGCCACCTCGCGGTTGGCATAAGGCATACCGAGGCGGTGCTCCGGATTATGAGCCCACATGGTATTGCCGAAAGCCTCTCCTCCGTAGTTCCGAAAACCGTACCGGTGAAAGAAGGAGTTGTTCATATAAATGTTGCCGCCGTACCAGTTGGGGGACCAGCCCCAGCCGCCCCAGCCCCAGCCGCCCCAGCCTCCAAAAGAGAGGTCCAAGTCGATCCCGGGATCCCACCCCCAGCCCACATCGACGCCGGGGTAAAAAAGCGGCGGGTAGGCGCCCCAGACTGGCGGTCCCCACACGTATACGGGATTGTAGGTGGGCACATACCACACGTCCGGATCTGCCGGCTGGATGCTGATTGCCGACTGCCCATCCTGGTTCTGTGTGGTAACCGTCTCCTGCGGCGTCGAGTGCAGGATCCCTCTCTGCTGGGCCTGGGCCCGCATACGCTGCACCGCCTGCATCACGTCCGCCTGCTGCGCCAGAAATGCATTGCCTAGTTGCGTGGTCCAACCGGTATCCTGCGTCAACCGGGCGAGCACGTCGGGGAACGCGACCAGCCCTTGCACGCTGGGATCCCAGTTTTCCTTCTTCGCCTTATCCATCAGCTTCGAGGGTTTCCAGTGCGGATGGTCGCGCACCCATTGCTCGGCCTCGGCGATTTCTATCGGATATGTCGAGGCGGCAAGCACTTCGCCGACCAGGGGATCAGGATAGAGCGCGATCGGCGCAACCAAGTCGTCAAGCTGCTGCGGCGTCATCGGCGCACCGGCTGGAGGGGCCGTCTGCGGAACTGCGGCCGTTGAGAGTAGAAACACGAGGAATACCGGCGTTACTCTCATCCACTGCTTCAACCAATCGGAACTTGACATGTTGGCACCTCGGCCCTACTTGCAAGTTATCGTAGATGCCGCGGGTTGACTATACCGGGCACTTGGTAATTCCCGCCCTGCCGAACAGGTGAGAAAACGCAGCCTCCGATCCGGAAGGCTTGCCAAGCGATTGATAAAAATGGATTTGACGCCCGCGTCCGAGGGACGCCGGTTCTATCGCTATGTGTGCGCCGGATTCGGCTTCTCAGGGCTGAAACCGAGCTCGGCGATGGCCGCTTCTGCGCGATGCACGTTGACAGCGCCGGTGCGGGCCAATGCGGCTAGCGTCGCCTGCGCGATGGCCTCGGCGGAAATCTCGAAGAAATGGCGCAGATGCTCGCGATTTTCGCTACGGCCGAAGCCGTCGGTGCCGAGCGAGTTGAGCCTCGTGCCGATCCAGGGCGCCAAGCCGTCCGGAATCGCCTTCATATAGTCGCTGGACGCGACGATCGGGCCCTGCGTGTTGCCGATCACTTGCTGGATGTACGGAATCCGGGGCTCGGAAGCCGGATGCAGCCGGTTCCAACGCTCCACATCCAACGCTTCCTTGCGCAACTCACTGTAGCTGGTGACGCTCCAGACATCCGTGGGGATCTGATAGCGTTCGGCCAGAATCTGTTGGGCCTTGAGAGCCTCGTTTAGCATCGGTCCGCTGCCGAACAACTGGGCGGCCGCATAGCCGCTTTCAGATGCTTTGTACTTGTAGATGCCGCGCAGGATGCCCTCGCGGATGTGGTCGCCTTCGGGCATCGGCGGCTGGGCGTAGTTCTCGTTGTAGACGGTGATGTAGTAGAAGCGGTCCTCGCGCTCCTGATACATGCGGCGGATGCCTTCCTGAACGATCACCGCGACTTCATAGGCATAGGCGGGATCGTAAATGGCGCACGTCGGCACGGCGCTGAACAGCAGCGGCGAATGGCCGTCCTGATGCTGCAGGCCCTCTCCCAGCAGCGTGCTGCGACCGGCGGTTCCGCCCAGCAGGAAGCCCTTTACGCGCGAATCAGCGGCGGCCCAAACCATGTCGCCCACGCGCTGATAGCCGAACATCGAATAATAAATGTAGAAGGGAATCAGCGGCACGCCGTAGTTGGCGTAGGCTGTTCCCGCGGCCAGGAACGAGGCCATCGACCCCATTTCCGTGATGCCTTCCTCCAGAATCTGGCCGTCCTTGGCCTCCTTGTAATAAAGGAGAACGTTCGCGTCCACCGGCCGGTAGCGCTGGCCCTGGCTGGCGTAAATGCCATATTCGCGGAACAGAGACTCCATGCCGAAGGTGCGGGCTTCGTCAGGGACGATCGGAACGATCAACTTGCTGAGCTCGGGCACTTTCAGCAGGGACTTGAGAATCGACACGAACGACGCCGTGGTGGACGCCTCGCGGCCCTTCGAGCCTCCGGTGGTCTCATGGAAAATATCGAGCGAGGGCGCGGTGACGGGCGGATATTCAGTCTTGCGCGCGGGCAGCGGACCGCCCATGGCTTCGGAGCGCTGGCGGAGATACTGCATTTCCGGCGATTCTTCCGGCGGGCGGTAAAACTCAAGGTGCTGGACCACTTCATCGGAGATGGGGATATGGAAGCGGTCGCGAATCTTTAACATATCGGATTCGGCCAGCTTCTTCTGCTGATGGGCGGTGTTGCGTCCTTCCGCGGTCTCGCCCAGGCCGTAGCCCTTCACGGTTTTGGCCAGGATGACCGTAGGCTTTCCTACCGTCTCGACGGCGCGCTTATAGGCGTTAAAAACCTTCACTGGGTCATGGCCGCCGCGGCGCAGAGCCCAGATGTCGTCGTCGGAAAGGTGCTCCACCAGCTTCAGCAGTTCGGGGTATTTCCCAAAAAATTCCTTGCGGATGTACGCGCCGTTCTGGGCGCGGAAAGCCTGATATTCGCCGTCGACGCATTCGTGCATACGTTTGAGCAGCAGGCCGGTAGTGTCCCGGGCGAGCAGATCGTCCCAACCCGAGCCCCAGATGCACTTGATCACGTTCCAGCCCGCGCCGAGGAATGCGGCTTCCAGTTCCTGAATGATGCTGCCGTTGCCGCGCACCGGACCGTCCAGGCGCTGCAGGTTGCAGTTGACCACGAAAATCAGGTTGTCCAGCTTTTCGCGCGAGGCGAGCGTCAACGCGCCCAGCGTCTCGGGCTCGTCCGTTTCGCCGTCTCCCAAAAATCCCCAAACCTTGCGCGAGGACGGCTTGATGATGCCACGATTTTCGAGGTACTTCATCAGCCGCGCCTGATAGATCGCGCCGATGGGGCCCAGCCCCATGGAAACGGTGGGAAACTGCCAGAAATCGGGCATCAGCCACGGGTGCGGATAGGAAGACAAGCCCGGCACATCGCGCAACTCATGGCGGAAATTTTCTAGATTCTTTTCTTGCAGGCGGCCTTCCAAATAGGCGCGGGCATAGACGCCCGGCGAGGCGTGTCCCTGGAAGTAGATAAAGTCGCCGGCATCGCCGTTATGGGAGCCGTGGAAGAAATGGTTGTAGCCGACCTCGAGCAGCGTGGCCAGCGACGCATACGTGGCGATGTGGCCGCCGATATTGGCGTCGTATTTATTGGCGCGGACGACCATGGCGGCGGCGTTCCAGCGCACCAGGCTCTTGATTCGGCGCTCAATTGCGCGGTCGCCGGGATAGGCGGCTTCCTCGTCCGTCGAAATGGTGTTTATATAGGGAGTGTTCCAGCGGAGAGGGGGCTGCACGCCGAGATTGGCGGCCCTTTCCATGAGGCGGTTCAGGAGATAGCTGGCCCGGTCAGGCCCGGCGGCGTCGATGATTTCATCGAGCGCCTCGACCCATTCGGAAGTTTCGATGGGATCGAGATCGTCAGGAGCGTCTACTTTTACTTTGAGCATGGGGGGTTCAGCTACTAGGGTAGCGGGTTGGGCGGGAATCGGGCAAGTTGGGAAGGATACGACCGCTTAAGTCCAGAAGACCGCTCAACTAATCTGGAGCATCCTGTCGATCGGCACTCGGGCGCGGCGGGCGATGTCCTCGGGCACGCGGACTTCCGGCTCCAGCGTTTCCAGGGCGCGGATGATCTTGTCGAGCGTGATCGTTTTCATAAACGCGCAAACCGCGTTGGGATTCACGGGATAAAACTCCCTCTCCGGAAATCTGGTCCGCAACTGATGCAAAATTCCCAGTTCGGTCCCCACGGCAAATTGCG
>JBBIVT010000040.1:0-19402 GCA_037439565.1 Acidobacteriota bacterium | reverse complement strand
AGGACCGGTTTTCCGGCTGGAATCGACGCCACCACTTTCGAGGCGTTCGCCGATGTGCAGCAGTAATCGCTTTCCGCCTTCACGGCAGCGGACGTATTGATGTACGACACCACCGCCGCGCCGGGAAATTTCTCCTTCCAGGCCACCAGTTCGCTCGCCGTGATGGAGGCGGCCAGCGAACAGCCCGCCGCCAGGTCGGGAAGAAGCACGATCCGTTCCTGGTTCAGGATCGACGCCGTCTCCGCCATGAAATGCACGCCGCAGAAGACGATGACGGGGGCATCCGTCCGCGCCGCCGCCTGCGACAGTTTTAGAGAATCCGCAACCAGGTCGGCGACCTCTTGAACCTCCGGACGCTGATAATGATGGGCGAGCAGTACCGCATGGCGCTCGGCGGCCAGCTCCCTGACGCGTGCCTGCTTCGCGCGAATTTCGCCGGGTGTATCTGGCAGGGCCTCAACCGGAGGCAGGCTATAGCGCTTCATGAAATTGCCGCCGCGATGTCGAGCGCTTCGACGGAGTGCGTGAGCGATCCGACCGAAATCGCATCCACGCCCGATGCCGCATACCCGTCGAGATTTGCGCCGGTGACTTTGCCGCTGGCCTCCACCAGGACCGCGTCCCAAAGGCTCTCCCGCCGCAGCATGTCGAGCGCCGAGGAGATTTCCAGAGGCGTCATATTGTCCAGCATCAACAGGCAGGGATAATCCTCGCCGGCGGCCTCCCGAAGGCGCAGGAACGCCTTGGCCGCTTCCCGCGCCGCGGCCTGCCCACGCACCTCGACTTCGATGAACGCGGACTCGCCGCGAAACGCCCAGGCCCGCTCGATGGCCGGCGCGACGGCGTCTTCCTCCCGCGCCGCGATTCGCGCGAGATGATTATTCTTGATGAGAATGGCGTCGCCCAGGCTCAGACGATGCGTTCCCACGCCTCCGGCATGCAGGGCGCGCTTGTCGAGAAGCCCCCAAAGAGTCTTTCTTGTGCCGGCAATGCGCGTGTGGGGCGAGTAACCGCGCACGCGCTCCTGCATCCGGGAAGCGGCCGTGGCGATGGCGCACATCCGCTGTAAAAGATTCAGAACAACGCGCTCCAACGGCAGTAACGCCGCTTCCTCTCCACTGGCGCGCAGCAGCACATCACCGGCCTGGATAAAGTCTCCGTCGCCCTTCTCCAACGCAACCTCCACGCCCCGGCCGCGAAGCACCATTGCCGCTTCCTCCAAGCCGGCGGCGACCCCGCTCTCGCGCGTGAAGATCGCCGCCGAGCCGCGCCGGTTCGTCAACCCCAGCGCCCGCACGGTGAGGTCGCGATCGGCCATATCGGCGCGCAACAGCATGGCCGTGAGATGCTCTACGGCATCCCGATATTCGAGGTTCGCGGGCGTGAGGCTGGCGCCACGGAAAAGCGCCCGTTCAAGCCGCCGCGCGCGCGGCGATTCGGCCGCGAATGATGGAACGGCGATCAATGGAGTAAGAATCCTCTCTGCTTCAATTGCGCCTTCGCGCGCGCGAGGTTTTCCTTTCGTGATGCCTCCACGGTGTGCAGATGAACGCCGCCGGTGAGCGAAGACAGTAGCGGAGCCTTCGTACGCTTCACCCGATCGAGGAACTCCTGCACGTCGGCGCGCGACTCCAGCATCAGCGTTCCCCGCAGCTCCCCGTAGAGGGCATGCTCAACGACGACGTCCATGACGCGGACGCCGTTGTCCGCAAGAATGAAAAGCTCCTCCCGTGTCCGGTCGGGAGCATGGCGGCAGGCGAGGATCTCGCGCCGCGCCCGCCTGGCTTCTCCCGGCAACCGGTAGCCCTGGGGCGTCGCGACAATCGGCTCCCCGCCCGCGCGCAAAATCGCGACATCCTGAACCACGCATTGGCGGCTCACCCTGAAATGCCGGGCAAGATCGCCACCGCGCACCGGGCCATGTTTGCGCATCCAGGCAAGCATCCGGCGGCGGCGCGCAGCGGATACGCTTGATTGTCTTGTCACCTGACTAGTCTATCGCACGAGAACGGGGAACCGGGGACCATAACGGACAATCCCGTGGAGGTGCGGAATGCGGAAGACGGGTTATACTTGGCAGACTCCACTGACAAGGAACGGAAAGATGACCATCGCTGCTCGTATTTTCGCCGCGGCGCTACTGCCGCTGGCGTGTTCGCTCCTTCAGGCGCAGACGGAAGAACCCCGGCTCCTCCGAATCGTACGCGAGGACGTCAAGCCGGGCAAGGGCGGCGAGCATCAGAGGATTGAGTCCGCCTACGCGCGCGCCTTCGCCAAGGCCGGATTCGCAAACTACATCGGAATGGAGAACGTGACCGGCCCGAACCAGGCGTGGTTTGTGGAGGCGTTCGACTCCTGGGCTTCCATCGAGCAGGCGCTCAAGCTGCAAGGCACCGAGCCATTGCGATCGGAGATTTCGCCGCTCAGTCCACAGGACGGGGAGCTGCTCACCGGCGACAGCAGCATCGTCGCCAGCCTGCAGAAAGGGCTCAGCTATCTTCCCGGAACCTTGAATCTGGCGAAAATGCGCTACGTGAACGTGTATACGATTCACATCCGGCCCGGCCATGCGCCTGATTTCGCCGAGCGGGCGAAATTACTCAATGCCGCCCGCGAAAAACTGGGATGGAAAGGCCGCGCGGCTGTATACCGGGTCGAGTCCGGCGCGCCGGAGAGCACATACCTGGTTTTGATCCCAGTTCGTTCGCTCCAGGAACTGCATTCGCCCAACGAGACCCAGGCGATGGGCCCCGAAGATCTGGCGCGCTTTCGCAAGCTCAACCAGGACATGATTGTGTCAAGCGGGTATACGCTATTTGCCATCAATCCCAAGATGAGTAATCCACCGAAGAGCGTGATCGACGCCGATCCGGGTTTCTGGAAACCGTAGCCCGTTTGGTCCGTTTTTTGCTGCTGCGATCCCACGAAAGGAGTTTTATGAATCCCGTGAAGACGCTGGCGGCCGCTTTTGCCGCAACGATGTTCGCCGTATCAGCCCATGCGCAACCTCAGCCGTCCTTCGAGGTGGCGTCCATAAAGTCCCACAACCCGTCGGAACGGCGCTTCGTGTTCCCGGAGCTTTCGCCCAGTGGGAGATTCAGTGTTGCCGGCCTTCCGTTACACATCCTCATCGCGATAGCGTACGATGTGCCGTTTCAGGGGACGCAGTTGACCGGAGGTCCCGACTGGATTCGCTCGGAAAGCGGCGCTTATGACATCCAAGCCAAGGCCGACGAAGCAGATCTGAAAGGCCTGTCCGCCAAGCAACGCCAGGAAAAGATGCGCCAGATGCTGCAGGCGCTCCTGGCAGACCGCTTCCGCCCTGCTATCCGGCGTGAATTTAAGGAACAGCCGGTCTACATTCTCACGGTGGCGAGGAACGGGCCCAAGCTGCAGAAATCGAGGTTCGAAGAAAAAGACTGCGGCGACCCCGGGAATCAGTGCCATTTCGGCGGCGCTGGTCAAGGCCGAGGAATCCATGTGAAGGGCCTCGATATGGCGGAATTATGCGTCTCCGTATCGAACTTCACGGATAAGCCTCTCATCGACCGCACTGGTCTAAAGGGCCTTTACGATATCGACACCGAAGGATGGGTGCCAATGCGGCAGAGACCCGTTCCGCCTGGAGGCAGTTCCGACCCGGAGAGCCAGGCGATCGCCGATCCGACGCGGCCGACGCTGTACATGATCTTCGACAAGCTGGGATTGAAGATGGAGTCCTCGAAGGCGCCCGTGGAATCGTTCGTCATTGAACGGGTGGAGAAGCCCTCCGCCAACTAGTCTGCGGTTCGGCCCCAAACTTGCCCGAAACTCAATCCTAGCGGGGCGCACCTAAGTATTTGCCCGGCGCGGCGCGCCTAAGTATTTTGTTGGTAGAATGAGAGAACGCGTGAAGTTACTTGCCCGTAGTGTGGTCTCCCCTTTCATTTTGACGATTTTGATGGCCGCTTCGGCCGCCCTGGCGCAGAGTCAGCCGCCTGCTCCGCAGACGCCGGCGCCGCAGGGGCCACCTGCATCGACGACGACGACGCAGACGCCCAATCCGGCGGCCGCGCCGCCTCCTCCGCTGCCTCCGGACGAATACAAGAATTTCAGTGATATTTCCGTTGAGTTGTATTTCTGGAAGCAGACCTCGCACCCGATCATGAGGCCAGGGCAGAACAACATCGACGGCGACAGCGCAACGCTAGGCTCCAGCATTGACCTGCAAGGCCCCAACAAGTTCGCCGAAGGCATTGTCGTGACCGCGCCGGCCGGGCGCGCGAATCTGCTGGAGTTCGAATATTTCCAGACGACGCAGCAGGGCAATGAAACCCTGCCCATCAACACGATCCTGTTCGGGCAAGCCTACAACCAGAACGACGTGCTCGGCTCCTCCGCGAAAATCCAGCATGCCCGCGCGACGTGGAATTATCTGACCTATCCCGACCCGGCGGCCGCGAGAAAGTTCCGTTTCCGGACCTTGTGGGGAATTGAGTGGACTCAGATCACGGCCCGCTTTGACGCGCCGGCGGACTTAACCGCAGCGCCGATTCAGAGCTCGCGGTCGGTGATCTTTCCCTCACTTGGCGTGGGTGGAGAGTATCACTTCAGTAAACGGATCGTCTTCGATGCGAAGGCCGAGGGGTTCGCCTTCCCGCACAGGGCTGCGCAAGGCGACGGTGAGGCCAGGATGATGGTCCGCCTATACCGGCAGCTCGATCTGGTGGCCGGTTATCGTGGGTTCTACTTCAAGACCAACCCCCAGAAGGATTACTACCTGCGAGCCCTGCTCCAGGGCCCGTTCGGGGGCCTGCGCTGGACGTTTAAGTAACGAACTTCGCCTTCGCCAGAATCCAGATCTTTTCCCAGGCAGGGACGCGGATGCGGCGCGTCAGCACGTCGTACCGCGACTCGACGATTTTGTCGAGCAGGCGCGAATAGATCCCGATGAGGGCCTTCAATGACGCGCGGCTGTTGGGATGGATCATCGCCACCAGCGGCGCGGATTCACGGTAATACTGGCGCGCCCGGGTCGCTTCGAAATCCATCATCTTCAAGAACCCTTCGGTGGAAACGAGCGTGGCGGGCGAAACGCCGAAGCGGGCGAAGTCTTCGGCCGGAATATAGACGCGGTCCTTTTCGTAATCCTCGCGAACATCGCGCAGGATGTTGGTCAACTGAAAAGCGATCCCGCATTTTTCGGCTAGTTCCAGCGCCTTGGGATCGTCAAATCCGAAAATGTGGATGATCGTAAGGCCGACAACGCTGGCGACGCGATAGCAATACTCGTACAGCTCGCCGAAGGTCTGCATGCAGCGCGGATCCAGGTCGCTCGACACGCCGTCGATCATGTCGAAGAAGTACTCGTGCGGGATTTTGTAGCGCCGAACGGCGTCGATGAACGCAGGCCAGAGCTGATGCGTGCCGGCGCGGCCGTCCAGAGCAGCCCCCAGGTCCTCCCGCCAGCGGGCGATGGCGGAACGGCGGTCGGCGATACCTTCGTCGTCGCTCAGGTCGTCGCAGTAGCGCATGAAGGCGTAGATGGCGCACATTGCCTCGCGCTTCGCCAGGGGAAGCAGGAGGAACGAGTAGTAAAAATTCTTCGCCTGCTCGCGCGCGGCTTCGACGCACCAGGCGTAGGATTCTTCCACCGTAAAATCGCTCATGCGGCTGGCTTATCAGCAGGCGACAAAGCTCTCCGGCCGATGGCGCCGAGGAGAAGCGCCACGCGCTCCACCTTCGAAATCCTGGGGCGGGCCCGGAGGACATTGTAATCCTGGCGTTCTATTTTTTCCAGAATTTTCAGGCCCCCGCGGCTAAACAGTTCGAGGTCAATTGACAGCCGGCGGTCCACTTGGCCGGCCAGTGGCAGACCTTTCAGGAAAAGCTGGCGGGCCACGCCGGTGACTTCCTTCATCGCCTGGCGGAAGCGGCCGTCAAAGCGCCGCGCGAAAAGCTCCTCTACCGGATAGCCGTATTTATCAAGCACATCGAGCGGGAGATAGACGCGGTCTTTCTCAAGGTCGACAACCACGTCTTGCCAGAAATTGGCAAGCTGCAGCGCCGTGCATGTGGCGTCGGACAGTTCCTGGCGCGCGGCGTCGCGATACCCGCAGAGTCCCAGCACCAACCGGCCGACGGGATTGGCCGAGTAGCGGCAGTACTGAAACAGGTCGTCAAAACTCCGGTACCGTGTGACGGTCTGATCCTGCTCGAAGGCCTTGATCAGATCGTCGAAGGTTTCCTGGGGCAGTTGATGCCGCGCCGCCGTATCCGCGAGCGCCACAAACACCGGATGCGCGGTCTGCCCGGCGTACATTTTCTGCAGTTCCCTGCGCCACCAGGCGAGCAGCCGCAAACTCTCGCCGGTGTCGCCGATCTCGTCGCCCAGATCGTCGGCCCAGCGGCAAAAAGAATAGACGTTGTAAAAATCCTGATGCAAGCGCTTCGGCAGGAGGAAGCTGACGACCTGGAAGTTCTCGTAATGATGTGTAGCGAGCCAGCGCGTGTAGGCGAGCGATTCATCGCGCGTCCAGACACGCTGCAACAATTCCGGATTCGCGACGAAAGCGGCGGGAGGGAGGAACACGGCCGTTTACGGAATGATCGCAGTCTTCAGATGGCCGTTGTGGCTCATCAGGTGCTGCATCACCTGCAGCAGATTGGTGAGCGGCTCGGAATGATTGACGAAATCCTTGGCGCCCACATAGCCGCGGCTGACCAGATCGAGCGCTTTGCGGATCAGCGCGGGCGTGTGATGGAAACTTGCCTTACAGGTCAGCTCTGAATAGTGAAGCAGGTTAGTGTCGAGGGCGAGGTTGGTGCCATCAGGACAGCCGCCGAAGAAGTTCACTACACCGCCGCGGCGAAGCAACTTGATCGCCAGTTGCCAGACTTCGGGCAGGCCGACGGCTTCGATCACCACGTCGGCTCCACGGCCCCCCGTCATTTCCTGCACCGGGCCGACCACGTCGGCGCCCTCGCAATTGAGGATGGTCTCATCGGCTCCCATCCTTGCGGCGCGCTGCAGTTGCTGCGGCCTGCGTCCGATGGCGATCACCCGGGCGTTGAAAACCGCCTTGGCCAGCCTCACGAACATCATGCCGATGGGGCCCAGGCCGATCACCGCGACGGTATCGCCAGGGCGAACGCCGGATTCCTCAAGACCGCGCAGCACGCAAGCCAGCGGCTCCACCAGAGCCGCATCCTGATAGCTGACGTGGTCCGGCACTTCGTACATGTTCTTGCGCACGATGCGCTCAGGAATACGGATGTACTCGGCGTAAGCTCCGTTATTGAACAGCAGATCCTCGCACAGATTTTCCTGATTGCGACGGCAATAGAAACATTCGCCGCACGGAGCGGAATTGGCGGCCACTACGCGCTGGCCGATCTTGAATCCGGAGACATCCCTGCCCATGGCAACGATGTCGCCGCCCATCTCGTGGCCGAACAGCGCAGGCGGCACAATCATGCGCGCGTGATAACCGCGGCGGAAGACTTTCACGTCGGTGCCGCAGGTCAACGCGGCGCGGACGCGCACCAGCACGTCGCCCCGGCCGATCTGCGGAACATCCACGCTTTCGATCTGCACGTCCTCTTTTCCATAAAGGACGGCAGCCGTCATCTGCTGATTCACTCTTTCCACCTCTGTGGCTGTACTACTATCTTTAATGATTCTTCGTCAGGATGCAACGCGCGTTCAATCCCCTCATGAATATAGTTTAGCGGATAGCGGTGGGATATAAGCCGTTCGACAGGCAAAGCGCCGCTGAAAACCATCTCCGCGCCCTCGGCCTGGATATCCACCGAGGCGCTGTAGGAACCGCATAACATGCGTTCCCCGACGCAGATATCGGCTCCGGAAAGATCCACCCGCTCCTGATGGGAGGTTTGCGCAAATAATAGGATCTTCGCCCCGGGGCGGGAGCATTTCACTGCCTGCTCCACAATCCCCTTGGCGGACGCCGCCACGATCACCAGATCCGCGCCACGACCTTCGGTCATGGCCCGGACCGCCCGCTCCAAATCCTCGCCGCGAGGGTCAAATGCTTCGGATGCGCCGAATTCAAGGGCCAGAGCGCGCCGTTTGGGCATGGTGTCAGTGGCCACGATTTTCGAGCCGATGCGCGCCACCATCATGGTGAAGATGAGTCCGATGGGTCCCTGCCCCAGAATCGCGACCACATCCTCGGGTTGCGGGCCGATTTGCTTGACACCCTTCAAACAGGTATTCACGGGTTCCACAAAACAGGCCTGATCGAAGGAGACTCCGGCCGGGATTTTCTCGACGCCGCGCTCGACGATCCAGTCCATAGCGCGAACGTACTGCGCAAATCCGCCGCCGGCCGGCTCGTATCCGGCCGTTACGCCGACTTTCTTATACACCGGGCACTGCGCGTAGAGCTTGCGGGAGCAATAAAAGCATTTCCCGCAGGGGATATGATGAAAAACAATGACGCCGTCGCCGGGCTTGAATTTCGTCACGCCACGGCCAACCCTGGCCACCACTCCCGCCGTCTCATGCCCATAAATGCGCGGCGGGGCCAGCAGATTATATTCGATCTTTTTCAAATCCGTGTGGCAGATACCACAGGATTCCACCCGAATAAGGATCTCTCCGGGGCCGATTTCGGGCACCGGAACGGATTCCACGTCCACGACGCTGTTGCCCTTGTAAACAGCGGCCTTCATCGTTGCCAGGGAGGCGTCGGCGGCCTGGTCGAGACTAAAGTCGGCAGTCTGCAAAAAATGCTCCTAGGGCTTCGGATGCCACATTGCAATGGTCTTCCAGGCGCCGGAGCGCCGGGATGCGCGTAAACGGATGGCGAACCGCCGCGAAGGCGATCCTGGGAAGACTGAATCGCCCAGCCGGATCGCGATACAGATTAAAATCCAGCGGTAAATCCTCTTGCGCTGTATCGGACACCGCCCGCACGCAATAAAAAGGAACGGCCCAGCCGGCGGCGATCTTCTTCACCTCGCCGGCTTCCATTTCGGCGGCAAGAGCTCCGGTCTGTTCGCGAAGCCGCCTTTTTTCGGCGGCGGAGGCAACGACGCGGTCGGACGAACTGATTTCGCCCACCAGGTGGGGAATGGTGGAGGGAATTTCCGCGCCGCGCCACATTACAAGATCGCCAATGCGCAACGACGGATCCAGCGCACCGCAGTATCCCGTATTAATGATGCCGTCCACGTCCATTTTTGCCCTGAGGGCTTCTCCCACACAGCGCGGCCCAGGCCCGTTGGCCAACAGCCGCCACGCGTCCCCGCCTATCCGTATTTCACGAGCAAATCGCGCTCCAACCCCACTCAGCGATTCGCCCGGACCAAATCTCTTCAAGATCCCGCTGAATTCACGGGCCTCCGCCGCCACCACCAACCATGTCCGCACTAGCAATATCCGTTCGACTGAAACCAGGAAACTGCGCGTTTCAACGCTTCTGCTGCCGGAGTTGGCGCAAAACCCAGCTCCTTTACAGCTTTATCGTGCCGGACCCACATCTTCTTCCGGGCCATTTTCACCCCATCGAGCGGCGCCAGGGGCTCTTTCCCGGAAATCCCCGCCCAGGCCGTCGAAACCAGTCCCGCCGCATACGCAACCGCGTATGGAATTTTAACCTTGGGAGCCGGACGCCCCAGCACTCCAGCCAGGATGCCGAAGATCCGCTGCAACGTCAGATTCTCCGCGCCTAAAATATACCTCTCCCCGGCCCTGCCCCTTTCGCAGGCCGCCAAATGACCCAGGGCCACGTCCCGGACGTCGACCACATTCAGGCCGGTATCGAGGTACGCCGGCATCGCCCCTCGCACAAAATCCACCAGCATCTTCCCGGTCGGGGTCGGCTTGAAATCATGATCCCCGACCGGCGCTGTCGGATTCACGATCACCACTGGAAATCCGCCTTCGGCGAATTCCAGCGCGACCTTCTCCGCCAAAAACTTAGACCGTTTGTACGGCCCGGTCATGTCTTCGATGCCGACCGGCGTCTGTTCGTCGCCATTTCCTTCCATCGGAATGCCGATGCAGCCCACCGTGCTCGTGTAGACGACCCTCTCCACCCCCGCCCGCTTCGCGGCGTCAAGAACATTCCGCGTGCCCTCAACGTTAGAGCGGTACATCTCATCGGGGTCCTTCGTCCAGAGCCGGTAATCGGCGGCGACGTGATACACCACGCCGCACCCTTCCACCGCCCTGGCCAACGATTCCGGTTTCCTCAAATCCCCCTGGAACCGCTCCACCCCATCTAATTCCCTCAGCCGCGCCGGATCGCGCACCAGGGCCCGGACCTGGTCGCCGCGTTCCAGCAGGCATCGCGCCACGTGCCAGCCGACAAACCCTGTGGCGCCGGTTACCAGCGTCGGTTTCAAATTCCTTCCCCTTCATCACTGTCGGGGATCGGTAAAGAACACGGACGGAACCCCGGCTGCAATGGAGGGGTCAACACGCCCATGCCCTTAACTCAAAAGCCAGCTTAACTGCTTAAACGGATCTCCCAGTTTGGAATTGATTCCGTAGGCTGCCGAAGGCTCGTATCCGCAGTGGACCATGCACTCCTCGCAGCGGGGATCGTTGCCGGACCCATAGCTGTCCCAGGGCGTTTTGGTCATCAGATCCTCGAACGTATCGTGGTGCGCGTCGGTGATCAGGTAGCACGGGCCCTTCCAGCCCTTGACGTTGTAGGTCGGCATGCCCCACGCCGTGCACGGCAGCTCGCGGTCGCCCTTCAGAAACTCCATGTAGATGGGCGAGGAAACAAGCGGGAACCGCTTGGCCATCTTGTCGATGTTCTTGAATTTCTCATGCACATCCTCGCGCGTCAAAAAAATCTCGCGCTGATTGACGGCCGAGTAGCCATACGCCGGCGCGATGGCGTGGCCATCCACCTTCAACGGCTCCAGGAACTCGTACAGATCCCAGATTTCCTTCATGTCGGTCTCTTTATAGACCGTGGTGTTGGTGAATACCTTGAATCCGGCTGCCTTGGCCGCCTTGATGCCTTCGAGCGCTTCCTTAAAAACACCTTCGCGCTCGACCGAGAAGTCGTGATTCTTTTCCATGCCGTCCAGGTGGACGTTAAAGACCAGCCCCGGGTGCGGGGTGAACTCCTTCAGCTTCTTGACCAGGAACATGCCATTGGTGCAGAGCTGGATCCAGCGGCCCCGGGCGAGGATTTCATTAGTCAGGCGCGCGATTTCCGGATAAAGCAGAGGCTCGCCGCCGCAGATGGAGACCATGGGTGCGCCGCACTCGTCGACCGCCTTCAGGCATTGCTCAACGCTCAAGCGTTCGCGGATCGACGATTCGTACTCGCGGATGCGGCCGCAGCCAGTGCAGGTGAGGTTGCAGGCGTGGAGAGGCTCCAGCATCATCACCAGCGGGAACCGCTTGTTGATCATCGGGTGGGGCTTGCGCTCCACTCCCGCCGCGGGAATCTGGGCGTGGATGATGCGGAACGGATTGGAAGCGTCGCTGGCGACAGCGTTATTTTTCTGCCACTCCGGCCGCGGGCGGATCTTGTTCTTGGCGATGTAGGTCGCCATATCGGCGACTTGCGAAAAAGGAACTCTCATGTGCGATCTGCTCCGTGTGCGCTCCTCGATTTCAGATAGCAGGACAATGCCAGCACCGGAAACGAGTTGCGGTAAAGGTGATAATGCAAATAAAAGACGCGCGGGAAGCCTGCGCCGGTGGCCAGCGTTTCGTCCCAGCTTCCATCGGCCTTCTGCGTCTCGATCAGATATTCAACGCCTTTGTGCAGACTATTGCTGGTTGTATCGCCGCCGGCCAGCAGGCCCAGGATCGCCCAGGCCGTCTGCGAGGGCGTGCTCTCGGCGGGGGTGTAGTAGTGATTGTCGTAGCTGGCGCAGCTTTCGCCCCAGCCTCCATCCGCGTTCTGAATGGAGCGGATCCATTCGCCCGCGCGCAGGATGTACGCCTCCCGGTCGCTTTCGCCCGCGTCCTTCAATCCACGCAAAGCCAGGAACGTGCCGTAGATGTAATCGACGCCCCAGCGCCCGTACCAACTGCCGTCGATTTCCTGCGTACGTTTCAGGTATTCCACGCCGCGGCGGATCGCCGGATGCTTGGGATCGACGCCGGAGGCGATGAGCCCTTCCATTACGCGGCCTGTAATATCCGGGCACGTCGGATCGAGCATCGCATTGTGATCGGCAAACGGCACTGCGCTCAGGAAATGCCAGTCGTTATCGACATCGAACGCCGCCCAGCCGCCATCTTTCGATTGCATCGCCAGCAGCCAGTTGACTGCCCGCTGCGTGACGGCTTCCTGCTTGGCCGCGCTCGACCCTTTGGCCCGCGCCAGCGCCAGCAAGACCTGCGCCGTGTCGTCGATATCGGGGTAATATTCGTTGGCGAATTCGAAGTACCAGCCCGACGGCTCGACGTCCGGACGTTTCGCCGACCAGTCGCCCTTGCGCCGGACTTCCTTGGTGAGCAGCCAGTCGACACTGCCGCTCAACCTCTCTTCAGGAACTTCGCCGGATTCGCCCAACGCGTACACGGCGATTCCGGTATCCCAGACGGGCGAAAAACAGGGCTGGAAAAAGAATCCCCGCTCGTCGTCCACCAGCAGGTTAAAGAACTGCCGCTCGGCTTCCTGCACGTCGGGATGATCCTTCGGATAACCAAGCAGATCGAGCGCCATGATGACGTACATCATCGGCGGATAGATCGCGCCCAGGCCGTCGGTATACCGGGTGCGCTCCAGCATCCACTGCTCGGCGCGGCGGATGGCCTGGCGGCGCAGGCCGCGCGAGCCGTACTTATCCCAGAATTTCAGGAATTTATCGGCCTTGAGGAAGAAATTCCGCCAACTGAAGAATCCCTCATCGTTGGGGAATTCCAGCGGCACGCCGGGCAGGAGCAGCTCCTCCAGCGTGAATCCGGACGGAACCGGCCTCTGCGGATTCATCGCGTGCACGATCGACAGGGGAATCACGATCGCCCGCGACCAGGAGGAAACCTCGTAAATCAGCCGCCCCAACAGAATCAATTCCGGCGGAATTGACGGGGTGGCGTCCCGTGGATACAGATTGAACAGGCTGAGATTGATCTTGGTGTAACTGTTGGCAGCCTGCAGGCCGCCGAGGGCCAGAATTCGCTCCCGGGCGCGGGTTAAATGCGGGTCATCGAAATCCAGACCGGCGAGTTTCAAAGCCGTGTACGCCTTCACCGAAGCGCTGATTTCCGAAGGGCCGCCGGTGTAGATATTGAATCCGCCGTCGGGCAACTGCCGGTCAAGGATCGAGCGGACGGCCTTGTCAATCAAATGCCGCGTGGGCGGATTCCAGGCGCCGTTCCGCGGAGGGTGACGCCACAGCTCGAGCAGAATAAAATCCGATTCCAGGGTGGTGTCGGCGGTCAGATCGCCCCACCAGTACCCGTCCGGCGTCTGGCGCTTCAGCAGGTAACCGATGGCGCTGCGCAGAGACGATGCGGCCGAGGCGGTGACCGTTTCGGCGAGCTGGAGGCTTGGACTCATACGCGGGCGTTGGTTTGAGGCGAGACGGCCTGGGGCGAGACGGTTTGAAGCTGCACGGTTCGACCGAGGTCAGAAGGCAGATTGAATCGCACGTCCTCTTCCTTAATTTCCATTTCCTCAAGTGCGTCGAAACCACGGGATTGAAGAGACTTGATCAACTCCTCTACCAGATTCTCCGGCGCAGAGGCCCCCGCGGTCACCGCTACAGTTTCGATGTCCCGCAGCCATTCCGGTTTCACTTCTCTTAGGTCGTCGATCAAATAGGCCGGAACTCCCATTTTCTCGCAGACTTCCACCAAGCGACGGGAATTGGAGCTGTTCTGCGACCCCACCACGAGCAGAAGCTGGCAAAGCGGCACCACGGCTTTCACGGCAAGTTGCCTGTTTTCCGTGGCATAACAGATATCCTGGGCGGCAGGCCCCTGAATTTTCGGGAAGCGCTCCCGGAGCCGCTCCACGATATCCTTGGTCTCGTCCAGGCTCAACGTCGTTTGCGTGATAAACGACACGTGATCGGGATCGGGGACATTCAACTGATCCACATCTTCTACGGTGGAGACCAGGAAGGTGGCTTCGGGTGCTTCGCCCAACGTGCCGATCACTTCGTCGTGATCCTTGTGGCCGATCAGGACGATGGAATAGCCCTGTTTCGCGAACTTTTTGGCCTCCAGGTGGACTTTCGTCACCAAGGGGCAGGTCGCGTCGATAACCTTCAAATTGCGTTCCCGCGCCTGGGTCCAGACGGCGGGGGAAACGCCATGGGCGCTGAAAATCAACCGTGCGCCGGCGGGAACCTCTTCCAATTCCTCGACAAAGATCGCTCCCGAGGCCCGCAGTTCGTCGACCACGTGCTTGTTGTGGACAATCTCCTTGCGGACGTAAATGGGGGCGCCGTAGAGGTCCAGGGCGATCTTGACCACGTCGATGGCGCGAACCACGCCAGCGCAAAAACCGCGCGGTCTGAGCAGGATGATCTTCTTGGACGCGGGACTCATAAGGAACTTACATTATAACAAGATCCCGTGGCGCACGCCGCCGCCTGTGGAGTAGCTATGCCTCTAACTCTCTTGAAACAGAGTGCCTCGCCCCAGAAGCCACTCCGGATCGAACCGCCGTTTGACGGCTTTCATCGCCTCAATTTCCCCCGCCGAGTATTGAAACGCCAGCAGATGCGCCTTGCGCTTGCCGAGGCCGTGTTCTGCTCCGACCGTCCCTCCGAGCGAAACGGCGTCCTTGGCGAGATCCGTGGTGACGGCCTTGGCGGCGGCAAAGTGCGCCGGGCTGTCGGAAAACGTGTTGATGTGCACGTGCGCGTCGCCGATGTGCCCGAAAATCACGTAATTGTCACCGACGGCGCGCTGAAGCCTGGCGTGATAGATGGCCAGCATCTCGCGATTCCTTTCGAGCGGCACGGCGTAATCGGTGCTGAGTTTCATGAAGCCGCTCTTCCGTATGCGCGCGTTCACACGCTCCGGCAGGTTGTGGCGGAACTGGCGGAATCGCTCGCGGTCCGCGGCGGACATGGCGAACCAGGAGTCTTCTTCGAGGGCCCCGGCCATGTCGAGATCGGCATCGCCCTCCATTTCAATCATCAGCGCGACCTTGTGCGGCACGTCCATCATCTGAAGCGACTTGGCGTCCAGATATTCGAGCATCCGGAGCCCCGGAGTCGCGCGCCAGCGGTCGACCGCATCGAGTGCCGCTTCGTCGGAGGGAAAGAACACCACGCCGCCGAGCAATTCGCCAGGCGCGGGCAGCAGTTGCAACTCCGCTTGCGTCACTACACCCAGCGTCCCTTCATTGCCGATGAACAAATCGACCCAATCCATCCCTGGCGTCAGTCGATAGCCAGCCGAGTGTTTCGTGGTGCGGGGCAAAGGCAGCGCGGGAACATCGAAATCGATAGGCTGTCCGCGGCGAACTTCGATGACGCGCCCATCGAGCAGCGCGATACGCAAGGCGAGCACGTGCTCCCGCGTTGCGCCATAGCGGAAGGATCGCGAACCGCTGGCGTTAGTGGCAATGTTGCCGCCAATGGATGATGTGTTTTCCGTGGGGTCGGGCGCGTAAAACTGTCCCGATGCCGCCGCGCTGGCTTGGACCTCGCGCAGCAGGACTCCGGGTTGGGCAATAGCCTTGCCTTTCTGAATTTCGAGCTTGTGCAGTTTGGCAAGTGAC
The DNA here is from genome assembly GCA_037439565.1 of Acidobacteriota bacterium. GTDB lineage: Bacteria > Acidobacteriota > Terriglobia > Bryobacterales > Bryobacteraceae > Palsa-187. Next base: position 3,737 of record JBBIVT010000040.1, on the reverse strand, counting down.
AGTCCCCAGCCGCCGTGAGGCGCGGCGCCGCCGGTGACTCCCGTGAGCGCGCCCATCACCGTGAGCGGGACATTCTCCGCCGACGCCCGCTTCAGCATTTCGACGACTTGCTGTTCGTTTTCTGGCGAAAAAATCTGGTCGGCGGAACCGGGGTAGCCGGAGGCGTCGGTGATCTCCATGATTTCAGTGTACGGTGTCCGGCTCGAATTCGCCTTCGAGCATGATACAATCCCGCAATGGCAGATTCCGCCTGCATTCCCAGCGGAGCCGTCCAACCGGTTCGCGCCGAGGCGCCCCGGCACGCGGCCCTGGTGCGCTTGACACACTGGAGCTCGGCACTGTGCCTGCTCGCCCTGCTGGTCACCGGCATGGAGATCGTCGTCTCCCATCCGCGCTTTTACTGGGGCGAGACGGGCAATGTTCTGACCAAGCCGTTGTTTCAAATCCCGATACCTTCATCCAGACCATCGGTCCCCACTGGCTACCGCTACGTCTTGCCCGATCAGAATGGCTGGAGCCGCGCCTTGCACTTTCAGGCCGCCTGGGGCCTAGTGTTCGCGGGCCTTCTCTACTTTCTTTGGGGCCTATTTGGACACTTCCGCGAAAATCTGTTTCCCGCTCCGCAAGAGCGCTCCTGGAAGACCCTCGCGGCGTCTCTCGGCAGCCATCTGCGCTTCCGGCGCCCCACGGAAGCCGAAGCCTGGTCGTACAACGTCCTGCAAAAGCTGGCCTATCTTGCGGTGATCTTCGTGCTCTCGCCGTTGGCAATCTGGAGCGGCCTCGCGTTATCGCCCGCTTTTGTTTCGGCGGTCCCGGAGTCTGTCACTCTGCTGGGCGGCCAGCAATCGGCGCGCACCATTCACTTCTTCGTCTCTCTCTCCTTCCTGCTTTTCCTGTTGATCCACGTAGCTATGGTGTTGCGTGCCGGATTCGCCAGCCGTATGCGAGCCATGATCTCCGGCCGCGTTCCCGAAACCATGGAGCACTCATGAGCATGCTATCCCGTCGGAACCTGATCTTTACCGGTGTTGCCGCTGCCGGCACATCGGGACTGGCCGTCGCGGCGCGCCTTGCGAGACAATATGGGCTGATCCCTCCCGATCACGGCGGGCTCTATGGCCCCGGCGAGACGCTCACGTACGCGGCCCAGAAACTGCTGACGCGGCACTCCTACGCGCGCGAGTTCCAGCGCAATCAAATTTCCAATCCGCCGCTCGCCAACGACATTGCTCCTCCGAGCGACGCGTTCAAGCGTCTGCAAGCGGGAGGATTTGCGGATTGGAGGCTGGAGGTGGAGGGCATGGTGGCCAAGCCCACGTCCTTCTCGCTCGAGCAGCTTAAGAGCTATCCAGCGAGCAGCCAGATCACCCAACTGGCATGCGAAGAAGGCTGGTCCTATATCGCCGAGTGGACCGGCGTCCCTCTGTCCAAAATCTTGGAAGCGGTGCAGATCCACCCGCAGGCCAAATACCTGGTCTATTTCTCGATCGAGCCCGACTGGTGGGACAGCTTCGATATGAGCGACGCGTTGCACCCGCAAACGTTTCTGGCGTATGGATTGAACGGGTCGGCGCTGCCGGTGGGCAATGGCGGTCCCCTGCGCATGCGAGTCCCGCGCCAGCTCGGCTATAAGAGCGTGAAGTTCATTACGCGGCTGGTGGCCACCGACAACTTGAAAGCCTTCGGAAAAGGCCTCGGCTCAGCGTCGCCGGAGGGCGGCTACGCCTGGTACGCCGGGATTTGATGGTTACGCCGGCTTTAAACCTCTAAAATCACCGGCATGATCAGCGGACGCCGCGACGTCTCCTTCGTCAGATAACGTTTCAGATCCGCGCGGATCTTTTCCTGCATCACGCCGAAATCCGTGCGCTCCTCCGCCGACGACGAGTTGAGCGTCTTCATGACGATCTTGCGCGCTTCCTCGATCAGGTCTGAGCGGTCGTCGAGGGACATAAAGCCCCGGCTGACGATCTCGGGAAGCGTTTCACAAACACCGGTGTGCTTATTAATGGCGATGATCGGCAGCACGAAGCCGTCCTCGGACAAATGACGGCGGTCCCGGATGACGATGTCCTCCACCACCTCGTCGAGCGTGCCCGAATCGATGCAGATGCGGCCTACGGTGACCGGCTGTCCCTTGCGCGCGCCCTTCTTGTCGATCTCCAGCGTGTCGCCCGATTCCAGAACGAAGGTGGCTTCCAGGTTGTAATGCGTCAGGTGCTGCGCCAGCTTTGCATGTTTGGTCAACTGCCGGTATTCGCCATGCACCGGCACGAAATACTTTGGCCGCACCAGATTGAGGATCAGCCGCAACTCCTCCGCGCTGCCGTGACCGGAGACGTGGATCGGCGGATTCATCGATCCGTACACCAGGTCCGCGCCGCGCCGCGAGATATGATTCATCATGCGGTAGATCGCTTTTTCGTTACCCGGAATGATGCGCGCGCTCAGCGCCACCGTATCGCCCGTCTCAATCGACAGGTGCTTATGATTGTCGACAGCCACGCGCGACAGCGCCGACATAGGCTCGCCCTGGGTGCCGCTGACAATGGCGCAGACTTTCGACGGAGCGGTCTGCATCAGGTCCTGCGGGCGCAGCAAAAGCCCGTTGGGAATCGTCAGGAAGCCCAGATTATGCGCGATCTCCGTGGCCGTGTTCATGCTGCGGCCGATCAGCGCCACCTTGCGGCCGTACTCATGCGCGGCATCGAGAATCTGCTGCAGCCTGTGAATGGACGAACTAAAGCAACTGATGACGATCTTGCGCGGCGCGCGCATAAAAATTTCCGCCAGCCGCGGCGCGATGGCGCGCTCGCTTTCGGTGTAACCCGCGCGGTCGACGTTGGTGGAATCCGACATCAGCAGCAGCACGCCGCGCTTGCCGTATTCAGCGAACTTGTGCAAGTCGAACAGCTCGTTATCGGTGGGCGACGGATCGACCTTGAAATCCCCGGTGTGCATGATCACGCCCAGCGGCGTGGTGATGGCCAGCGCCACGCAGCTCACGGTGGAATGCGTTACATGGATGAATTCGATGGAGAACGGCCCCAGCACCAGCGTCTCGCCCGGCTTCACCGGATTGAGGCGAGCCTCCTTGAGCATTTCGTGCTCTTCCAGCCGCCGCTCCACCATGGCCAGCGTGAAGGCCGTGCCGTAGACGGGAATCTTCATCAGTCCGAGCAGGAACGGCACGCCGCCGATGTGATCCTCATGGGCGTGGGTGAGGATCAAGGCGCGCACATGCTCGGCGTTGTCCTCCAGATAGGTGAAATCGGGCGTGACGATATCGACGCCCATCAGCTCGGCGTCGGGGAACATCATCCCCGCGTCCAGCACGATAATGTCATCGCCGTAGCGGACGGCCATGCAGTTCATACCGAACTCGCCCAGGCCTCCCAGGGGGATGATTTGCAGTTTTTTGTCGGACATGGAAACTATTCAAGATTAGCGCAGATTTCAATGGCGGACCGGAAATTCTCTCTCGCCCGGCACCTTTCCCTGGCGGGATATTGACTCCGCGCGCGATTCGTGATTTACTCAGTCAGCTACCCTAGCTTACTAGGTATATGTCCACGAACTCCGCCCAGACCCAACTTGACCTTCTGGTATTGACCGTCCTCAGCCGCCGCGGGCCTTTGCATGGCTACGGCATCGCCGAGGCTATTGAAACCCTTTCCGCAGACGCGCTCCGCATCGACGAAGGATCGCTCTACCCCGCCCTGCACCGCATGGAGGAA
>JBBIVT010000039.1:0-37704 GCA_037439565.1 Acidobacteriota bacterium | reverse complement strand
CTGCGGTCAACGGGGACACCAGCTTCGGCCAGTGGTGGATGGACGTCACCTTCAAGAACGGCCCGCGCGTTCAGTTGAACCAGGTGGCCGTCCGCAAGTGGAAAGACGGCAAGATCGTCCACGAGCGGTTTTTCTATAACAAGGGGTAAATCTCCCTGGAACCGGGCAGGCGCGGCGCGCATTCGCGGGGCCAGTTGAGCGCTGCCATTCCCGTCCACCGCGGCCTCGTCTCATCCCCCAATCTTGGTTAAAACTGAAAGCTACGTAATTCCTTTTCGGCTACGCTTCGCAGCGTGAAAAGGCTATGCCGTAACGTGTGCCAAATCATGGCTTCATCAACAGCGTCGTATTCGTGCCGGTAAATGTTGCCAGCCGCCGCGACCGCCGCCCAGTCTATTTCGGGGTGACGATCCTGCACCTCGCTTGGAAGCCGGCGCGATGCTTCCGATATGATCTCGAGCGCGCGCACGACCGCGTAGACCGTCTTTCGGTCCGCGCAAAACGCCGGGAAGTCGAGGTTAGCTGTAAAACCTTCAATCGCGCGAATATTCTCAACGATGTCGGACAGACGCTGCGCAGGATTTTTAGAAGGCATCGACCGCGTCGTGCAAAATATTGCTTCGCAAGAGGGGCTTCAGCGTCCGAAGATTCACCACGTCGCCGGAGCCGTGGAAGAGATCATCGACATAGAGCTTCAACCGGGCGTACTCGAAGACGCCAATAGGCTGGGAGTCATCGAGTTCCACCAACACGTCGATGTCACTGTCGGCGCGCGCCTCGCCGCGCGCCACCGACCCGAATACCGCGGCGTGCGCCACGCCGAGGCGGCGCAAATCACTCTCGTGCGTGCGAAGAGCTTCGAGCGCGTCTTGAAGAGCGACAGGCATTTCATAACGAGTCTACCAAACAACGGCAAGAGCAGATCCTTCGCGGGGCCAGTCGGGCGCCGCGATCCCGGTCCCCGGCTTCGTGGAAGAAACGAGGCAGGCATACTGTCGGAGGCGATCCGCGATCCTAGCCGATTCGCGTATATGTGCCTCCTTCGGCCTATGCCTTTTATTACGGAATCCAGGGCGACCAACTGATTTGGCAAAAGGCGGGTGTGCTGAACTGGGGCGCAATCAAGTAGCCGGGCTGCTACGGCTCCAGCACCAGCGCGCCGAACGCTCCCAGCGACGCGATATCGATGCCTGTGCCTTCCTCCACGTCGTAGGCTTCGAGCGTCTGCGGTGCGGCATCGGGACGAATCAGCGTGGCTTTTTTGAATTTTCCGAGCACATGGACGGTGATGTCCGCCACCGGATAGTCGGAATAATTCACCAGTTGCAGCACCACCTGCCTGCCGTCGGGCGACTCCAACAAATTCGACAGCATGCTCCCGACGTTGAACAGCCTTGCGCCCAGGTTTTCGCGGCCCGTCACCGTGTTCAGCTCCTTCCAGATCTCATCCAGCGTTTCCAAGTCCTTTTTATCCAGCGTGATTTGATCGGGCTGCAGTGACGGAAATTTCCAGCCAGGAGGCCCGGTGAGCAGCGTGCCACCCGCCTTGGTGAACGCCTTCAGCGCTTCCTTTTGATTCGCGTTGAGCAATTCCGGGTCGACGTTTACGGCCATCTTCGAACGAAGGAGCGATCGATTGTCCAGCGTTCTGGCAGGCACCGGCGTGACCGGCGTGTGCTTGGTGGCCATCATGTCCAGTACGCCTCCGGAAATCAGCGCGCCGTCGGCCGGATCCTCCACCAGCGCCAGCGTCGAGCGCATGGGGTACAAGCGCCACGCCTTGTGATCCTCATAAAACTTGACGTGTTCGACGATCGCCGCCCATTTCTTCAGCGCCGCCGGATCGCCCTTCTCCAGACCCTGCGCGAACTCATCGTCGAAGTCCAGCACCCAGCGCGCGCCGGTCATGCCTGCATCGCCGATCGCGGATAGATACGCCATCTGCGCCGGATGAGTTTTCGGCGGCACGCGATTGGCGATCCAGATCGCCGCGTTCGTCGACACGCGGGCGTAGCGAAGAAACCCGGTATTGGTGTCAATCCACGGCGCTCCCGTCGGCGCGGCGATCAGGCCCCCCTGATCGGCGCGGATTCCAGGCCACATGCCCTGCCGCGTGCCGAGAATCTTCGCGCCGGAATCGAATTTCATTTCCGAGCGGAGCCCCAGGTTCACCACCGGCAAATCGACGCTACCGCCGCTGAGCGATCCTTCAACGGCCAGACCCGTCAAACCGGCTTTCCTGGCGTCCGCCACGATGTCCGCCGCATTGGCGTTGCCCGTCACCACGCCCAGCGTGGCGATTCCCTTCTCCGCCGCCGCTTTGGCGAACGCCGCCGACCAGTTTGGCTTCTCGATCAGCAGGCAGTTGACCGGCGTGGATTCCACCAGCTTCAACGTAGCGGGATTCTGGGAAAACCAACGCGCTGGAACCCAGTCCGGCATGGCGGCCATGGCAACGGCGGCAAAAAGGAGCATCTCGCCTCCAGGTTACTGCAAAACGTTCCTGCAAAAACAGGTATGGATTTCTCTCCTCGCGCGCGTTGCTATCATCTAAGAGAACAAGCATGGCTTCCACAACAACCGGGCTTGCGGCGCCCGCGCGCTCGCCGCGATTCTGGGAAACAACCATAGGCAAGAAGGCCATCATGGCCGTCACCGGAGCGCTGCTGGTGGGATTCATCTTCGCCCACCTCGCCGGAAATTTGCAGATCTTTCTAGGACCGGACCGTTTTAACGGCTACGCGCACGCGCTGAAGTCCATCCCGGAGCTGCTCTGGGTCGCGCGCATCGTGTTGCTCACGGCCGTGATCCTGCACATCTGGAGCGCGCTGCAGCTCATGGTGTTGAAGAACGAGGCGCGTCCCATCGGCTACGAGCGGCACAAAATGCAGGCGTCCACTTACGCTTCGCGCACGATGTACTGGAGCGGCCCGATCCTGGCCTGCTTCATCATTTATCACCTGCTGGAGTTCACCGTGGGCGTGGGAGGCACGGCATTCGTCGATGCCGACGCTTACGGCAACGTGATCAACGGATTCCGTGTGCCGGTGGTTTCGCTGTTTTACATTCTCTCGATGGGTCTGCTCAGCCTGCATCTGCGGCACGGCATCGCCAGCGCAGTGGAGAGCCTCGGGTTTAGCCATCCGCGCCACACGCCGAGGATCAAACTGGCCTCGGCCATCGCCGCGGCCCTTATTTTCTTTGGGTTTGTCTCTATCCCGGTCGCCGTGCTGGCCGGCGTAATTCCCTCCATCATCTAACATGCTAGACGCAAAACTTCCATCCGGGCCCATCGAAAAGGCCTGGGAAAAATGCCGCTTCGAGATGAAGCTGGTGAACCCCGCCAACAAGCGGAAGTACGAAATCATCGTCGTGGGCACGGGACTCGCCGGAGGCGCGGGCGCCGCGTCGCTGGGCGAGCTCGGCTATAACGTCAAGTGCTTCTGCTTCCAGGATTCGCCGCGCCGCGCCCACTCCATCGCCGCGCAGGGCGGCATCAACGCGGCCAAGAATTATCAGAACGACGGCGACAGCATCTACCGCCTGTTTTACGACACCGTGAAGGGCGGCGATTTCCGCGCCCGCGAGGCCAACGTTTACCGCCTGGCCGAAAACAGCGTCAAGATCATCGACCAGTGCGTGGCGCAGGGCGTCCCCTTCGCGCGGGAGTACGGCGGAACCTTGTCGAATCGCAGCTTCGGTGGCGCGCAGGTCTCGCGGACGTTTTACGCCCGCGGACAGACGGGCCAGCAGCTTCTCTTAGGCGCGTATCAGGCGCTCGAACGCCAGATCGATGCCGGTACCGTGAAGATGTATCCGCGCACGGAAATGCTGGATCTGGTGGTCATCGACGGCCGCGCCCGGGGCATCGTCACGCGCAACCTGGTCACCGGCGCGATTGAGTGCCACGTGGCCGACGCGGTGGTGCTCGGCACCGGAGGCTACGGCAACGTCTATTATCTTTCCACCAACGCCAAGGGCTCGAACGCCACCGCGATCTGGCGCGCCTATAAGCGCGGCGCGATGTTCGGCAACCCGTGCTTCACGCAGATTCACCCGACCTGCATCCCCGTTTCCGGAGATTATCAGTCCAAGCTCACGCTGATGAGCGAATCGCTGCGCAACGACGGCCGCATCTGGGTTCCTTTGCAGAAAGGCGACAAGCGCTCCCCCGATCAGATCCCTGAATCCGAGCGCGATTATTATCTCGAACGCCGCTATCCGAGCTTCGGCAACCTGGTCCCGCGCGACGTGGCGTCGCGCAACGCGAAAGCCGTCTGCGACGAGGGCCGCGGCGTGGGCGAGCACGGCCTGGGCGTCTATCTCGATTTCAGCGCGTCGATTGAACGCCTCGGCGTGGACAAGATTCGCGAGCGCTACGGCAACCTGTTCGAGATGTACGAGCGCATCACCGACGAGGATCCTTATAAGGTTCCAATGCGCATTTACCCCGCTATCCATTACACGATGGGCGGCTTGTGGGTTGATTATCAACTGATGTCGACGATTCCCGGCTTGTTCGTCATCGGCGAAGCGAATTTTTCCGACCATGGCGCGAACCGCCTGGGCGCAAGCGCGCTGATGCAGGGCCTCTCGGATGGCTATTTCATCATTCCTTACACGCTCGGCAATTATCTGGCGAGCAATAAGTTCGAGAAAGTCGACGCGTCCCACCCGGAATTCGCCGCCGCGAAGGACGCCGTAAATCAGAAGACCAACGCCCTTCTGGCCGCCAAAGGTACCCGCACGGTCGATTCGTTCCATCGCGAGCTGGGCAAGATCATGTGGGACGAATGCGGCATGTCCCGCAACGCAGCGGGCCTGGAGTCCGCCATCGGACGCATCCGCGAACTGCGCGAGCAGTACTGGCGGGATGTGAAGGTGCTCGGCGGCAATGAGGAGATTAACCAGTCGCTCGAAAAAGCCGGACGCGTGGCCGATTTCTTCGAGTTGGGCGAGCTGATGTGCCAGGACGCCCTGCATCGTAACGAATCCTGCGGCGGCCATTTCCGCGAGGAGTATCAAACCCCGGACGGCGAGGCTCAGCGCGACGATGAAAACTTCAGCTACGTCGCGGCCTGGGAATACACTGGCGCGGAGCCAAAATTAAATAAAGAGCCGCTCACCTTCGACTACGTGCACCCCAGCCAGAGGAGCTACAAATGAGTCAGCCAATCCTCTCCCCCACTGGGCCGGCATGCAGCCTCGAGGCGTCAGCCCGGGGAAGCGCGCGAGGAATCCTATGAAACTGACCTTCCACATCTGGCGGCAAAAGAACCGCAACGCCCCGGGCGCGATGGCGCGCTACGAATCGTCGAACATGAACCCGGATATGTCGATGCTGGAAGCGCTCGACGTCTTGAACGACGAATTGATCCTGCGCGGCGAAGATCCGGTGACGTTTGAGCACGATTGCCGCGAAGGCATCTGCGGTTCCTGTGGTTTCGTGATCAACGGCGTGGCCCATGGACCGATGGCCAAGACCACGGTCTGCCAGTTGACGCTGCGTCATTTCAAGGACGGCGACGAACTGTTCCTGGAGCCGTGGAGATCCCGCGCGTTTCCCGTGCTGCGCGATCTGATGGTGGACCGCGGCGCGTTCGACCGCATCATCGCGGCCGGCGGCTATTGCTCCGTTCCCGCCGGCAGCGCTCCGGACGGCAACGCGATTCCCGTCCCCAAGACCGACGCCGACCGCGCCATGGACGCGGCCGCCTGCATCGGCTGCGGAGCCTGTGTCGCCGCCTGCCCCAACGCAAGCGCGTCGCTGTTCACCGGCGCGAAGATCTCGCATCTCGGGTTACTGCCGCAAGGCCAGCCCGAGCGGGATTCCCGCGCGTTGAAGATGGTGCTGCAGATGAACGAAGAAAAATTCGGCCAGTGCACCAACATGGGCGAGTGCGAAGCCGTCTGCCCGAAGGGCATCTCAATTGAGGTGATCGCCCGCATGAATCGGGATTATCTGAAGGCAAGCTGGAAGTATCGTGGCGCGCAAGCCGTATCCGGAGACGCGTAGACGGCGGTGACCCGCCAGAAACTCGTCCTCAGATGGGTAGTAAACGAGATCTGCGAGGAGCGCATGCCGCCCTTGGGCGGCCAATATTGGCGATAGCCGCTGATTGAAGACGCGACGATCCTGATCAAAAGCTGACTTCCACCAGGAACAGCGCAGGGGCTATTCTAGATCCTGGCTCCTGGCTTCTTCCCAAGTATGCCCGAACTTCCCGAGGTCGAAGCCGTCTGCAACCGCCTCCGCCGCACAGCGATCGGCGCGCGGATTGCCGTCGTAAAGATTTTCCGCCCCTCCGTCACCCGCCCGCAGCTCGCGAAAACAGTCGAGAAGCGCGCTTCTGGACGCACAATTGAGCAGATCCGCCGCCGCGGTAAAAATATCCTGATCGATCTTAGCGGAGGCGAGGTGCTGCACGTCCACCTCCGCATGACCGGCGATCTCGCCGTGATCCCCGATGGGCGATTTCGCGCCGCCACGGTTCGCGCGGTGTTCGAATTCTCCGATGGACGGGCCATGGTGTTTAACGACCCGAGGGCGCTGGGGAAGATTTGGGCGGGCGAGGATCGCCTCGGCAAGATCGGCCTGGAGCCGCTGGACGAATCCTTCACCTTGGACGCTTTCGACGCGCTGATGCGCGCCTCCAGGCAGCCGGTGAAATTATTTTTGCTCGACCAACGCCATATAGCGGGGATCGGCAATATTTATGCCGCGGAAGCGCTTTTTCGCGCGCGCATCGACCCGCGCAACCCGGCCCGCTCCATCGCCCGAAACCGCCGAAAAGCCCTGCATACCGCGATCGTGGAAGTGCTCCAGGAGGCGGTTGCTGAATCCGAACGCGTTTACAATGCGCCCGGCGATGAATTTCCGTCCGCTGTTTACGGCCGCGAAGGAGAGCCTTGTCCTTGTTGCCATACTATTATCCGGCGTATTCCTCAAGGAGGGCGTTCAACCTACTTCTGCCCCCGCTGTCAGCGATAAATTCAACTGCCCGCGCAGCGATTGTCTGATGCGCAAAAGCCTCACTCGGATTCCCGTTGGCGTAATTCCTTCGCTTTGGGCGATTTCCTCTGCCGAATAGCCCTGCAGGCTGCGTTCCAGCAACTGCCGGTCGCGATGCGGGCAGCGATCCAACAGCCGTCCGACTTCAATCGCATCCAGATCCATGGTGTACACCGCGCTGGAATCTTCAATCTCAGTCTGCGCTGGAGCGCGAAAACGCGCCCGAAACAGATTGCGGGCAATGGAGTTTACCCAGAAACTCACCAACCCCGGATCCCTTAACTGATCCCGATATTCCCAGCCGCGCACCCACGCGGCTTGAGCGATCTCTTCGGCCTCTTCCATCGGAGCTCCACGGGACAGCAAAAATCGCCGCGTCGCCAGGTACCCCGTTTCAAAGGCCTGTGCGTACTCAGTACATTGCATTGGGAAGTACTATGCAATCACCATACCAAGTGGGACCAGGCCTATTTTCTTCTACATACGGCCGTTTGTTTCGTTCGTCGGTAACTTTTTCCAGGTAGGAAATCTAGTCTGCCGGTCGATTCCTCCCGATAGGAAGATGGTGAGACTGGCCTGTCTGTTACTTTGCTCCGCGGCTCATCTCGCCGCTCAATCGCATCCCAGTTGGTGGAACCACGCGTCGCCGGAGGCCACCGCTCTGGTCGGCATCGAGTGGCAAAGCATTCAAAACACGCCCATTGCGGACCCGTTGGCATCGGAACTCTGGGGCAACATGGGATTTCCCGATCTTCCCTGCCTCCATCACGCCCGGCAGATCCTGATTTCCTCGCCTGAACTGCTGGCGTTGGCAAGCGTAAACTGCCCGTCGCTGGCGGCGGAGGCCAGAAGTTTCCGGGCGATGAAGTATCGCGGCATTGAGATGTATTTCGCCCGTGAAAAAGACATCCTAAGCATCGCGCAGTGGAACGAACAACTGGTGATGCTCGGCGCTCCGGAAACACTGCAAGTCGCCGTCGACCGCATGCTGGATAATTCCAAAGAATACTCGCCTCTGCTCGCCCGCGCCGCGCAGTTCAACGGAAAGGACTTCTGGATCGTCTCCTCGCAACTGCCCGACGATCTGGCCAGCAGGTTTCTTCCGCTCAGCGTCGACGCCCAGCGGTTTGAGGGCGCCGTATCTTTCCGCAAAGGCCTGGAGTTGCGCGCGACGTTCACCGCCTCGTCGGAAAAAGATGCCGGCCGGACAGCGGAAATCATGCAAAAGGATTTGCACGACGTCCCGGCAATTCTCCGCGGCCTCCAGGTGGCCGTCCAAGCAGACGCCGTGTTGGTATCTCTCGACGTCAGCGAGGAACAGGTGCTTGCCGCGATGCGTGGAGCCGAGCCGTCACCGCCTCCGGTTGCCACGGTGAAGTTGGAAACACCGAAGCATAGGGAGGTGGTGCCCGTCGAACCGGTCAAGGCTGCCGCGGAAAAACCTGTGGAAAGAGAAAAGCCTCAGGTTGTGAGAATCATTGGGCTCGACGACGGCCCCAGAGAATTCCTGCTTCCTCCAGTGAAACCGGATCCTCAGGATTAGGGTCCACCGCCGGCGATCGAAAGATCGAGGGTTGATATTCGGGGCAGCTGCGGCGGCCCGATTTGGGGGTCCGTCAATCGCCTTGCTAGAAGTCGATTTTCGCCGGGAAATATTTGTCGATCAGCCGTGAATAGTACGGCTTCAACTCCGGGAGGCTCGGCTTGGAATCGCTCTTTGAGTACAAATCGTACGGGTTGAATTTCTTCACCCACTCGAACATTTCCCGGTCGTGACTGTTCATCAGGTAGCCATACGCGCCTTCGCGATGCGCGGGATAGAAGGAGTGGTATCGAATCATGTACAACGCCGGCTCCGGCAGATATGGCTTCATGATGTGATACATGTACTCGTCGTGGCCCCAGGACATATCCACCTGATCCAAGCCGCAATTTTTCTCGTAGATTCCGAGTTCCGTGCGATACGCGGGATTCCTGGAATCAGGATTCGCATCGAAAAACTCAGGGAACACGATTTTGTCGGAGTAGGCGCAGCCTGTGGGGAATGTATCGCCGACCACGGCCCACTGCGGTTCCCCATAAAGGCACAGCACCTTGCCCACGTCGTGCAGCAGACCCGTGAGTTGGAACCAGTCCGGATGCCCGTCCCGGCGGATCGCCTCGGCCGCCTGCAGATTATGGTCGATCTGGCTTAGGTCTGTATCCGGATCGCTCTCGTCGACAAGAGTGTTCAGATAATCGAGTGCCTCCCAGATGCTCATCTGGCCGCGCTTCAATCCGGCGTATTCACGCTTCTTGTCCAGAACGAACTGGCGGGTCTGGTTGGCGTGATTCAGACGGTAAAATTCCACCACTCCGGGAGTGGTGTGCGAATAATCGCGAAACTCCTCGCTCTTTTTATTCGGGTTATAGCGGGACTCGACAAAGTCGTCCCACTGCTCCAGCGATTCAAGCGGTCCCTGAGAATGCATGCCAGCCTCCTCGTACCAGCATAATGCACACGTGTTCAAAACGCTATCCCGCTGTTTTCAAATGCTCCAGCGCCACAAGTTCGCGCCCGCGGTGAATCCGGCCCCCACCGCCGCGAACAGCACGATGTCCCCCTTTTTCAATTTCCCTGACTCCACTGCATCCCGCGTAGCCAGAGGGATGGTAGCCGCCGTGGTGTTCCCATAGCGGTCGATATTGATGATCACCTGATCCCGGCTCATGCCCAGCCGCTCAGCGACGCTCATGATAATCCGGCGGTTCGCCTGATGCGGAATCATCACCTTCACGTCCTTCGCCGTGAGTTTCTGTTCCTCCAGCAACGCGACGCAGATCTCCTCCATTTTGCGGACGGCGTACTTGAACACCTGGCCGCCATCCTGCTTCACGTAATGGAGGCGGTGCTCGACGGTCTCCTGGGTCGAAGGCATGCGGCTCCCGCCGGCGGGCATTTTCAGATAATCGCCGCCGGAGCCGTCGATTTCGTTCTTAAAACCAAGAAAACCTTCGCCCTCCCCGGCGGTCTCCACCAGCATCGCGCCCGCCGCGTCGCCAAACAGAATACACGTGGCACGGTCTGTGTAATCGATGATGCGGGACATGGTGTCCGCGCCGATCACCAGCACTTTTTTGTGCGTACCGGCCATCACCAGATGCGCCGCCGTGGTTAATCCAAAAATGAATCCCGAGCACGCCGCCACCAGGTCGAACCCCCACGCGCCTCTCGCGCCGATGCGGTTCTGCACCAGGCAGGCCGTGGCGGGAAAAAACATATCCGGTGTCACCGTGCAGACGATCACCGCGTCCAGTTCCGCCGCGTCGATGCCGCGCTGCGCCAGCGCGGCGCGCGCAGCCTCCACCGCCATATCCGAGGTGGCGATCTCCGGCGCGGCGATATGACGCTCGGAAATGCCGGTTCGCTCGAGAATCCACTCGTTGTTGGTTTCCACCATCTTCTCGAGGTCCTGATTCGTCAGCACGCCCGGGGGCACATGACACCCCAGTGCGCTGATTTTCGCTCCTGGCAAATTTTCTCTCCGTTTCTTGCTTTGGTGTTACATAGTCATGTTACATTCGGGGGAGAATGCAAGTCGAGAGCCCCGGCGAGCTTCTTTTTGCTCAGGACCCCTCCGAAGCGCCGCCGGCGCGCACCCCGCAGGAAATTTATGCAGAAGTATTCCGGGAGATGCGGCCGCGCACGCCCATGCCGCTGATCCACGTGAAATTTCTCCGCTATGCGAACGCCAGCGCCAAGATCAAGCTGGAGGACGGAGTGCTGGAAGTGCGCATCGCCGACACGCTCGCCGGCGCGCCCGATCTGGTGATGCAGGCGTTGGCAGAGATTCTTCTCTCCAAGCTCTTCCGCCGTCCGGTACCCGCGCATTCCAACGAGCGCTACCGGCGGTACCTGAACCGGCGCGACGTGCGCCGCAGTTTAGACCTGGTGCGTCAGATTCGCGGCCGGAAACAACTGGAGGACGCGCAAGGTAGGCATTACAATCTCGACCGGATTTTCGAGGAACTGAATTTTCAATATTTTCACGGTCTGATGGCGCGGCCGCGCCTAGGCTGGAGTCCCAACGCTTCCCGCACCATGTTGGGGCATTACGATCCGTCGCATAACGCGATTGTGCTCAGCCGGATTCTGGACCGTCCGCAGACGCCGCGCGTCGCCGTGGAATACGTCCTGTTCCACGAAATGCTGCACCTGCGCTATCCGGCCGAGCATCGCGGCGCGCGGCGGTGCGTCCACACCAAGTCCTTTAAAGAGGCGGAAAAGAAGTTCGAGAAGTGGAGCGAAGCGCAGGAAGCGCTTCGCCATCTGTAAAAAAACTACGCCAAAGCGGGCGCTGAGAGGCGGCTGACCTCGGCCTGCATAGATGCCACGGCATTGATCAGCCCCTGGACATCGGTCAGACCCGTCCAGCCGAGGCTCACGCTGAGATTGAGAACAGCCATCTCGTACCAGAAACGGCATTGCAGCCGGATCAACGATCCGACCAGCATGGAGTGCTCGGCCGGCAGGCTCGCCGCGATGGCACGGGCGCGCGCATGAAGCTGGTTGAATTCCGCAGACAGCCGCCGCAAATAAGAACGGAAGATTCTCCGCCTCTCCCGGCGGAATTTTCGTCCTATGTCAGGCGTATAGCCGGGCTGAGCTTCCAGGAACCGGAGATCCTCCTCGCGGAACAGGCGCGCCATTGGTTCATAGCGCGCCAGTGAGAATTCACAGTGGTCCTTGCGATCCAGCCCTTCCCTGGCCATTGCAGTTCCATCCTCGAAAGGTGTCACGTCTTCTTCCCCCCGAAAGCTTACCTTCCTGCGATCCGGCCCCTACGGTAGGCGATCCGACGCATATTCACGACAAACAAATCAAAATCTTAAGTAGAATACCCGATTATTTTGTGAAGCGCAATAGAATTTACGGACCATTATAATTAACCCGGTTCCGTTCGCGCCGCAGCCGCTCCAGCCGGATGTTAATCGCACCCAGGAGTTCGGTAAGCCGCTCTGCCTCGGCGCGGCTCCAGAGGTGGCCCACCACCGCGGTGCTTAACTCTCCTTCCCGCCGGAACCCCAACAGCCAGTAGAACAGGCACATCCCCTGCAGGCAAGCCTGGGCGAAGTTCACCCTCGCGTGAAAGGGAAGGTTCCCCGGCGATTGATTCACCAGAAAGACTGCCGCCGAGTGCGTTACGGCCCAAACGATGAATCCGCTCGAGTAAACGAAGACGTTACGCCGCAACCGAACCGGAAAGTAGGCCAGAAATAAAGTGAGAAGGACGAGAAATATCGCCATCATCGCGCCCATCGTCTGCTCGAAGAGGAAAAATCCCCGCAACCAGGGATACCGGGCAGGCGACCGGTCCAGCAGCAGCGCGGCACCGGGAAACAAGGCCGATGCAAGGAGGATATAGGCCACGCCGTTCCTCACAAACCGCGCCAGCGCCGGGGTGTTCTCCAACGAAAGCGCGTAGATCTCCACCAGCACGAACGCGGCGATGACGATCTTCACGCTCTGGGCTCCGAAGTAAAATTGAGCGTAAATGTTACGGTTGCCGGCTAGCGTTAACCCCGTGGCCGTGAGCAGGAAATCGGCCAGCAGATACCCCACCAAAAGCTTGTAGCGGGCCATGAGGCGGGCACCCCACAGCATGCCCAGCACGGCCAGCGAGAGGCCGAGATTCACATAGGTGACAACTTGCCCCCATTGACTCAAGAATTGCTCCCTTGACGCCTTGTGTGTTAAGGCTTGTGGAAGTCTAACACGACGCCCCATCGGCGGGAAGGAGTTTCACGGCTCCTAAAACGGCAAAACTCGCCCGGTCCCGGTGAACGCATCGGTTCACGGACCAAGGGCGAGTTTCCAAGAGCCCAGATTTTGGGGCGACTACGAAGCACACGGATAGCAACTGGGGATCGGCAGATCCTTCTGCGGTGCCGCCGCGCTGCCAACCGCCGCGAACGCTAATGCCAGAACCAACAGCGCCATAATCTTCTTCATCGTGAGCCTCCAAACTTGGTTTAAGGTAACTGCTTACAGGGATTATGCTAATCGACTTATCCCTCTGACCGATGGAAGGGGAAGCACGTTTTCGGGAATCAGAACATCCTAAAAATATGTCTCTCGTTTCCCTGGAATTTCAGGTGCTCAAAAAGAGCTCCGGTCGCGTACAATTGGGTGGGGATGCCGAGATTCAAACCATTAGCGGGATTGGAGCGAAGCGCGCTCGCCGACCTCTGGAAACACACTCTTTCGCGCATTCCCACCACCAGCGGGCGAATCGTTTATCTGGCGGGCCTGCGCGATCCGGCTTCGGGCGCTTACCGGCATCATGGCCTGATCGCATCCTTCGGGCGGGACGAAGCCGCTCGGGCACTGCGGCAAAGCCACGAAAAGGAATTTCAAGCCTGGCTGAATCTATCGCTGTCCGGGAAAAATGACGACTTGCGCGAATATCTGTTAGGCTTGGACGCCTCCCAGGATGAGGCGGTGGAATATTGGATCCGCTCCGGGATTTATCGTAGCTACGTGCCGGCGAGCGCGATGGACGCCGAAGTCGAGCTGTTTTGCCGTGATCTGGAAACCCTTCTCAACTTGCTGAAACGCGACGCGCTCATGCGCCGGCAGCGCTCCGGCGCCGAGCCGCGGGATCAAGACTCATCGCCACTTGCGTGACTTGGCCAATGACCTCAACCTCTTCCGGGTAGCGGTAAGACTTCGGATCGTAGAGCGAGGCCGGATGCGGCTGCACGATGACGACGCCGTCACGCAGAGCGCACCAGCCGCAGATGTAGCCATCCCGATGCTCCAGAAAGTAGATGGGACGCTCAAACTCCGAAGTCCATCCCGAGTTGAGGATCCTACGCCTGGTGTCGTCGATCACCACCAGCGATCCGGGCGGAATGATCGGGAACATGGACCAGTCGTCCGAGCCGATCAGACCGTAGCGAAAATTCCGCAAATCAAGGTTTTTAAACAACATCAGCGGCAGCGTGCCCCAGCGTTGAATCAGGCGGCTCAGGAAAACCGTGCGGCTCAAATCGATCCCCGGGTCGAGCGAAATCGGCACCTGGATGTCGCCTTCATCGGCACGGAAATTGATGGTGTGGGTCTGCGTATGCCGGATCACGGCTGCGTCCGACGGAAGCGTGGACATGGAGACCCCGTACCAGCTCAGAACCTCCGACATGTCCAGCCGGTAGATGGCGCACAAGGAATACAGACGGTAGACCGAAGGCATCGTGCCCTTATTTTCAATGTCCGCAAGCCGGCTGAGGGCAACGGTAAACTCGTCGTTGCCATGCAAAGCCGCGATGCGGCTGCTGGCTTCTTCCACGTCGCGGAAACGGAGGCGCAACCGCTCCCGTATCTTCTTTAGTTTCTGTCCGGCTTCCTCCATGATGGTTCTGGATGGCTTCCCTAGCACTAAGTTCAATAGGTACTATACGTTATGGAGCTACTTAATCCCCGGGCTCGGATAGAATTATATCGGTACCGCGATCAGGATAGCAAGGATTATTCCTCAGTTTCGTTCTGAATTCAGAACAAAAATATCCACAGGCATGGTACTTTAGAGAAAAAGTTGGATTTCCACTTCCGAAAAGAGGGGGCGTTTTGCGCATCATCGTCGGCATAACTGGAGCGAGTGGAAGCATTTATGGGTGGCGCTTGCTCGAAAAACTCCGGGCGGCGCCGGAGAACGAGGTCCACTTGGTCCTTTCGCGCTCCGGTGAGCGAACGGCATACCTCGAAATGGGCAAATCCGGGGCCGATTTCAAAGCCCTCGCTCATCATGCGTACCCCGTTGAAGACATTGGGTGCCGGCTCGCCAGCGGATCGTTTCGGACCGACGGAATGGTGATCGCGCCCTGTTCCATTCATACGATGTCGGCCATCGCCTCGGGGATCAGCAATAACTTGATGGTTCGCGCGGCGGATGTTGTGCTGAAGGAACGGCGCAGGCTCATTCTGATGATCCGCGAGACGCCTCTGCACCTGGGCCACCTTCGTTCGATGACGGCGCTCGCCGAAATGGGGGCGATCCTGGCGCCGCCGATTCCGGGCTTCTATCACAACCCGCAATCGATTCTGGATATTGTGGATCATAGCGTGGACCGGGTGCTCGATCTGCTGGGGATTCCCTCCCCCGGCGCTCAGCGCTGGGACGGGCCTGCGAAACCAAAGGACACCATGAAATGAGAGTCGGATTTCAGGGCGAATTGGGGGCCTTCAGCCAGCAGGCCATCCGCCAGCTGCTGGGCCCCAAGGCCAAACCCGTGCCATATCAGCG
This sequence comes from Acidobacteriota bacterium, assembly GCA_037439565.1. GTDB lineage: Bacteria > Acidobacteriota > Terriglobia > Bryobacterales > Bryobacteraceae > Palsa-187. The sequence goes on along the minus strand of JBBIVT010000039.1, from coordinate 22,410 downwards.
CTTCGATGAAGTCTTCTCGGCGCTGCGCGGCGAAAAAGTGGACGCAGCGGTGCTGCCGATCGAAAACACACTTCACGGCAGCGTGCATGAAAATTACGACCTCCTGCTGCGTTACGATTTCGAAATTACAGCCGAGACCAGCGTGCGTATTGTGCACAACCTGATCGCCCCTCCGGGCGTGGCCTTCGAGCACGTGCGCAAGGTCTACTCGCATCCGGTGGCGATCAACCAGTGCCTCGATTTCTTCCGCCGCCACAAGCGCATCCGCCGCGAAACGTTCTACGACACCGCTGGCAGCGTCAAGATGGTGATGGAGAAACGTCCGGACGACGCGGCGGCCATCGCCTCGGAACTGGCGGCGAAAATCTACGGCGGAAAGATCCTGCGCCGCGAAATTGAAGACGACCGGCAGAATTTCACCCGCTTTTTCCTCCTGGAGCCGGCGGGCGCCAAACCCCGCACACAGCGCGGCGCGGCCAACAAGCCATGGAAGACTTCGCTGGTATTTTCGACGAAGAATATTCCCGGCGCGCTCTTCCGCGCCCTGAGCGCGCTGGCGCTCCGCGACCTGAACCTGGTGAAAATCGAATCCAGACCCCTGCGCGGCAAGCCTTGGGAATATCTGTTCTATCTCGACCTGCTGGGTCGCAGCAGCGATCCGGCCGTAAAGAAGGCTCTGGGTCACCTGGAAGAACTGGCGGACTTTATCCGCGTGCTGGGAACCTACCGGGCGGCCTAAGTGGATGTTGAAGAAGGGACACAGTAATCTGTTCTCTTTTCCGACAACCTTCTAAACGCCCAACGTCTTCAGCAACCTCACGCCCATCCCGATGTCCGCGAGCCTCTGCTGCTGATCCTCGATCTCCCGCTCTACGTTGACCGACCCTTTGTAGCCCGCCCTTTTCAGCGCCTCAACGAACCTCGGAATGCCCACCGCGCCTTGGCCCAGCGGCCTTTCCCGGCCCAGGGAACCGTGAGCCGTGGGCCAGTCGCCGTCCTTGGCGTGCACGGAAACGACGTGGGGAGCAAGCTTCTCAAACGCCTCGATCGGATCGCCCGAGCCGTAGAGAATCATGTTGGCCGGATCGAAATTGATTTTCAGATTGCCGCAGCCGGTGTCGTGGAGGAAGCTCAGCAGCGTATCGGCCGGCTCCTGTCCGGTTTCGAGCGCGAATGTCTGGCCGTGCGTGGCCGCGTGCGAGCAAATACGGCGCACCATGTCCCGGACGGCGAGGTAATCGGGGTCCGCGTGATCCTCCGGCACGAAGCCGATGTGGCAGGCGATGCTCTTCACGCCGAGAGCGGCTGCAAAATCGCTGGCGGCGATGGTGCGCTGCTCGCGTTCGGCGCGTGTGGCGCTGGGGATGAAGCCGACCGTCCGCTGCACCGTCGGAATGTCGGCGTAGTCTTCGCCGCTATAGGCGCAGACTACGGTGAAGACGGAAAACTCCTCCACCGCGAGTTTTTCGCGCCAGGCCGCCGCCGCCGCCGGCGTGAGCGAGGCATCCGGACCCACCCCGAGCTGACCGGCTTGCACACCTAATTTCCGAACGGCGGCCAGATCGTCGCGGCCGTCCCAGAACATGACTCCTATTTCCATAGAATCCTCTCTCCATTCCTCGATCGCGCGTCAAACAGCGCACGTGTCAGGCGAACCGATTCGGCCGAGCTTTCCGGCGTACACAAAACAGGCTGCGCGCCCATTCGGCAGCACTCGGCGAAATAGGCAATTTCCGCCGCGTATCCATCGGCAGTGTCCAAAACCACTTCCTCGCCCGAGCCGTAGCGCTTCAGCGGCCTCGATTCGGAATTGTATTCGAGCACGCCGCGCTCGCCCAGCACCATGAACTCCATGGCAAAGGGGAACGCCCCCGGGAAAAGCCATCCGCCGCTGATTTCCACCACCAGGTCGCCATAAAAAAGCCGGGCGGAGATCGTGTCGACGCCCCCATCCGCATCCTCATATCCGGTAGCGGAGATGACGCCCGGCGAACCGAACAGGCGCAGAGCCATATCGACGTCGTGGATCAGCAGATCGAAGCCTCCGCCGCCGCTGCGCTCTTTGTCGGCGATCCACTCAGACCATCCCGGCTGCGCGCATCGCCGGCGAAACGCCGCCCAGTGGAGCTTCCCCAGTTCGCCCCGATCGACGGCGTGTTGCAACGCCCGATACGCCGGAAAGAATCGCAGCACCTGCGCGACCATCAGAATCTTCCCCGTCCGCTGCGCTTCCGCGATCATGCGATGACAGGAGGCATCGTCGAGCGCCATCGGCTTTTCCACCAGCACGTGCTTGCCCGCCTGAAGCGCCGCGATGGTGGCCGATTCGTGCAGATCCGTAGGCAGGCACAAGTCGACGGCGTCGATCGATGGGTCGGCGAGCGCCTCATCCAGCGTCTGATAGTGCTTTGCCGGGGTCTCCGCCGCTCGGCGGCTGACCACCGCGGCAAGTTCCACGTCCGGTACGGAGGCCAGCGCCTTGATGTGTACTCCGCCCATGAATCCGAGACCAACCACCGCGAGCCGCATGAAGATAGGATAGCGTGCGCGGTCAGCCGAATGCCCCACTTTGAGTGGCGAAGCGGCCTGATTGATAGAATGGACTTGTAATGGCCGTTCTCTTCCTCCTTCTCTTATTTTTTGGCGTGCCTGTCGCCTCCGATCTCGAAAAAGCCCGCGACGCCCAGGATCGCGCCACTTTGGAACGCATGGCCCAGCAGGCCTCGAACCCCAAGCCCAACGACGCGGCAGCCCAGTATCGCCTGGCGCTAGCCGAGTCCTACCTGGCCGAAGTCGCCATCGAACTGCGGGACAAAAACGCCGCGCACAACGCCGCCGAAGCCGGGATCGACGCGGCAAAGAAGGCGGTCGCTCTGAAGGATTCCGCTGAAAATCACCGCCTGCTCGGCACGCTCTGCGGGCAAGCGATCTCCGCCAACGTCCTGCAAGGCATGAAATACGGCCGCTGCGCGCAGGAGGAAGTGAACAAGGCCGTGCAGATGGACCCCAAAGCATCCGTAAATTACCTGGCGCGGGGCGTGGGCAATTACTATCTGCCCCAAGGCTTCGGCGGTGGCGTCGATCTCGCCATCAAGGATTTTCAAAAGGCCGCCGAACTGGATCCCCAGTCCGCCGAACCGCAGTTGTGGCTCGGCCTGGCGCTGCGCAAACAGAACAGAAACGCCGAGGCTCGGAAGGCGTTTCAAAAAGCGCTGGAGTTGAATCCATCCCGCGTGTGGGCAAAGGTGCAGTTGGATAAGACGCCGGCTCAATGAAAGCGCTTGGGCTGGGCGCAGCCGCCGTTCTCATCACTCTGCTGGGATTTTTCCTGTTTCCTGGCCACACCTACCTTCAGTCCGACACGCAGATCTACCTGCCGATGCTGGAGCGGCTGAATAACCCGGCGCTGTTCACGCGGGATATCGTTGCCCTCCGGCCTCACCTCAGCCTGACCATTTACGATGAAACCGCGCTATGGCTGAAGCGGCTCACGCACGCCGATTTTCAATGGATTCTGGAGGGCGAGCAACTGGTGTTTCGCGCGCTTGCCGTTTGCGGGCTGATGTTGATCGCCCTGCGCTGCGGACTTACTGGTCTGCAGGCGTTCTTCGTCGCGGCGATGGTATCCCTTGGCGCAACCATCAATGGAGCCGCGGTGCTGACGGTCGAGTATGAGCCCGTACCGCGAGGTTTCGCCATCAGCCTGCTGGTCTTCGCGCTGGGGTTGATCGCGCGGGAAAATTACCTCGCGGCTGGCATCGCCGCCAGCATGGCGTTTCTTTATCACGCTCCCACTACGATTCCATTCTGGGGGCTGGCGCTCCTGCTGGCCATCGCAGGGCGTCTGCGTTGGACCATCTTCGTCCCCTTGGCGATCGCGGCGGCACTGCTCGCCCTTCTCACCCGCCTGCAGCCGCCCGGGGACGAGGCGGCATCCCTCCTGCGCCGGCTCGATCCGTTTCAGGAAACCATGCAGCGGCTGCGCACCAGTTACGATTTCGTCTCGACGTGGATTTTCAATGTCAGAATCGGTTACGCGGTGCAAACGCTGCTGTGCGCCGCGGCATTCTGGCGCGTGGGAAGAATCGCCCCGCGGCCCTTGCGCGATTTCCTGTGGGGACTTCCCCTGGCGGGGATCGCCAGCGTTCCGGTTTCGTGGCTTCTCCTCGAACATCAGCATTGGGCGTTGATCCCCGCGTGGCAGCCGGCGCGGGCAATTCTGTTTGTTTCGCTGATTGCGGCGCTGCTCGCGTCGATTGCCGCGATCCGGGCGCCGGCTTTCCTGGAGCGCGCATTCTGGCTGACCGTCGCGTTTCTCCTCCCCATGCAGCACGCGATGGTGGGGAAAATGATCGATCCCAAGCCGCTCTATTTTGCCGCTGCGCTCGCCATCGTCACCGCCGCGATCGCGGCCGTTCGCAAGGAAGCGCTGCCGGTGGCGGCGATCCTTGCCTTTTGGGCGATTCCGCACTCAACGCTGGTGGAAAATTATCCGAGCGTCGAAACGCCCGAGTTGCGGGGTTTGGCCGATTGGGCCCGTGCGTCCACGCCGGAGCAGGCGCTGTTTCTCTTTCCCGATTCCGGAACGAACCTTGCTCCCGGCATTTTTCGCGCTCGCGCCTTACGGGGTCTGTACGTCGATTGGAAATCGGGTGGCCAAGTCAATTACTTTCCGGAATTTTCGCGCGAATGGTGGCGGCGATGGGTGGAGACCGGCAGCGGGCGATGGAGCGCGGCCACGACGGATTTCCCGCGCCTGACCGCGATGGGCGTGGATTACGTCGCGCTGAAAAAACCGATTTCCGGCTCGGCGCCGCTGTTCCAAAACGGCGCGTACTCGGTCTACGCTACTTCTTCTCGCGATTTGCGATGATCCCGTTGGCGAAGTAATTGACGACCTTCGCCTCGTTGCGCGCCACTTCGTAATAGGCGGCCTTCAGCAACTGATCCTTGCGGTTGATCAGCGTCTCGCGGATGGTCTGCTGCACTTTTGGGTCGCTCAATTCGCGCTGGCCGGCGGGCTCGCGGCTGATCACTTTGAAAATGCGGAAGCCTTCGGCCGTGCGCAGGATTCCGGTGGTTTGACCAGGCCCAAGCGCCAGCACTGCCTTGCGCAAATCGGCGTTGACGCGATCCAGGGAGGATTCGGGAATGAACCCCAGATCTCCCCCATTCTGGGTGGAATTGGGGTCTTCCGAATAATTCTGCGCCAGCATTGCGAAATCTTCGCCCTGCCGGATGCGGGCCAGAATGCTTTCGATTTTCTTCATCGCGCCGCTCTCATCCGTGGCCTTGTCGCTCTTCAGGTTGTGGACGTTCGGATCGGCGGCGGGCGTCACCAGGATCTGCGCCATATGGATCTGCGGCTCGGCCAGATTGAAGCTCGCTTTGTTGGAGTTGTAGAAGTCCGCGATATCCTTGTCCGTGATGCTGATCTGGGAAGTGATTTCCTTATTGAACAGCTTCTGTACGCTCAGATCCCGGCGCAACTTGGTTTTCAAGTCTTCCACGGTCAGCTTGCGGGCGTTCAACTGCTTCTGAAATTCTTCCTGCGTGTAGGGCGCCTTCAGCTCGTTGAACTTGGCCTCGACGTCGGCGTCCACGGCCATCAGGCCCATGCGTTCGGCTCGCTGCACCAGGATCTCTTCGTCCACTAAGTTGCGCAGAATCTCCAGGCGCTGAATGGATACCTGATCGTCGCTCGCGTGATCGGAAGGAGTCGAGAACTCCGACTGGAACCGCTTCTCAAGATCGGCGTACGTGATCGCACGGCCATTCACCACGGCGGCGACGTTGGCCGGAGCGGGCCGATTGCAGGCGGCGGTCGAAAGGGAAACGACGACGGCAGCGGCGAGGAGAGGGGATCGCAAACACATGAACCTTTTATTCTAGGCCATTTGCCGCAAAGTGGCGCGAAGCAGCGCCATGGACCTACTTTGCGTCCCGCCAGTTTTCTCCCACGCCGATGTCCACCAGTAGCGGCACTTCCAGCCGCTTTACGCCCTCCATGGCCGATTTCACGAGCGCGGAGACTTCCGCGGCTTCCTCCGGCGGAGCCTCCAGCACCAGTTCATCGTGGACCTGCAGCAGCATCCTGGCCTGCATGCCGCGCAGCTTCTCGTCAATGCGGATCATGGCGAGCTTGATCAAATCCGCAGCCGTGCCTTGCAGAGGGGTGTTGACCGCGGTGCGCTCGGCAAACCCGCGCGCGTTGGGATTGCGGCTGTTCATGTCGGGAATCGGACGGCGGCGGCCGAATAGATTGATGGAAACTCCGCTGCGGCGTACTTCCGCCATAGTCTGGTCCAACCATCGGCGCACGCCCGCATAGCGCTCGAAGTAGGCGCGGATGTATTGCTCGGCTTCCTTGCGGTCGATGCCCAGCGATTGCGACAACCCGAACGGCGTCTGACCGTAGACAATGCCAAAGTTCACTGCCTTCGCGTTGCGGCGATGCTCCGGCGTCACCATCAGGGGAGGCACCCCGAATACCTCTGCTGCCGTACGCGTATGAATATCCTCGCCGTTGCGGAACGCATCGAGCAAAACCGCGTCGCGCGACATGTGCGCCAGCAGCCGAAGCTCAATCTGCGAATAATCGGCGACGATCAGTTTCCAGCCGCGCTGAGGCACGAAAGCCGCGCGAATTTCGCGGCCCAGCTCCGTGCGGATGGGGATATTTTGCAGATTCGGATTCGTCGATGAAAGCCTGCCCGTGGCCGCGCCCGTCTGGTTGAACGTGGTGTGCAGGCGCTCCGTGGAGGGATCGATCAGCAACGGCAGCGCGTCGACGTACGTTCCCTTGAGCTTCGCCAGTTGCCGGTATTCGAGAATTTTTTCCGCGATCGGATGCTCAATGGTTTCCAGAACGTCCGCCGCGGTGGAGACGGACTTGCCCTTCCGCCCCGGAACGGCGACGTTCATCTCTTCAAACAGAACTTTGGCCAATTGCTGCGGCGAATTGATATTGAACGGATGGCCGGCGAGCTCGAAAATCGCGGCGGAGAGGACCGCAATTTCCTCCTCCATGCGTCCGCTCATCACGTTCAACTGGGCCGGATCGATGCGAATGCCGGTCTCCTCCATGCGCGCCAGCACCCGAATCAACGGCAGATCGATGGACTCGTACAGTTCGCCCAGATTCAGCGCATCCACCTCCGGGCGCAGCTTGCGATAGAGGGAGATCGCCGCGTCGGCGTGGCTGGCCGGATCCGCCTCCAGCGGGCGCCCGAGATATTTTTCCGTCAACGACGGCAGCGAGCAGCCGCCCGGATCGGCCAAAAGCAGAAAGCCGTACAGCATCACGTCCTGTTTCAGCGAAGGAACGTCCTCGAAGCGCCGCAGCAGATTCTTGATGTCGTGCGCCACCGTGGCGCGCGGCGGGATGGCATCCCGCGCAATGGTTCGCGCCACGCCTGGTTTTGCCGCGAGCCCGAAAACGGCCTGCTCCATCACATCGCCCACGGCCACCGCGATCTCGCCCTGATTCGCCGCCAGCCAGGCCTCCAACGCCGCCTCATCCTCCAGCGGCGCGTAGTCGCTCCGCGCGGCAGGCTCGGCGGCGGGCGCAAGTTCGCGCAACAGGCTTGAAAACTCCAGCGTCTTATAAAGTTCGCGCAACGCCGTCACATCCGGCGGACGCGCGGCGGCGGATTCGAGCGACCACTCAATGGGCACGTCACAATGAATCGTCGCCAAACGCTTGCTCAGAAGGATCTGATCCCGGTGGTTCTGCAGACTTTCGCGATAGGTCCGCCGCTCCACTTCGGCGGCGTGCGCAATCGCATTTTCCACGGACCCGAAACGTACGATCAGATCCTTCGCGCCTTTGTCGCCGATGCCGGGCGCGCCTGGAATATTGTCGACCGAATCGCCCTTCAACGCCAGCAGGTCCGCCACCTGATCCGGCCGCACGCCCATGAACTCCTCGGTTGCCGCCGCGTCGAACACCTTGTCGTCCTTCATCGGATTCAGCATGCGGACATGATCGTTGACCAGTTGCAGCATGTCCTTGTCGCTGGACACGATCACCACCTCGGCTTGCTGCTCCACGCCGCGGCACGATAACGTCCCGATCACGTCATCGGCCTCAAAGCCCGTAAATTCCAGCACCGGGATCCGCATGGCTTCGAGCGTCCTCCGAATCCAGGGAATCTGTTCGAGCAGATCGGGCGGCGTCTCCGTGCGATTGGCCTTGTATTCCGCAAACGCTTCATCGCGGAACGTGGGGCCTTCGCTTTCAAAGATCGCCGCGAGATACTCCGGCTTCTCCTTCGCGATCAGTCTCCGCACCATATTGTGGAAGATATAAACCGCTTCCGTCGAAGTCCCTGAACCGGTGCGCATAGGCGGCGCGCCGGATCGTGCCCGCGCATGATAGGCGCGGAAGATGAAGCCGAACGAATCGATCAGGAACAGGCGCGGCACTGGACCTTCAGTATACCGTTTCGTCTCAAAATCGCCACAATCGAAACTGCACCTGTGTCTAAAAAGCCACAATCTAAAGATACTAAGTCTTTTTTTATCAGATACCTGGAAAAATCGCCTGACGATTGTTACACTCATACTTGCGATTCGAAACTTCCATCCAACGTCCGGTGGAAGCGGTCGGCGTGGGACTTCACTCAGGGGTTCCGGTCCGTATCCGTATTTTACCGGCCCCTCCTTCCACTGGAATCGTCTTCATTCGAACCGACCTTGACGGCTTCATGATCCCGGCGAGCTGGCGGCATGTGCAGAAGGTGAGCTACGCCACCAGCCTGATGCGCCAGGGCGTGCTGATCTCCACCACCGAGCATTTGCTCAGCGTGTTCTACAGCATGAGCGTCGACAACGCGTTCGTCGAGATCGATAATCTGGAAGTGCCGATCCTCGACGGCAGCGGCGAACCCTTCGTCGAGCTGATCCGCAGCGCGGGCATCAAGTATTCGCGCAAGCTGCGCCGCTATTTCCGAATCCGGCGGCCGGTGTCGGTGGAGTTGGGCGACAAGAAAATCAGTATCCTTCCCTCAGACCGGTTTTTGCTCACCTGCGATGTTTTCTTCCCGCATCCCATGGTGGGCCGCCAGGTGCTGGACATCGACGTCACGCCGGAGCGCTACGCGCACGAAATCGCGCCCGCGCGGACCTTCGGATTTGAATACGAGCTGGACCAGATGCGCAACATGGGCCTGATTCGCGGCGCGACGCTCGAAAACGCGGTGTGTTTCGATCGAAACTCGGTGCTGAATCCTGGCGGACTGCGCTTTGCCGATGAGTGCTGCCGGCATAAAGCCCTCGATCTGATCGGCGATCTGGCGCTGATCGGCAAACCTCTTTTGGGTCACGTGATCGCGGAGAAGGCGGGCCATGCGATGCACTTCGCGCTGGTGAACCGCATCATGCAGGATCCGACGCTTTATGAGATTCTGAGTTTCGATCAACTGGCAACCCGCGTCGCACATGCGCTGGTTTCTTAGGCCGGGCGTGGCCCTGCCCGGCAAATCCGGCGGAATGTTACCGTGGCGCAGGGCGACGCCCTGCGAATGAAATACCTCCCAAACATTCTGAGCAGTGCCCGGCTGATCCTTGCTCCCTATATCTTCTGGCTGATGTGGCATCGCCAATATGGAGCCGTGCTGATCTGGTTTTTCCTGAGCGGAATCAGTGACGGACTCGACGGCTGGATCGCGCGGAAATGGCAGGCGCAATCGAGGCTGGGCGCGATGCTCGATCCTATTGGCGACAAACTCCTGTTGAGCGGCAGTTTCCTCACACTAGCGGTCGCCGGGGTGATGGAAAAATGGCTGGCTGCTTTGGTGCTGGGGCGCGACGTGGTGATTCTGCTGTTCGCGGCGGCAGTGTTGCTGTTCTCAAAGAAAAGAGTGGATTTCCCTCCCACTTGGTGGGGGAAATGCAGCACGTTCGCCCAGATCGCCTACGTTCTGGCGCTGGTGGGCCATTTGGGAGGATACCTGCCGACAATTCTCCCCTGGATCGGTAAGATATTCGTACTGCTCTTTCTGGCGATCAGCAGTCTGGACTACGCGCGATTGGCGGGAAACCGCCGGCCTTGAGCGCGACTGCCGCATCATACTCCTTTACTTTCAGCTAAATAAGATGCTACCCTCAGGACTTAATGAGAACTGTCGACCTGATTCATCGCAAGAGGGACGGCGAAGAGCTGTCTGTCGAAGAAATCGCTTTCTTAGTTGACGGTTATGCCAGCGGCGCGATTCCCGATTACCAGATGTCGGCGTTCTTAATGGCGACCTTCTTCTCCGGGATGACGGACCGCGAGGTAAGCGCGCTGACCGACCGCATGATCGGCTCCGGCGAGCAAATCGACCTTTCGTCGATTCCCGGCGTCAAGGTAGACAAGCACTCCACCGGCGGCGTTGGCGACAAAACCAGCCTGATTTCGGCTCCCTTGGCGGCCGCGGCCGGCGTCGTAGTTCCGATGGTTTCCGGGCGCGCTCTGGGCCACACCGGCGGCACGCTCGATAAGCTGGAATCGATTCCCGGCTTCCGCACCAACCTGACCGTCGACGAGTTCCGCTCCCAATTAGCGACACACGGCCTGGCATTCATCGGACAGACGCCGCAGGTGGCGCCTGCGGACGGCAAGTTTTACGCGCTGCGCGATGCTACCGCGACGGTGGAATCCATTCCGTTGATCGCCTCGTCGATCATGTCGAAGAAAATCGCCTCGGGCCTGGATGCGTTGGTGCTGGACGTCAAAGTAGGCACCGGCGCGTTCATGAAGCGGCAGGTGGACGCCCGCCGTCTGGCGCAGATGATGGTGGGCATCGGGCGGAGGCTCGATAAGCGCGTGCAGGCGCTGATAACCGATATGAACCAGCCGCTGGGCTACGCCATCGGCAACGCGCTCGAAGTCATGGAAGTTTCGCAGACGCTACAGAACGTCGGCCCGACGGATCTGACGCGGCTTTCGCTCGAGCTGGCCGCGCGCATGATTTTCCTGGCCAAGGTCGCGCCGACGCTGGACGCCGCGCGGGAACTGGCCACCAAGAAGCTGCTGGACGGCTCCGGCTACAAGAAATTCAAGGAAGTGATCGCCGCGCAAGGCGGCAATCCGCAGGTGTTGGACCGCTTCGAACTGCTGCCCAACGCCACCGGCGCGCGCGAAATCTCCACGCCGCGCGCGGGCTATGTCACCGCGATCGACGCCGAGTTGATCGGCCAGGCGTCTTCAATGATCGGCGCGGGCCGCGATATGAAGGAAGATTCGATCGACCCCGCCGTAGGCGTGATCCTCGAAGTGAAGGTCGGCCAGAAGGTGGACGCCAACGGCGTCCTCTGCCGCCTTTACTACACCGGAGACGAACGCGTGGAAGAAGCGGCGCAGTTGGTGGAAGACGCCTTCCGCATTTCCTCGACCGCTCCGGAAGAGCGCGAGCTGATTCTGGAAGTCGTCGGCTAGCGCGCCAATCTGATAACCTTCGACGATGGAAAGATTCACGGGCCTGCTGGGCCTGGTCGTTATCGTCTTAGCCGCTTATCTGTTCTCCACGGATCGCCGCGCGATCAAATTTCGTGTCCTCCTGTGGGGACTCGGGCTGCAGTTCGGCTTTGCCTTTCTCGTCCTCCGGACGAATTTCGGCTACGTGTTTCAGGCCATCAGCAACGGCGTGAACCACATGCTGGAATACTCGGTGGAAGGCAGCAAGTTCCTCTTCGGCGATAGGCTGGGCGTCAAAAACGATCAGTTCGGCGTGATTTTCGCTTTTCAAGTCCTGCCGATCATCATCTTTATTGCGAGCTTCTTCGCCATCCTTTATTACCTCGGTGTGATGCAGATTTTCGTCCGCGGCATGGCGCTCCTGATGCAGCGCGTCTTCGGCACTTCCGGCGCGGAGTCCACCAACGTCGCCGCCAGCATCTTCATGGGACAGACCGAAGCTCCGCTCACCATTCGCCCGTTCCTCAATAATCTCACCTCCAGCGAGCTGTTCACCGTGATGGCCAGCGGCATGGCCCACGTCTCGGGCTCCGTGATGGCCGCGTACGTTCTTATCGCGGGCGTCGAGATCCGGCACCTTCTCACCGCTGTGATCATGACCGCGCCTGCCACGCTGATGCTCGCGAAGATTCTGGTACCCGAGACAGGGACGCCGGAGACGCTGGGGTCCGTCAAGGTGGAAGTAGAAAAGCCGGGCGTCAACATCATCGATGCCGCGGCGCGCGGCGCATCCGATGGCCTGACGCTGGCGCTGAACGTCGGCGCGATGCTGATCGCCTTCATCGGCCTCATCGCGATGGTCAATGGAATCTTGAAAGGCATCCACGGGATGAATCACATGGCCTGGATGCCCGGCTCCGCGCAAGGCATTCTGGCGCGTCTGTTCGCGCCCGTCGCATGGCTGTTGGGTGTGAAGTACGCCGACTGCGCGTCTGTCGGCAATTTGCTGGGTACCCGCCTCATCCTGAATGAATTCGTCGCGTTCATCGACCTGGGAAAGATCAAGGACGCGCTCGACCCGCGCTCCTTCGTCATCGCGACGTATGCGCTTTGCGGCTTCGCGAATCTGAGTTCGGTGGCGATTCAGGTGGGAGGCATCGGCGCGCTGGCTCCGGCGCGCAAATCGGATTTGGCGAGGCTGGGAATGAAGGCCGTGGCCTGCGGAACCATGGCGAACTTCATGTCGGCCTGCATTGCGGGGATGCTGCTGTGACCGGCGTCGTTCTGGGCAGTGGACTGGGCGCGTTCGCGGACACTTTGGAAAACCGCGTCGAGACGCCCTACGCGTCGATTCCCGGCTGGCCTGCCTCCACGGCCGCCGGGCATGCGGGCAAGCTGGTGGAAGGCCGCATCGGCGAAAAGAAGGTAATCGTGCTGGCCGGGCGCGCGCATCTGTATGAAGGCTACACAGCGCACCAGGTCACGCACGGCATTCGAGAACTGCACCGCCGCGGCGTCACGAGCCTGATTCTCACCAACGCCGCAGGAGGCATCAACGAGAGCTATCAACCGGGCGACCTGGTGCTGATTTCGGATCACATCAATTTGCTCGGCTCGAATCCCCTCACCGGGCCGAATAACGATGCCCTCGGCCCGCGCTTCCCCGACATGAGCGAAGCGTATTCGCGCCAATATCGCGAAATCGCGAGGGTCGCCGGCCGCGAACTTGGGCTCGAACTGCAGGAAGGCGTCTACGCGGCGACGCCCGGCCCCAGCTACGAGACTCCTGCCGAGATCCGCTTCATGCGCGCCATCGGCGCCGATTTAGTAGGCATGTCGACAGTGCCCGAAACCATCGCGGCGAATCACATGGGGATGAAGGTCCTCGCGATTTCCTGCGTCACCAACGCCGCGGCCGGAATTCTGCCCCAAAAGCTGGTGCACGAGGAAGTTCTTGAAACCGGCGCGCGAGTGCGGGACACACTGGTGAAGCTGTTGCGGCTGATCGTCGAGCGGCTCTGACCCCTGGCGGCGCCGCAGCAAGTGGGCGGCCACTGGCTTGACTTCACGCCGCCTGGCGAACCTTGATATCCACAATCGGCGACGTCACAATCGGGCCGCGATAATCCGGATGCCGGTACTCCAGATGCATCCCCCGCCCTAAGTACGCCGACTTCAGCATCGAACCGCCCCAGTTGCAGCCGCTGATCCGCACCAGCGTCGGCTCCGGGCAAAATTCAGGATGACCCGAAATCAGCGCCTGTCCGTCCTGGCGCAGAGTCAGCGTGTAGCCGCGGTTCTGCGTCAGCACTTCCAGCGTGCTCTCGTCGGGCAGATCCTTGAGGTAGACTCCACCCTCGATTTCACTGCGGACGATATTATGGTTCACCCGGTCGCTCAGGTTCTGGTGCGGCAAGAACATCCTGACCATATTCTACCTCTACAATAATGGTATCGACACATGGGAATTTTCTATGACCGCGCAGCGCTCAAGCAGGCTCGTGCCGGGTGGCGCAGCGACGGAAAAACCGTGGTTTTCACCAATGGCTGCTATGACATCCTTCACCCCGGCCACATCCGGCTTCTCGAAAAAGCCCGCTCCTTGGGCGATCTGCTGATCCTGGCCTTGAATACGGATTCGAGCGTCGCACGCCTCAAAGGCCCCACCCGTCCACTGATTTCCGAGCAGGAGCGCATCCGCATGGCCCTGCAATTGGAGGCCGTAGACGCCGTGACCCTTTTCGACGAAGACACCCCGCGCGAACTGATCGCCGAGGTTCTGCCGGATATCCTCATCAAAGGGGCCGATTGGGCCCATTTCATCGCTGGTCGCGAGGAAGTGGAAGCGGCCGGCGGCAAGGTGATGGCGCTGGCGCTGGAGCCGGGCTTCTCCACCACGAACATCGTGGAAGAACTCCTAAAAAGGTGACCCATCCCGCCGTTCGAGACCTGTTTCATACGTTGAGCCGCGATCCCGCCTTTCAGGATCTGGCGGGAAAACTCGTGCGCCACGAGGAAGGGCCGTTCGCGCTTTCCGGCCTGACGCCGGCCGCCAAGGCGCTGTACCTCGTGCTTCTCTGGCAGGTGACCGAACGGCCGATGCTGGTCGTCTCCGACAATAACCAGCACGCTGAGACGCTGGCCGAACTGGTCACCACGTTTTTTGACCTGCTGATCTCCAGGCCCGATGCGGGCCGGCCGCAAATCCTCCCCGCGCTCGATGTTCTGCCCGGCCAGAACGTCTCTCCGCACAAGGAAATTGTTGAGCAGCGAGCCATCGGACTGTGGCGCATGACGGGCGGCGCGGCTCCGCTGACCATCGCGCCGGCGGCGGCGGCGCTGCTGCGCACCCAACCGCCGGAATACTACCGCCGCTTGACGCTGACGCTCACCGTCGGCGAGGAGATGTCGCTCGAGGCGATCGAGGACCATCTCAAGTCCATCGGCTATGAGAAGCGTGAGCCGGTGGAGATGGTCGGCGAATACTCCATCCGCGGCGGCATTCTCGACGTCTTTCCCGCCGAAAGCGCCCGCCCCCTGCGCGTCGAATTCTTCGGCGACGAGATCGAGTCCATCCGCCGCTTCGAGGTCGAAACGCAGCGCAGCGTCATGAAGGTTAGCGAGGCGCAGATTTTGCCGCTCTCAGAGCCCCTTCAGGTGGATCCGCAATATTCGCTTCTCGACCTCTCGCCAAACGCGCTGGTGATTGTAGAGGAACCCGAGCAGGTAGCTCTCGCCGCCGGGAGGCTATGGAAGCGCATCGACCAGCATCCCGATTCCGCGCCCTTCTTTTGGACTTGGGAGCAGTTCCAGGAGAAGGCGGCCGGGCACAAGAATGTCGCGTTGCGCGAGCTGGATTTGGACGGCGCGCCGCATTTATCCAGCCGTCCTTCGCTCGCATTTCACGGCAGCATGCAGGTGGCCGTCGCTGAAGCGAAGACGATGGTCGAGCAGGGCTATCGCGTGGCCTTTTTCGCGCCCTCCAACGGCGAACTGGAGCGCCTCGCCGACATTCTGCGCGAGTACTCGGTTCCGTTCAGCCTGGGCCTCGCCCCCAACGAAGCCGCATCGCCCTATTTGGCGGAGCGCGCCTATCTCGCCGGACCCGTCGCCAGCACTTACCTCATTAAGGGCTTGGTCCGCCGCGGCGTGACCTTTCCCGAAGCGAAGATTGCCTTCATCGGTACGGAAGATTTGTTCGATCCGTCCGATCTGGTCGCGCGGCCGAGCCTCACCAAGGGCCAACTGTCCGCCTTCGCCGCCGATCTGGCCGACCTGAAACCCGGCGATTACGTGGTGCACGTCACGCATGGCGTGGGCCGCTTCCTGGGCCTGCGCGAAATCGTCCAAGGCGAGCAGAAGGGCGACTTCATGCTGCTCGAATACGCCGGCGAATCGAAGCTCTATGTGCCGCTGACGCGCATGGACCTGGTGGAAAAGTATCGCGGCGCGGGCGAGCAGGGTCCGCCACTCGACAAGCTCGGCGGAGCGACTTGGACGGCGCGCAAGACTCGCGTGAAGACAAAAATGCGCGACATGGCGGACGAGCTCTTGAAGCTCTACGCCGAGCGCCGCATGGCCGAGGGCTTCTCCTTCTCCGCCGATTCCAACTGGCAGCGCGAATTTGAGGACGCCTTCGAATACACCGCCACCAAGGACCAGCTCACCGCGGTGAAGGAGATCAAGCGCGACATGGAGTCGCCGCATCCCATGGACCGCCTGCTCTGCGGCGATGTCGGCTTCGGCAAAACCGAGGTCGCCATGCGCGCGGCATTCAAGGCGCTGGGTGATGGCAAACAGGTGGCCGTCCTCGCGCCCACCACCGTGCTCGCCTTCCAGCATTTCGAGACGTTCAAACGCCGGTTCGCGGCATTCCCCGTGCGGATCGAAATGTTTTCGCGCTTCAAGACGGCCAAGGAGTTGAAGGCGGGCTTGGAGGAGTTGGCGGCCGGCCGCGTCGACGTCGCCGTGGGCACGCACCGGCTGCTGTCGAAGGATGTGGAATTCCGAGACATCGGCCTCCTGATTGTCGATGAAGAGCAGCGCTTCGGTGTGCGTCATAAGGAACGCCTCAAGCAGATCCGCAGTAACGTCGACGTGCTCACCATGAGCGCCACGCCCATCCCGCGCACGCTGCACATGTCCCTGCTGGGCATCCGCGACATGAGCGTGATTGAAACGCCTCCCAAGGATCGCCTGGCGATTCACACCGTCGTCGCGAAATTCGACCGCGATATTGTGAAACAGGCCATCGAGCAGGAGATGAGCCGCGGCGGTCAGGTCTATTACGTCCACAATCGCGTCGAGTCGATTTTTTCCCGCGCCGCCATGATCCAGGAACTGGTCCCCAACTGCCGCATCGGCGTCGGCCACGGCCAGATGGGCGAGGCAGAACTGGAGCGCGTGCTGCTCGGCTTCATGAAGCACGAATATGACGTGTTCGTCTGCACCACCATCGTTGAAAACGGCCTGGACATTCCGCTGGCGAACACCATGCTCATCGAAAACGCCGAGCGCCACGGCTTGAGCGAGCTCTATCAGCTCCGCGGCCGCGTGGGCCGCTCGAACCGCCGCGCCTACGCGTATCTGCTGGTTCCTCAAGATACCGAACTCAGCGAGATCGCGCGCAAGCGCCTCGCTGCGCTGCGCGAATTTTCCGACCTCGGCGCGGGCTTCAAGATCGCCGCGCTCGATCTGGAATTGCGCGGCGCAGGAAACCTGTTGGGAGGCGAGCAGCACGGCCATATCGAAGCCGTCGGTTTCGATATGTACCTGAAGATGTTGGAGGAAACCGTGCAGGAGCTCAAGGGCATCGAAGTTCCGGTCGAAGTGCATTCGGCCCTCAATCTCAGCCTCGATATTCGCATTCCCGCCGGGTATATCGCCGACGAGCATCAGCGCCTTCGCGCGTACAAAAAGGTCGCGGACGTTCGCAACACGGAACAGAGCGAAACCGTGCGCGCCGAACTGGCGGACCGCTACGGTCCCGTGCCGGAGGCGGTCGAAACGCTGCTGAAGTTCGCCCTCTTGAAGACCGCCGCGCAAAAAGCGGGGATCGAAGCCATCGACCGCCGCGGCAGCGCCCTCCACATCAAGTTTCATCCCGGCGCGAAGGTCGATCCGGCGAAGCTGATGGAATTGGTGGCCCACAAGGACGGCGCGCAGTTCACGCCGGCGGGCGTGCTGCGGCTTCCGCTGGGCAACGCCCACCCGGACGCCGTGCTCGATTCGGTGAAGGAGTCGATCGAAGCCCTGTCGTCTGCCTGACACATCTGTGGCGCAAGCGCCACGCGGAACCTCTCCAAATGCTTGATTCTCTGAAGGCACGCGGCATGCAAGACCCTTGGCAAGGACGGTTATAATAAGACTATGCGTTTGATCTGCGTCTTGTTTCTATCCGCGGCCCTCTACGGGGGGGACGTCACGTTGATGGAAGAGATTATCTGCAAGGCGAATGGCGACATCGTCACCCGCGGCGAAATGCTGCACGACCGCAAGATGATCGAAGCGGAGATGCGGCAGCAGGGACTTTCCGGCGCGCGGCTGAACGAAGCCCTGAACGACGCCGCGCGCAACATCCTGCGCGAAAAAATCGACCAGTTGCTCCTGGTGCAGAAGGCCAAGGAACTCGATCTCAAGGTCGACAACGAGCTGAATAAACAGTTGCTCGACATTCAGCGCAACACCAAGATCGTCGATCCGGAAAAATTCCAGGAGTACGTCCATCAGCAGACCGGCGTGCCTTACGAGGACTACAAAGCCGAGTTGAAAAACAACCTGCTTCGCGAAAAAGTAGTGCGCGAGGAAATCTCCCGCAAGATCACGTTCAAGACCGACGAACTTCAGAAATATTACGAGGAGCATAAGGACGAATTCATGCGCCAGGAACGCGTATTCCTGCGCGAAATTTTCGTCTCCACCGAAGGCAAGGATGCCGCCGGCGCCGCCGCCGCGGAAAAGAAGGCCAAGGACCTGGTGGCCCGCGCCCGCACCGGCGAGCGGTTCGCCGAGATGGCCCAGGCCAATTCGGACGCGCCCAACGCGGCCCAGGGCGGCGAGATGCCTCCCTTCGAAAAGAAGGATCTGCGCGAGGATCTGGTCAAAGCCATCTGGAATCAAACCCGCGGCTATGTGACCGACCCCATTAAGGTCGAGAATCCCTCCGGCTTCGCCATCTTCCGCGTGGAAGAGCACCAGAAGGCCGGTCTGGCGGAATTCGAAGAGGCGCGCGACGAGGTGCAGGACCGCCTGTTCCGCCCCAGAATGCAGCCCGCCATGCGCGAGTACCTCACCAACCTCCGCGCCGTCGCGTTCCTCGAAATCAAGCCCGGCTGGGAGGACACGGGCGCGGCGCCCGGCAAGGACACCACCTGGAGCGATCCGGCCACCTTGAAGCCGGAAACGGTCACCAAGGCGGAAGTCGCCGCCCGCGCGCACCACAAGAAACTGTTCGGCCTGGTTCCCATCCCTGGTACCACGTCCACCAAGCCCGGAGTTTCCACCTCGAAGTAGCGCCGCAAGAACCACCGAATGAAGTCACCTTTTGTCAGCGATCTGCAGCCGGACCAGATCGTAAACGGCAGTTTTCTGGTCCAGCATAAAGACGTCCGGCAGAAAAAGTCGGGCGACCTCTACTTGTCGCTGACGCTCGCCGATCGCACCGGCGAACTGGATGCCAAGATGTGGGACAACGCGGCGGAAGCCGTGAATACGTTCGCCCAGGATGACTTCGTGCGCGTGAAGGGCCTGATGCAGGTCTTTCAAAACCGCCCCCAGTTGACCCTGCATAAGATCCAGGCGGTCCCTGAATCCGAGGTCGACGTCGCTGATTATTTCCCCGCCTCGAAACGCGACCGGGACGAAATGTTCCGCGAACTTCAGGGCTGGATCGCCTCCATCGGCAATCCGCATTTGAAAGCGCTGCTCAACGCCGTGTTCGCCGATGATGCCATCGCTCTGGCTTACCGCACCGCGCCCGCGGCCAAGGCGATCCATCACGCCTGGATCGGCGGCCTCATTGAGCATGTGCTCTCGATGTGCGCTCTGGCGAAGTTTACCGCCGCCCATTACGCGAATATCGACATGGATCTGCTGCTCTCAGGAGTCATCCTGCACGACATAGGCAAAATCCGCGAGCTCAACTACGCGCGCAGCTTTAGCTACTCCGCGCCCGGCCAACTGCTCGGCCACATCGTCATCGGACTCCAGATGGTGGAGGATAAACTGCGGCTGGTGCCGGATTTCCCTCCCTCGCTGCGTAATCTGCTGCTGCATCTGATCGTCAGCCATCATGGCGAACTGGAGTTCGGCTCGCCCAAGGTGCCCCTGTTTCCCGAGGCGCTGCTGCTCCATCATCTCGACAATCTCGATTCGAAAATGGAATGCATGCGCGGCCTCATCGAACGCGACCGCCAGATTGAGGGCGTGTGGACCGGCTATAGTCCGGCCCTCGATCGCACGGCTCTCAAGAAGGATAAATATCTGCAAGGTCCCGTGGAGCCGGCAGCGCCGGAGACGCCAGCCCAACCGCCCCGCGCCTATGCCAAACCGCCCAAGCCGGAGCCTCCCAAATCCCCCTTCGGCGCCAAACTGAACGACGCTCTGCGAACGGATTCCTGATTTCCATGCGCCGCCCGGCAGCTTCGCGCAGCATGCCTCCTCCACTTGAACTGGAGTGCCTGAAAACTCTCTGGACCCTCGGCGAAGGCACCGTCCGCCAGGTGATGGAATCCGCCACCACTCGTAAACTCGCCTATACCACGGTGATGACGCTGCTTGACCGCCTGGAGAAACGCGGGAGCGTTACGCGCGTGAAGCGCGGACGGTCCTTTGTCTACGCGCCGAAAATCAGCCGCGAAGAGATGAGGCATCTCGCCGTCAAGGATCTCCTCGACCGCTTCTTCGACAGCAACCCCGAGGCGCTCACCCCGTTCCTGAAGCCCGATAATCCTTCAGACGAGCATTGAGGCGACTTCCTCGCCGATGGCCAGCGATGCCGTCGCCCCCGGGCTCGGCGCGTTCACCACGTGAAGCTCCCCGGAGCCTTGGACGAACGCAAAATCTTCCACGAACGCGCCGTCGGCGGTCATCGCCTGCGCGCGCACGCCCGCCTCGCCTGGGCTTAAATCCTCCGGCTGAATTTCCGGCACCAGACGTTGCAGCGACTCGCAGAAAAGCCGCTGGCTGAAGGATCGGCGCATTTCTTCGAAACACATTTTAGGATACTTCCCTAAGAATCGCCACAGGCCCGGAAACGCCAGCGCATCGAACAAATCGCCCGCTCGAAACGCAGTCTTCGTATATCCTTCGCGCGACAACGCAAGCACCGCATTCGGCCCAGCCTCCACGCCGCCATGAATCATACGCGTAAAGTGGACACCCAGGAACGGAAACTTGGGGTCGGGTACGGGATAAATCAGGTGGCGCACCAGATTTTGGCGCTCCGGCCGGATCGTGAAATATTCGCCTCGAAAAGGCACAATGCGGATCGTCCGCGCCGTCCCGGTGAGCGCCGCCACACGATCCGAATGCAGCCCCGCGCACGTGACGATTCGTCCGCAGGCATAATCGCCGGCCGTGGAATGAACCCGCCAGCCGCCGCCTTCCCGATCAATGGCCGTAACCCGCGCAGAAGTCACCACTTCCCCGCCCTGCGCCCGGATCAGGCCGGCGAGCGTCTCCGAAACGCGAGGATAATCGGCGATGCCCTCCTGCGGGACGCGAATCGCCGCGATGCCCGCCGCGTGCGGTTCAATCTCCCGCAACTCGTCGCCGGAGAGCATTTTCAGCCCTTCTAACCCGTTCTGCGTGCCTCGCTCCAGCAGTGTTTTCAGGCGCGGCAGCTCCTCCTCGGCCGTCGCGACGACAACCTTTCCGCAGATTTCGTGCGGAACCGAATGCTCCTGGCAGAACTCCACCATCTGGCGGATTCCTTGAACCGCCAGCCTCGCTTTGCGCGAACCTGGTTTGTAATACAGTCCGCAATGCAGCACGCCGCTGTTGTGCGTGCTTTGATGCATGCCTACCTGCGGCTCTTTTTCCAGTACCGTGACGCTCGTATCGGGGAAACGCTGGCCGATCCGCCACGCCGTGGCGAGACCCACCAGGCCTCCGCCCACCACGACGATACGTTTATCCATTCAATGTTTCACCCATCTAGCTATCATAAAAGACATGCTGATCGTGATGACGGCGCAAGCCACGGAGGCCGATGTTGACGCCGTTCGCAAAAAAATCGAAGGGCTCGGATTCCGCCCGCACATCATGCCCGGCGCGGCGCGCACCGCCATCGGCATCACCGGAAATCCCAGGCCGGTGGATCCGCTGCTGTTCGAAGGTATGTCCGGCGTAGCCGAAGCCATCCGCGTCACCAGGCCCTACAAACTGGTGAGCCGCGAAGTGAAAAAGGAAAACTCCGTCATCCGCGTCCACGGCGTGGCCATCGGAGGCGACCAGCCGGTCTTCTGCGGAGGCCCCTGTTCGGTGGAAGGCCGCGACCAGATCCTCGAGTCCGCCCGCGCCGTGAAGAACGCCGGAGGGCAACTCCTGCGCGGCGGCGCTTACAAGCCGCGCACATCGCCCTATTCGTTTCAGGGCATGGGCGAAGAAGGCTTGCAACTGCTCGCTGAGGCTCGGGAAGAGACCGGCCTCGGCATCGTCACCGAAGCCATCGACGTGGAGACGTTCGATCTGGTCGAAAAGTACACCGACTGCATCCAGATCGGCGCGCGCAACATGCAGAATTATTCGCTTCTGAAGCGCGCCGGCAAGGCTCGCAAGCCCGTGTTGCTCAAGCGGGGCATGTCGGCGACGCTCGAAGAATTCCTGATGGCTGCCGAGTACATTCTCTCCGAGGGCAACTATGAAGTGATCCTGTGCGAGCGCGGCGTCCGCACCTTCGCCGATCACACGCGCAACACGCTCGACCTGAGCATCGTCCCTGCCGCGCAAAAACTCAGCCATCTGCCGGTGGTCGTCGACCCCAGCCACGGAACCGGCAAGCGCGACAG
>JBBIVT010000038.1:36480-38128 GCA_037439565.1 Acidobacteriota bacterium | reverse complement strand
CGACCTCTTCCATGCCATGGAAGCGCGCTCCCAACTGCGCCACAGGCCCACTTCAGTGCTACCGCTAGTTTAACATACACTGGGTTTATGGATCGACAACAAGCCTGGGAAATCGTCTGCGAGTTCGTGAAATCGGAGAGCCTGCGCAAGCACATGCTGGCCGTGGAGGCGTGCGTCGCAGCTTATGCCCGCAAGGCCGGCGAAGACGAGGAAAAATGGGCTGTTGCCGCGCTCCTGCACGATTTCGACTGGGAAATTCACCCCAATCTGCCGGACCATCCCACCAAGGGCGAACCGATTCTGGCCGAACGCGGCGTCAGCGAGGAGATCCGCCGGGCAATTCTTTCACACGCCGATTTTACTGGCGTCGAGCGCATTTCGCCGCTCGAAAAAACCCTGTTCGCCTGCGACGAGCTGGCCGGATTCCTCACCGCGTGCGCATATGTAAAGCCCGGCCGCAGCATCCAGGAAGTGGACGTGAAATCGGCGCGCAAAAAAATGAAGGATAAGGCCTTCGCCCGCGCCGTGAATCGCGACGACATCGTGAATGGAGCGGCGCAGATGGGCGTGGACCTCGACCAGCACATCGAATTTTGTATTGAAGCGATGAAGGCTCGCGCGGCGGAGTTAGGCTTGGCCGGAACGGCAGCGGCCGGCGCAAACTGAGCGGCGCGCGTCCGTTCTTACTCTGTCTTTTCGGCGGCCTTGAGCTGCGCCTTCCAGTCCTCTAAAATCGCTACCGCGGCGATGGTGCCCACGCGAGCGCATCCGGCGGCGCGCAGTTCCAGCACGTCGGAGATCGTCCGGATGCCTCCGCTGGCCTTGATTTTCACCGCGTCGTTGAGCAGCCGCTTCATCAGCGCGATGTCCTCCAACGAATAAGGCTTGGGGCCGAACGGAGTCGAGGTGCGCGCATAATCCGCGCCCGCGCGCTTCACGATCTTGCAGGCGATGGTCTTAAGATCCTGCGTCAGATACCCGTTTTCAAAAGCCACCTTCAGAATCGCGCCGCCTTCGTGGCATGCCGCCGCCATCTGCTGCAGTTCCATCTCCACGTATTGGAACTGGCGCGAAATCAGCTTGCCCAGGTTGATCACCGTATCGATCTCGGTCACGCCGCGACGCAGCAGATCGCGCGTTTCATACAGCTTCGCCGACGTTGTGGCCGAGCCGTGCGGATAGCTCACCACGCTCGCCAGCGCGACCCCGCTGCCCTTCATCCAACCCGCCGCCAGATCCACGTCGCAGGGGCGAACCGTGACCGCCGCCAGGCGATACTGCCGGGCGATCTCGCAGCCAGTCTGCACCTCTTCTTCGGATAGCTCCGGGTGCAAAACGGGATGTTCGATCATCCCGGCGATATCTTCGTAAGTGAGTTGAGGCTCGGCTGGCGCCGGCATAGCTATTTCCCGCGTCGCGAGGGCGCAAGGGGCTCCAGCCCCAGCTCCCGCAGATGTTTGTGCGCTTCCCTGGCGTGCGGACTATCCGGATAGTCCGCTAAAAAACTCTTGAACTCCGTGCCCGCGGCCGTTTTATGCTTCCCGTTCATCAGCGCGACGGCCTTCATATACTGCGCTTCGGACGTCTTCGGATTCTTGGGGAACTTTTCCAGCACGGCGTCAAACGCCTTGGACGCATCGTCCCAGGA
>JBBIVT010000038.1:33354-36380 GCA_037439565.1 Acidobacteriota bacterium | reverse complement strand
GCGGCCAGCGTCCGCACGGTCTGCGAGATGTCGGTTACTTTCGCGTCCAGATCGTTGAACTTGCGCACCAGCTCGGCGACGTTTTCGCGCACCTTGCCGAAGTCGCCCGACATGTCCTCTACCTTCATTCCCAGCGTCGCCATCGGAGCCACCAGCTTGTTCTGTTGATCGGCGAGCTTCTGGTCCACTTCCTTCTGCATTGCGGCCAGCGTCGCCGCGTTGCGATTGGACGCGTCCAGCGATTGCTGCATCAGCGCGGTCAGCGCCGCCATCTTATCGTCCAGCGACTTCTGGAGCTGCTTGACGCTGTCCTCAAGCTGCGCCACATCGCGCTGGATGGAGACGAGCTCCTCCTTCTTTTGCCCCAGCAGAATCGCCGGGGCAAACGCCATGCCAAGCAGAAGCAGTCGGGAAGCCCTCATGAATAAATCCTCCGGTCATTGCGCGGGCGCAAGGTGGCCGCGGCGGTTCTTTTGATAGCAGGTCTCGTTTTCGTCCGTGCATACCGGACGTTCCTTGCCGTAGCTGATCGTCTTCAGATTGCCGTCGGGAACACCCAGTTGCACCAGGAATTCCTTCACGGCGATGGCGCGGCGGTCGCCCAGCGCCAGGTTGTATTCCTCGGACCCGCGCTCGTCGCAATGGCCCTCGATCACGATGGTGAAACCGGGATCGCCGGAGAGAATACCCTTGATCACCTGCGCGTCCTTGGTGAGCGTCTCGCGCCCGTCGGCGCGAATGTCATTCTTGTCGTAGTCGAAGTAAACGTCCTGCGCGTCGCGGCCCAGGACTTCCGCGCTGGACATCTTCGCTGCCGCCGTGGGCGGAGGCGGAGGAGGCACGCTCGACGCCACCTCAATCGTCACCGAACGCGAATCCTGGCCGGAAGCGCCCTTCGCCGTCAGCGTGTAGGTGGTCGTTTGGCTGGGGAACACCTGGCGGCTGCCATTGGCAGCGACCGTGCCCAGACCTTGGTCGATGGAAATATCCGTCGCGTTGCCCACCGACCAACGCAGCGTGGCCGATTGCCCGCGCTCAATCGATCGGGGCTCGCCCGTAAAGCTGTTGATGCGCACCGCGAGGGGAGCGGGCGGGGGAGCCTCGGCGGGAGCGGCAGCCGGCTGAGGAGGCGGAGGCGTAGCCACCGGAGCCTTCTTCTTGCAACCCTCGGCCGTCATCATCAAAACCGCCGCGAACGCCGCCGCGGCCAGTGTCCTCGAAACTTTGCGCATTTTCCGTCCTTCCCTTTACCCTACTTTAGTTTATCCCGTTCGACCATACCGGCTGGAAGTTATTTCCAGAGGTGGTCAATTGCTGCGGATGCGTGCCGTCGGCAAGCATGCTGTAAATCTGGGTGGATCTCCCGCGTGTCGATTGGTAGACCAGGTGCATCCCGTCCGGCGCCCAGTACGGATGCTCATTTTTGCCCGCATTGGAAGTGAGTTGCAGGTACTTCTTGCTCGCGATGTCCATGATAAAGATGTTGTACGCCCCTGGTTCATAGCCGCGCGTCCAGGCGAAAGCGATCGTCTGTCCGTTGGGCCTCCAGGCCGGATTGGCTACGTACCCTTCGCCGCTGGTCAACATTTCGATGTCGCCTCCGTCGATGTTCATGCGCCAGAGTTGTTCGATGCCGCTGCGCCCGGAAATGAACAGGATGTCGCGTCCGGTCTTGGGATTCACTTGCGGCGAAACTTCCAGCGCCCTTATGTGGGACAGGCGGGTGAGGTTGCCTCCGTTCAAATCCGTCATCACGATCTGCAGCCAGCCGTCCACGGTGGCGGAAAACAGCAGGTGTTTGCCGTCGGGGGTGAACTCCGGCGTCTCAATTGTGGACGTCACCATGTTATAAAACGGCAGCTTGCGGCCGGTCTCCGCCGAATGGACCATGATCTGCCAGCCGGATTTCACCAGCGTGCGGAACGCAAACATTTTCCCGTCGGCGGAAACCGCGGGATCGAAGGACGAGCTCTTGTAATTCGTCATCTGCTTCTGGTTCGATCCGTCGTAATCCATGGACCAGATTTCCTTGTTTCCGGTCCGGTCCGACACGAAGAAAATCTTTGTCCCGGCGAGGCTTTTGAGGCCAAACTGCTGCAAAATGTCCGCTGCGAAATCGCGCGCGATCTTTTTCGCGCCCTCATCGTTGAGCGAGCCGAAGTAGAGCTTGTGGATCAGATCCGCGCTCACCAGATCCGGCTGGCCGACGTTGTACAGGAAGCCGCGCAGCAGCAATCGGCCGTCCTGCACCGCCGTATAGCCGAACGCCAGATAATTCGCATTCGTGGGAGGCCCCGACCAATCCGTCAGCCACGGGCCGCTTTTCACCACGCGGGGAGGATCGTTGCGCCTCACGCCGGGCATGGTCGTGGGAGGCCGGAAATCCTGCGGCTGCTGCGGCACCTCGACCGGATAAAACGTCTTGCCCACCATTTCCAGAACGCCGGAATTATTCAGCTCGTCCCACAGCGTGGAATTGAACGTGGCCATGTACTTCTGCGCGTCACCCGAGCCCCGGAAGTCGATGACGGCCATGCGGGGTTTCTGCTGTCCTCCGCGGACGAACCCCGTGATCTGGTCCTGGCCGGGGAGAAAAATCGCGCAGGCGGCCAGCGCGGTGAATGAGGCAAGAATGAGTTTGGTCTTCATTTTTTCAGCTCAAAGGTAAACTCGCACCTCGCATAGCCTTGGTCGAAGCCAGGCGGAATGGGCGGAAAGGGAGCGGCGCTTTCAATTGCCCTTCTTACCGAAAAATCGAGGGTCGAAATGCCGCTCGATTGCAATAAAGCGAGATTGCGGATGCTGCCGTCCTTCATCAGATCGAACCGGGCAATCACCAGCGGGCCGGTCTGGGCCTTCACATCGCCGGTGTTCCAGTGCTGCGCGATCAGCGTCTGAATCTGCTGCGCGTAAGCTCCGAATCGCGTCCCCAGCGTGGTGTTCGCGCCCGTTCCGACGCGCCCGGAACCGGGCATCTGGCTGAACATCGGGCTCGAAACCGCCTGCGGAGTTGTGCTGGTCAAGTG
>JBBIVT010000038.1:31924-33254 GCA_037439565.1 Acidobacteriota bacterium | reverse complement strand
GACAAATGCAAGACCACCGCGAAGGCGAAGGAACGCCCCATTGGTTCGGGCCGCGCCAGCACACCTCCGGTCATCTCCCTTTCGACTCCAATGGCTTGGTGACCATGCGCGGCGTGATCTGCGCCGCCGAAAGCTCCGCCAGAACCTGCGCCAGCACATCCCATCGGATGGCTCCGTCGGACGCCACATAGACGGTCTTCTGGTCCTTAAAGCGCAGAGCGAGCTGCGCCGGTAGGTCGTGAATATTGACCACTTTTTCGTTCAGGTGCAGCGTTTGATCCCGCGAGATGGTGATCACCGGCAGAATGTCCGGCGATTCCTTCGTGATCTTCACCTTTGGCACATCCACTTGCAGCCCGTAATCCATCACGTGCGCGGTGAGCATGAAGATAATCAGCAGCACCAGCACCACGTCCACCAGCGGGATGATGTTGATTTCCGACAATGCGCTGCCGGAGCCGCGGAAGCGCTTGCGCCCGCGCGATCTGCCGTTCGATTCGCCCGCAGAGAACGCCATACCTGGTTTATCTCGGCTCCTCGAAATTCCTTTCGGTCAAATTGAGGAATTCCAGGGAGAAATCCTCCATCCGCGCGCCCATCTCCTTCACCGCGTTGTGGAAATAGTTGTAGAACACGGCCGCCGGAATCGCCGCGAACAGGCCGACGCCGGTGGTGATCAGCGCCGAAGCGATGCCCGGCGCAACGGTCCGCATGCTGGCCGAGCCTTCCAGCGCGAGTTGTTGAAATGCGTCGATGATGCCGAATACCGTGCCGAACAGGCCGATGAACGGCGAAACGGTGGCGATGGTCGCCAGCCAGTTCATGCTCTGCTCCAGACGGGTGATTTCCTCGCTCATGCCGATTTCGAGCGTCCGCTCCAGCGCCAGTTTGTTATGGATGCTGCGGCTGGCGGCCATCTGGCGCGAGACTTCGCTGTAGCCGAAATCGAACACCACCACCAGCGGCGCGGCGCGAAACTGCTCCGTCGCCGCGGCCACGGCGTCCAGGCGCGCCGACTTGCGGAAGGCCCGCAGGAACCTCAGATTGGCATTGCGGGCGCGCCGGAACGCGCTCCACTTCGAAAAAATAATGGTCCAGGAGGCAAGTGAGCAAATCACCAGGGTTCCCAGCACGCCCAGCGTGACCGGCCCGGAGGTCCTCACGAGCTCCCAGAAGTTAACTTCCAGAAAGAGCTGGCTCAAGGTTCCCGTTGCACCTTTTTCCATTGTACGCGGAAAAGGGGTCAAAAACAGAAGAGATTCAAAATGTTTTAGCGTGCCGGACGGCAATCGGAACCGCCATGCGAAACGCCGCATCGTCCCGTCCCCCC
>JBBIVT010000038.1:0-31824 GCA_037439565.1 Acidobacteriota bacterium | reverse complement strand
GTTTCTGCCCATGCAGACTCCGGATAATCACGTGGAAACCCTCTTCGAAACGGATGGCGGCGGCACATTGATGACCATGCGCATGACGCTGCCGGACGAGGGAACGCGCGCGCAGATGCTCGCAAGCGGCATGGAGAAGGGCATGGAAGCGAGCTACGTTCGCCTCGATGCGATGATCGACCACGTAAAATAGAAGCAGTGGATGGAGTCATCGTAGTCGATAAGCCGCAAGGCTGGACCTCGCACGACGTGGTCGCCAAAATGCGGCGCTTGGCGGGGACGCGCAGGATAGGACATTTGGGCACGCTGGATCCGGCGGCGACCGGAGTCTTGCCGCTGGTGATCGGGCGCGCCACGCGGCTGGCGCAGTTCTACACCCGCAACGACAAGATCTACGAGGGCGTGATTCACTTCGGCTTCTCGACGGATTCCTACGACGCCGAGGGGGAACCCACATCGCCCGGGATTGCGGTGACGCTGGATCGCGAGGCGCTCGAAAAGGCGCTGGATGGCTCGCGGGGCCAGTTTGAGCAGACGCCTCCGGCGGTCTCGGCCAAGAAAATCGGCGGCAAGCCGGCTTACGAGCTGGCGCGCAAGCAGCAGCCCGTCGACCTGAAACCCGTTCCGGTGCATGTCTACGAGTTGACGATCCTGTCCGTCGATGGGCCCGACGTATCGGTCCGCGTGCGCTGCTCATCGGGCACTTACTTGCGCAGCATCGCGCACGACGCGGGGAAGGCTCTGGGTTGCGGAGCGCATCTGAAAAGCCTGAGGCGCATTGCATCGGGCCATTTCACAATCGGCGAGGCGCGGACGCTGGAACATCTCGCCGCGCTGGCCGCGGAGGGCCGTCTGAGCGAGGCGCTGGTGCCTGCCTCCGAGCTTTTGCCCGAATTTCCGGCCGAGATGGTGGACCCAATCACCGCCGGCCAGATTCGCAACGGCCGCGATTTTCGCGTCTCGCCGTTCCGCCCCGAGCCAGGGAGCCGGTTCGTCAAGGCGTTGAATTCCCAGGGCGACCTCATCGCTATTGGCGAGGCGCGCCTGCCTCACCTGTACCATCCGGTGCTGGTGCTTTAAGAAAATTTCATCATCGAGTGGAAACAGTCTGGAGCGAGTTCAAGTATTCTAATGACAGTGCTCCGCGCGTCGGTTTACTGGATGCTCCCGCTCTGGCTGGCTATGTCGCCACACACGGCAGTCGCCCGTCCGCAGGATCCCCAGGAAAAGAAGGCTGAAGAATCCAAGCCGGAGGCATTTTTTGCCGGGACGGTCATTGAAACCACCGCGGAGAAAATCACCGTGTCCCGGGTTGTGCTGGGCAAAAAGGAAAAGCGCGTCTTTCGCGTCACGCCGGACACCAAAATCGAAGGCAAACTGAAGGCGAAAGTCCGGGTGACCGTGCGCTACGTCACCACCGACGATGGGGATACCGCGGAGTTGATCGTCGTCCGCGTCCCCCAGCAGAAGAAAAAGACGCAGTAATCAGGACTTTTTCTTCTTCCAGCCGGGTTTGATCACCTGCCGCGCGCGGCCGAGCGCCAGTGACTTCGCCGGAACGGCGTCCGTGATGACGCTGCCCGCGCCGATGTAGCTGCCCGCGCCGATCTCGACGGGCGCAACCAGGGTGGAATTGCTGCCCACGAAGGCGCCTTCGCCGATCGAGGTCCGGTGCTTTTTCTCTCCATCGTAATTGCAGGTGATGGTCCCCGCGCCGATGTTGGTTCGCGGGCCGATCTCGGAATCGCCCAGATAGGCCAGGTGCTGGCTTTTCGCGCCGTCACCCAGGTGCGTTTTCTTGAGCTCGACGAAATTGCCCACGCGGGCGTCGCCGCCGACGTGCGCGTCCATCCGTAGGCGGGCGAACGGGCCAATCTGGGCGGCATTGTCGACGCGCGAATCGGCGATCAGCGTGTACGGCGCCACGATGACGCCGTCGCCGATAATCGCGTTTTCCAAAATCGCCCCCGCGCCGATGCGGCAATCCTCGCCGATGCGGGTTGCGCCCAGCAGGCGCGCGAACGGCTCAATGATCGTGTCCGTTCCGGCCTGCACATGCGGGTCGATCGTCACCGTCTCCGGCCGCTCGATGGTCACGCCGGAAAGCATCAGTTCCTCGTTCTTGCGGGCGCGCAGGATGCGGTCGGCGTTGGCCAGCTCGACGCGCGTGTTGATGCCCAGCAGCTCGGAGGCGTCCTCCACCTGCATCGGGCGGACGCGATGGCCATGGCTCGCCAGAATCTCAGCCATGTCGGTGAGGTACAGTTCGCCCGACGCCGGATTCGGCTCGATCTCGCCGATGTGCTTCCACAGCAATTCAGCGTCGAAGCAGTAGATGCCGGAGTTGATCCTTTTGATCTGCCGCTGTTCCGGGCTGCAAGCCTTTTCCTCCACGATGGCCGCGACGTCGCCGTTGGCGTGGCACAGGATGCGGCCATAGCCGGTGGGATCTTCAAGCGTCGTTGTAATCAGTGTCGCCGCCGCGCCGGAATCGGTTTGGACATCGCGCAGGCGGGCGAGCGTTGCCGCGGTCAGCAGGGGCGTATCGCCGTAGAGAACCGTCAGCAGACCGTCGCATGGAACAACCTCGCGGCAGGATGCCAGGGCGTGGCCCGTGCCGTTCTGCCCGTTCTGGCGCGCGAATCCGACGCCCAGCGGCTTGAGCAGCGCCTCCACTTCTTCCGCCTGATGGCCGGTCACCACCACGATGCGGCCATAGGGCGCCAGCGTTCGCGCGGCGGCCACCACCTGTTCCACCAGCGCCAATCCTCCGGCGCGATGCAGAACCTTGGCCTTTTTGGACCGCATGCGGGTGCCCAATCCGGCGGCCAGAATGACGACGGTGTGATTCATTTTTTCTTCCATTTCCTCTTGTGAGCCTTGCGCGCCAGTTCCAAAGCGATGGCGGCGATCACGCTGCTATCATGGCGGATTTTTTCCTGAACCCGGTTTCCGTACATCCTCAGAAGATCCGCCGCCACCACTTTAAGCCCCATCTTCTCCAGATTGTCGAGGTCGTTTTCCACCGGCTTTGCCGCTCTGGCCTCGTAGCGGTCCAGAACTTTGCCGCGGATGGGATGCGAATTCACCACACACACGTCCAGGATCGGCCGTTTTGCGTGGCGGTAGATCGCGGCGATGTGATCGGACGCGCGGAAGTTGGTGGTTTCTCCCGGCTGCGACATCAGGTTCAAAAAATATGCTTTGGTGGCGGCCGATTCGGCGATGGCCTTGGGAATGCCGTCGACCAGGAGATTGGGGATCACGCTGGTGAACAGCGAGCCCGGGCCGAGCGTGATCAGGTCCGCTTTGGCGATGGCGTCCAACGTCTCCGGCAGGGGCTTCGGCCGGCGGGGATGCATCTCGATTTTCTCGATCCGCGACCGGCTGCGGCTGATGCGGGTCTCTCCGGCCACCTTCCGTCCATTGGCGAGCGTCGCTTCGATCACCACGTTGGCTTCTGTCGACGGATAAATATTCCCCAGGACGGCCAGAACTTCGCCGGAGAATCGCACGGCCTGGTTGAAGTCGCCCGTTAAGTGGGTCATGGCGGTGAGAAAAAGATTGCCGAAGCTGTGACCTTTCAGGCCTCCACCGTTCGTAAAACGGTATTGAAACAACTTGCTCAACAGCGCCTCGTCTTCTGACAGCGCCACCATGCAGTTGCGGATATCGCCCGGAGGAAGCACGTCGAAGTCGCGGCGCAGGCGTCCGGAACTGCCTCCGTCGTCGGTCACGGTCACCACGGCCGTGATCTCCACCGCTCCGGCGCCGATTCGTGCATACCGTTTCAGGCCCCGGAGCAGCGTCGAAAGCCCGGTTCCTCCGCCGATCGAGACGATCCGCAGCGGCTCCTTCTTTTCGTCGTAACTCATTCCCATTTTGAGCATCTCACGAGCCTGCCCGGCTTTCCAAGCGGTTTATCGGACGTTCTTCGTTTCGGCATTGCCTCGAAACATAACTTTCTTATTCTGTTTTGCGAGGAACTCCCATGACCTCTGCCCATCCAGTCTCCGACGCCGCGCGCGCGCTGTTCGCGGACACGCACCTGAATCCTGCCGCTGGCTGGCTTTTGGAGAGGCTCTTGTTGCCACAGGAATTGGACGCCGCCTGGACCGGCGCTTCGGCGGGGCCCATGGGCCAGCAACTGTTTGAAAAGGTACTGGAAAAGCTCGATTTGCGCTGCCAGTGCGATCCCTGCGATCTGCACCGCGTGCCGAAACGGGGCCCGGTGGTGGCCGTCGCCAATCACCCGTTCGGTCTGGCCGAAGGCGTGATTCTCGGTTCATTGCTGCTGGGGGTGCGGCCGGACGTGAAGTTCCTGGCCAATTCGCTGCTCGCCGGCGTTCCGGGGGTGGGGCAGTACGTCTTCCCGGTGAATCCATTCGGCGGTGCGGCCAGGGAGAACTGGAAATCGTTACGGCAAAGTATCGATTGGGTGAAAAACGGCGGCATGCTGGTGGTCTTTCCCGCCGGTGAGGTTTCCTCGCTCGACCTGGCGAGGCTGGAAATCGCCGATCCCCAGTGGGACTCCAAGGTCACCCGCATGATTCAGATGACCGGCGCAACCTCGTTGCCGATGTTCTTCCACGGCGTCAACAGCCCGATGTTCCAGGTGGCCGGACTGATTCACCCCCGCCTTCGCACCATGCTGCTGCCGCGTGAGCTGGCGAACAAGCGCGGCGGCGCGATTCGGGTATCCATCGGGCGGCCGATCAAGCCGCAGACGCTGATCCGGTTGAAGGCCGAGGGCGAAGCCACCGACTATCTGCGCCAGCGGACCCATCTGCTGGACGTCCGCCAGCGCCAGCCGAGGAAGATCTGGCGCGTGGGATTGAAACCCGCGCCGGTGATTCCCGCCGTCCGGGCCCTGGTTCTGAGCGACGAGATCGCCTCGCTGTCGGCCGAATGCAAGCTGCTCGAAAGCGGCGGATACGAGGTGTATGCGGCCAAGGCCGGCCGGATTCCCAACTGCCTGCGCGAAATCGGCCGGCTGCGCGAGATCACGTTCCGGCAGGCGGGGGAAGGGACCGGGCGCTCCATCGACATCGACCGCTTCGACCGCGATTATCTTCACCTGTTTCTCTGGAACACCGATAGCAACGAGATTGCCGGGGCGTACCGGCTCGCCGGCACGGACTCCGCGAAGGATTTGTACACGCGGACGCTGTTCAAATTTCGCGAAGGCCTGCTGGAAGGCATGAGTCCGGCGCTCGAACTCGGCCGGTCCTTCGTGCGGAGCGAGTATCAAAAGAGCTTTTCCGCCCTCCTGCTGCTGTGGAAGGGCATTGGGCGATACGTCGCCAGAAATCCCCGCTACCGGATTCTGTTTGGGCCGGTCAGCATCAGCCGCGACTACTCCGAGGCCTCCCGCGCCCTGATCGTCGCCTATCTGCGGGAGCGCTGCGGCAACGACGATCTGGCGCGCTGCGTCGAGGCTCGACGGGAGTTCCGCGCGCCGCGCGTGCGCGGCTGCGATCCGCTGCGCCTGGCCCGCCTGCTCGAAAACGTCGAGGAACTGTCCGACGCCGTGGCCGATATGGAGCCGGATGGAAAAGGCGTTCCCGTGCTGCTGCGGCAGTATTTGAACTGCGGCGGCGAGATGCTCGCATTCAACGTCGACAGCGCGTTTTCCGACGTCGTCGACGGGCTGGTGGTCGTCGATCTGGCCAGGATGAGCCGCGCTCAGCAGGAAAAATACCTGGGAAAAGACGGCGCGGCGCGGTTCCGCGAGGCGCATTCGTAAGTACTCGTTGAAGACCTTGGGGACAGAGTAGTCTGTCCCCTTTTTTAGCGCCCCTGAGAAAAAAACATTTCATGTAACAAATGTTTGTTCGCCCCGACGCTGTCCTGTAACAGTCCCTGGATCACAATAGGACATGAAATGCGACTTGCATGTTCATACGCGCCACTCAGGGATGTGCACCGTGCCCGTTCTCCGGCGCATCTGCCGGGAAAGCTATAACGAGCCGCACCAGGTCTACGAAACGCTGAAGCGGCGCGGGATGGACTTTGTGACCGTGACCGATCACGACTCCATCGACGCTGTGGAGCCGCTGCGCCGCTACCGGGATTTCTTCCTCAGCGAGGAAGTGACCTGCGCCACCGGGCACGGCACCGAGTTCCACATGGGCGTCTACGGAATTGAGGAGCGCGATCATACGGAGCTGCAACGCAGGCGAAGCGATCTGCCCCGTCTGATCGCATATTTGAACGAGCGGGGGCTGCTGTTCAGCATTAACCATGTATTTTCGGGCCTCACCGGACCGAGGGCCGAGGCGGATTTCGAGAATTTTTCCCGCAATTTTCCCGCTGTCGAGACGCGCAACGGCCAGATGCTGGAGATTGCCAATCGCCATGCCGCGATGTTTGCCGAGCGCCACAACCGCGCCGCGACCGGAGGAAGCGACGCCCACACGCTGGCCGCGCTCGGCAAAACCTACACCGTCGTCGAGGGAGCCCGCACACCGGCCGAGTATCTGGAAGGCCTGAAGCAAGGCAGGAGCACGGTGGCGGGCATCTCCGGCGACGTGTGGACGTTGACCAAGGCCGTCTGCGCGATCGGCGGGGAGATGGTCCGCGAGAAGCATTGGACGGCTGTTCTGACGCCGTTAATGGCCTTTGTCCCTTTGATTACGATGGTGAACTATCTGATGGAGTTATCGTTCGCCGCGAAATGGGGAACCCAAACCGCGCGTCTGGCCAGGGCTGGACTGGCTAAGACGCCCGCTTCCGCCGAGGCGCTTCTTCTTCAATAACATCGTCGTCGAAGGCGGGGATCTGTTCCAGATCCTCGGCTTCAAAGACCTGATCGCAGTCCAGGCAACGCATGTAATCAACCCCGTCGCGCCGCATCATCAATTCTGTGCGTTTATGTTCGCAGCTCGGCATAGAAGCAGAATATCCCTATTCTAATGAGAGACGTAGCTTTGTCAAGCCCCCTAAGGCTTAAAAAATCTTAGCCCTTGGTATACTAAATTCACCCGCGCGCATCTCACTCGTAAAGGATTCGCTACGATGAAGAACCGTTTCATTACCGCCGCCGCCATTGCGTCGTTCCTGCTGGCGGCGCAAGCCCAGCCGGCCGCGAATTTCACTGGAGTCTGGAAGTTGAACCTCTCCAAATCGGACTACGGCCCGGTCCCGCAGCCCGAGGCGATGACCCGTACCGTCAATCACAACGATCCTTCGCTGCAGATCTCCACCTATCAAAAAGGCGCGATGGGCGAGGCGACCACTGAGCTGAAATATACGACCGACGGGAAAATGGCTGAAAATAAGGGCTCAAAAGGCTCGGCCAAGTGGGATGGCGATAAGCTGGTGATCGACAGCGTCCGGGACATGCAGGGCACGGAGATCAAGTTTCACGAGATTTGGAGCCTTTCCCCGGACGGGAAGGTATTAACCATCAATAACCACCTGATCGCCCCGCAAGGCGAATTTGATATTACACTGGTTTTCGATAAGCAGTAGATTTTTTTCAGGAGACAACAAATGAAGACGCTGATGAGCACCCTGCTAGTGATCGCGGCAGCCTCCACAATGGCGGTGGCCGGAGATAAACCCGATTTTTCCGGCACCTGGAAACTGGACGCGGATAAAAGCGTCTTCGGGCCGCTGCCTCCGCCGAATTCGCTGGTTTCCAAGATCAAACACAGCGATCCCGAACTGGTGATCGAAACCACGCAGGACGGCGCCCAGGGTGAACAGACCTCGACGGCAAAGTACTCCACCGACGGCGCGGAAACCACCAATAGCATGCAAGGCAACGAGGTGAAGAGCAAAGCCAACTGGGACGGCAAGGTGCTGGTGGTGAACAGCAACCTGGACGCGGGCGGCGCGCAGGTGAAGCTGGTGGCCAAGTATTCCCTTTCCGACGACGGCAAAGTGCTTACGCAGATGCTCAACATCTCCGCGCCGCAGGGCGATTTCGACCTGACGTTCGTGATGAACAAGCAGTAGCATGGCGAAACTCGCGCTGGTATACGGCATGCGGCTGCTGCCGGCCGATGAAATCGATGGCGTCGGCGAGGCGGAAATTAAGCTGAAGAACGGCAAGACGGCACACGTCACGATGCATCTGATCGACGGCGGCGAAAAAGAAATTCGCGCCCAGTTGGAGCAGTCCCTGGACGCGTTTTTCGAATTTTACCCGGAGATCTGACGAGACGGGATTGCGCAGCAGCCTAGGACCGCGTCCCCTATTGCACCGTCAGCATCACGCCGGGCTGCGTGCTCAGGCCGTTGTAAGTGGCCACTAACGCGTTGTCGCCGCTGGGCGCGGACGCGGGAACCACCACGTTGAACTGGTAAAGGCCCGGCGACACCAGGCCGGCGAATTCCACCGTGGCCTGCGCTCCTCCGATGGTGGCGACGGGTAGCGTTGGCAGAGAACCGGACTGGGCCTCGGATCCCGCCACCACCTGAGATGATGTCGCGCCGAAGCCGTTGCCGTACAGGACAATCGTTTCGCCGCGCTGCGCGGGCGTTGTCAGTCCGGAATAGAGGCTGGCGGGT
This sequence comes from Acidobacteriota bacterium, assembly GCA_037439565.1. Taxonomy (GTDB): domain Bacteria; phylum Acidobacteriota; class Terriglobia; order Bryobacterales; family Bryobacteraceae; genus Palsa-187. The sequence continues at coordinate 23,307 of JBBIVT010000038.1, read as the reverse complement.
CCGATCAGGCTCCCGGACAGGTGAGTGGCGGCCGCGTAGGGTCCCGCGCCAAAAATGAAGAAGGACAGCGAATACTGCTGCAGCACGATGGACGCCGGGGAACTCTTGACGCCGTTATTGTTCACCTGGACCTGCGCGATGCCCGCCGTCACGTTGGGCGGCGTCAGGATATTCACCTGTGCCGGGCTGATGTAGTATACATAGGCGCTCTGGCCGTTCACGGTTACGCTCACGCCGTCGAGCGAGGTGGGCATCTGGCCATTCACAAAGTCCGAGGCCTTCCACGCGCGGGCATCGCCGGGCGGGGCCAGTTCCGTTCCCTTCACAATCGCCCAGGTATTCGGCGCCAGGAGCCTGAAGTTTCCGAACGCGTTGGTCATCAGGCCGACCGTTGTACTGTTCGGCGTCAGCTTGCGAATCGCGTGATTGAAAGAATCGGCGATGTAGATATCGCCGAACGTGCCCACCGCCACTTGCCGCAAAGAGTTCATCTCGGCGCTGGTCGCCGGACCGCCATCCCCCATGTATCCCATCTTTCCGTTCCCGGCCACCGTCGCGATATTGCCGTTGGTCAACAGCACGCGTAGCGCATTGTTGCCGGCGTCGGTGACATAAAGATTGCCGGCGGCGTCCAGCGCGATTCCGGCGGGGCTATAAAACGTGGCCTCAGCTGCGGGGCCGCCATCGCCCGTGTAGTTGTAATTGTTATAAATGCCAGCAACGGTGGTGATGATGCCGGTCGAGGCGTTGACATAGCGAATCACGTTGTTGCCCTGGTCCGAAATCCAGAGATTGCCGGATGGGTCCACGGCAAGGCTGATCGGGAGGTTCAGTTCCGCGCTGGTGGCCGGTCCGCCGTCCCCGGAATACCCCCCTCCCTCGCCATTGGCGTTTCCAGTGGACGCGCCAAATCCATTTCCAGCAACGGTGGTGATGACCCCGCTGGGGCTGACCTTCCGGATCACGTTATTGCCGCTGTCCGCGATGAACATATTCCCGAACACGTCCAGTTCCGCCTGCTCCGGAATCCGAAGCGTTGCGGCCAGCGCCTGCCCGCCGTCGCCGGAGTAGCCCGGCTGGCCCGTGCCCACCACTGTGGTGATGACACCGTTCAACGCAAGTTTTCGAATGCGGTCGTTCGCCGCATCGGCGATGTAGAGATTGCCTGCGGGATCGATGGTCACGCGCCACGGGTGGTTCAACTGAGCTTCGGTCCCGGGGATATTGTCCCCGTTGTAACCGGCCACCCCGGTTCCCGCGATCGTTGTGAGGATTCCGTTGGTATCGATCTTCTGGACCAGGTTGTTCAAACGGTCGCAAAAATACACGTTGCCGGCCGGATCGGTCACGATGCCGCGCGGGTCATTCAGTTTGGCCTTGATGGCCGGACCTCCATTACCGGAGTCGCCAGCCTGACCGGTTCCGGCGATCGTGGAAATGGTAAACCCGGGTACTTGGGACCACGCCGCGCCGGCCATGGACAGGACAAGAGAAGCGCCCAGAGCGCCGGAATACGCCCACTTCGTGTACTTTCTCGTCTCCATCTTTCCTTCCTCTCCCGTCAGAATTTGACTGCCCGTTACGCTCTTAGGAAGTGATTCTGCGCCAGGGCTGCTGGAAACGGAAGCCTCAATAGGTTTGCAACGTTGCATGCCTTTCTTTTGACTGTGATAGACTTTCCCGAGCGGAGATGCGACCCGCTTTTTCAGACTCGGATCTCGCCGCGATCCGCGCCGAGTTGGACGCCCTCCTGTCCGCCCCGGGATTCGCCGGTTCTCCGCGCCGGGCCCGGTTGCTGCGTTATCTGGCGGATCGCACACTGGACGGCTCGGAAATCAGCGAATACGGCATCGGCCTCGATGTGTTCGGCAAAACGCCGTCGTTCGACCCGCGGATTGATTCCACCATCCGGTCGGAGATCAGCCGGCTCCGCGCCAAACTGAAGGAGCATTACGCGGTGGAGGGCCTGAAAGGCGGGGTGTCCATCGAATTGCCGCCGCGGGGCTATGCCGTGGAATTCAAGATTCAGCAGCAAGCCGCCGAGCCGCGGCGCGCCTCGCCGTGGCGCTGGGTTCCCATCGCGGTGACGGCCGGGATCATCCTCGCCGCCGCCGGATTCGGGGCATGGAAGGCGGCGCGGAAGCCGATCGACTCTCTGGTCGTCCTTCCGTTTCAAAACCTGTCTCCCGATCCCGGCAATGAGTACCTGGCGGACGGATTCACAGAGGAGTTGACCAACGACCTGGCGCAGTGGCCCGACCTGCGAGTGGTGGCGCGGACCTCGGCCTATCAGTTCAAGGGCAAGGGGGTGGATGTCCGCGAGGTGGGACGCCGGTTGAACGTGGCCGCGGCGCTGGAAGGAAGCGTCGAAAAATCGGGCGACCGCGTTCGCGTCACGGCGCAAATGAACCGGACCTCGGACGGCTATCACATCTGGTCGAAGTCGTTCGAAGGCCGCTCCGCGGATGTGATGGTGTTAAAGGAGCAGCTCGCCCGTTCCATCGCGGACATGGTCCGGGGCGGGGGACAAGCCGCGGCGCGGCCGGCCGCGCGTTCCACCACGAATCCCGAGGCCATGGAGCTATACCTTCGGGGCAATTACGAGTATTCGCGCCATACCCCCGAAGCTTATACCCAGGCTTTGAATTTATGCCGGGCTTCCGCCGCAAAGGATCCCGGATATTTGCTCGCGTACCTGTGTCTCGCGCGGGTGCAGAACAGCCTGATTCACCTGACGCTGACGGCTCCCGATGCGGGACTGGCGGAGCTTCGCAAGGCGCTCGACGAAGCGCTGAAGATCGACCCCGATTGCGCCGAAGCTCACGGATTCCTCGGCAATATTGCTTATATCTACGACTGGGATTGGCCCCGCGCCGACCGCGAATACCGTTTCGCGCTGGAGCATGGCAATCCTCCGCGGGTCCACATTCAATACGGCTGGGCGCTGGCCACGCGCGGCCGCTTTCGGGAGGCCCAGGATCAGTTCCGCCTCGGCAACGAGGCTGATCCCATGAATCCGTCCGGCCGCTTCAACGAGATGCTCGCCTATTATCTGGAGCGCAGATACGGCGACGCCAACCGGGTACTGCGGACCATGATCGAAGTCAACCCGGAGCAGCTTGACGCGCACTCATTCGTGGCGCTGATCGCTGCGCTGAACAGGGATTGCGCGACCGCTGTTTCCGAGTCGGAATGGTGCGCGCGCAAGGCGCAAATCCCCTTCACTACGTTTTTGCTGGCGCTGGGGTCGGCCTGCCGTGGAGACCAGGCGCAGGCGCGGGAATATCTTCAGAAGATGGCCTCCATGGCCACCGGATTTGAATCGCCGTATCAATTGGCGATGGGATACGCGGCGCTCCACGAACCGGCGCGCGCGATTTCCTATCTGGAAAAGTCGGCCGCCGCCCACGAAGGGCAGATCATGTATCTGAAGTACGATCCGATTTTCGACGGCATCCGCGCCGAACCGGGCTTTGTCGCCCTGGAAACGCGCGTCGGGCTGCTTTAAAAGAAGGACTTCGTGAGAAACCCCGGCGCCCGGACCACGCCGGCCTCCGCCGCGTTGGGTCATGGCAAAATTACCTTACGAAACCTGTAAGAGCGCCGGAAGTAACCTTTCGGGGCAGGCCGCACGCCACATTGAAGCTGCTGTTCAACGGCGTCTTGTATGGGAACTCGCAGGCAAGCACGCTAAAGTAGAGGTTTTGCCATGCACAAGTATTTCCTGTTTTCCCTTGCCCTCGCGGCTAGCGCGCAACGTATCTATACCGCCGCCGATTACGCCCAGGCCGAAAAGTTCATGGCCTACAACACCACTCCGCTGGTGTTCGGCAACACGGTGAGGCCGAACTGGCTCCCCGACGGGCGCTTCTGGTATCGCAACACCGTGGCCGATGGGGCGGAGTTCGTCATCGTGGATCCGCAGCGCGGCAGGCGGCTTCCCGCGTTCGATCACGCCAATCTGGCTTCGGCGTTGTCCAAGGCGTCGGGCACGGCGATCACGCCGCACGGGCTGCCGTTCCAGGAAATCGAGATCTCGGACGGCTCGATTCTGTTTGCCGCGGCCGGGAAGCGATGGAAATGCGACTCGGCGGGCAGCGAGTGCGTCTCCCTTGGCGCTGCGCCGGACGGAGGGGGCAGAGGGCGCGGAGGCCGCGGCGGAATGGCCGCCCGCAACGATGTGCCATCGCCGGACAAGAAGCGCACCGCCTTCATCAAGGACTGGAACCTGTGGGTGCGCGACGCGGCAACGAATAGGGAGACGCAGCTCACGTTCGACGGCGTGAAAGACTACGGCTACGCGACCGACAACGCGGGTTGGACCAACAGCGACCGTGCGATTGCCGTGTGGTCGCCCGATTCGAAAAAGATCGCGACGTTTCAACAGGATCAGCGCCAGGTGGGCGAAATGTACCTGGTCAGCACCAGGGTGGGCCATCCGGAGTTGAAGGCGTGGAAATATCCCCTGCCCGGCGACGAGCACGTGCCGATGATCGAGCGCGTGATCGTCGACGTGGACAGCGCCAAGGTCACGCGGCTGAAAATGCCTCCCGACCAGCACCGTTCGACGTTGTGCGACCACATCGCCTGCCGCGGCGGCGAGTGGGCCGACGTCGAATGGAGCGCCGATTCCACGCATCTGGCGTTTGTATCCACGTCGCGCGGCCATCGCGAGGAGACGATGCGCATCGCCGGCGCCGCGACGGGCGAGGTGCGCGATGTGTTCCAGGAAACCGTCGAGACGTTCTTCGAATCGGGCAACGGCCGGGTGAACTGGCGCTATCTGCCCGCCTCGAACGAGATCCTCTGGTTTTCCGAGCGCGACAACTGGGGGCATCTGTATCTTTGCGATGCGGCGACGGGCAAGGTGAAGAACCGCATCACGGCAGGCGAAGGCAACGTGACCCAGGTGCTGAGCGTGGACGAGAAGACGCGCACGATATTCTTCCTCGGCGTGGGCCGCGAAAAGGGCCGCGATCCGTACTTCAGCCATCTCTACCGCATCGGATTCGACGGAAAGGCGCTGGCGTTGCTGACGCCCGAAAACGCCAACCACGAGGTAACGCTGTCGCCCGACGGAAAATACTTCGTCGATACCTTTTCGACTCCGGACACGCCGCAGGTTACCGTGCTGCGGGACAACACAGGCCGGATGATCGCGCCGCTGGAGCGCGCCGACATCTCGAAGCTGCTGGCGGCGGGATGGAAGCCTCCGGTTCCTTTCACGGTAAAGGCTCGCGACGGGCAGACCGATCTGTACGGCCTGATGTTCAAGCCGGCGAACTTCGACGCCTCGAAGAAATATCCGATCGTGAATCATATCTATCCGGGTCCGCAGACGGGCAGCGTGGGCACTCGCAGCTTCTCGGCCGCGCGAGGCGATGCGCAGGCGCTGGCCGAGCTCGGATTCATCGTCGTGGAGATCGACGGCATGGGCACGCCGTGGCGCTCCAAGAAATTTCACGAGGCGTATTACGGGGACATGGGCGACAACACCTTGCCCGATCAGGTCGCGGGCATGAAGGAACTGGCGCGCCGCTATGCTTGGATCGATATTGATCGCGCGGGCATTTATGGGCACTCCGGCGGAGGCTATGCGGCGGCGGGCGCGATGTTCCGTTTCCCGGATTTCTTTAAGGTCGGCATCTCCGAGGCAGGCAATCATGACAATCGCGAATACGAGGACGATTGGGCGGAAAAATGGCAGGGCCTGCTGGAGAAAAAATCGAGCGGCGGCGACAATTACGACAGTCAGGCCAATCAGAACTTCGCCAAAAATCTGAAAGGGAAGCTGTTGCTGGCGCACGGCACGATGGATAACAACGTGCCTCCTTACAACACCCTGCTGGTGGTGAATGAATTGATCAAGGCGAACAAGGATTTTGATCTGCTGCTGCTGCCGAATCGCAACCACGGCTTCGGCAACGAACCGTACATGGTTCGGCGGCGCTGGGATTATTTCGTGCGGTATCTGGCGGGCGGCGAGCCGCCCAAGGGGTACGAGTTACACGCGCCCAATGCGGGGAGGCCGGAATAGATCATGCGCAAAATGGTTCTTTGGGTTCTCTTCACCGCTGCCGCCGTGTCCGCGCAAAACGCTGCGCCGGCAGCAGGCGCAGTCAACGCGCAATACGTTCGCGAGAATTACTCCAAATTCGAATATCGCATCCCGATGCGCGACGGCAAGAAGCTGTTCACGTCGGTTTACATCCCGAAAGACGTGTTTTCCGACGGCAAGACGTACCCCATCATGATGCAGCGCACCGGCTACAACGTCGCGCCGTATGGAGCCGACAAGTTTCGCGCGAACCTCGGCCCGTCGGAACTGTTCGCGCGCGAAAAGTTCATCTTCGTTTATCAGGACGTGCGCGGGCGGTTCATGAGCGAAGGCGAATACGTGCTGATTCGCCCTCATAATCCCAACAAGGGCCCGAAGGATGTGGACGAGGCGTCGGACACCTACGACACGGTCGAGTGGCTTATCAAGCACGTCCCCGGAAATACGGGCAAGGCCGGCATGTGGGGCATTTCGCAGCCCGGCTTTTATGTTTCCGCCGGAATGATCGACGCGCATCCGGCTCTGGTGGCCGTCGCCCCGCAAGCTCCGGTGACCGATTACTTCATGGGCGACGACGTGTATCACAACGGCGCGTTCATGCTGAATCACCGGTTTCGTTTTTACCAGGGATTCCGGCTGCGGGAAGGCGAGCCCGCGCCGCCTCCCCCCGCGCCCACGCCTCTCGATTGGGGCACGCCCGATGGCTACGAATTCTTCCTCAACATGGGCGGCCTCTCGAACGCCGACGAAAAATATTTCAAGGGCAAGCAGCCGCTGTGGCTCATGAACATCGGCCATACGACGTATGACGAAACCTGGCAATCGCGCGCGATCTGGAAATATTTGAAGAACATCAAGCCCGCGGTGATGCTGGTGGGCGGCTGGTATGACACCGAGGATCCGCAGGGTCTGCTGCGCCAGTTCGATTTCATGGAGAAGCACGGTCCGCCGCAAACCAACATGCTGGTGATGGGTCCCTGGAATCACGGCGGCTTTTCGCGCGGCAGCGGAGACCGGCTCGGCAACGTGACGTTCGGCTCCAACACCGCGCAGTTTTACCGGGAGAAGATCGAGTTTCCCTTCTTCCTGTATCACTTGAAAGGGCGCGGCGATGGAAAGTTCCCCAAGGCTTACCTCTTTCAAACCGGCCTTAATCAATGGCGGCGGTTCGACACGTGGCCGCCGAAGGAATCCTCGCCCGCCACCATGTTCCTGGACGCGAAAGGGAAATTGTCCTGGACCCAGCCCTCCGCGGCGGCGTTCGACGAATACCTCTCCGATCCAAACAAGCCGGTCCCCTACATCGGCCATGTGGTTCCCACGACAGTGCTCAATTCCTATATGACGGAGGATCAGCGGTTCGCCGCCGGACGTCCGGATGTGCTGGTTTATAAGACCGAGCCGCTCGATCATGACGTGACGATTTTCGGGTCCATCGCGGTGGACCTGAAGGTTTCCACCTCCGGCACGGACTCCGATTTCGACGTCAAGATCATCGACGTGTATCCGGGCGATTATCCCAACTACGACGCCCCCGCGCCCACGCCCGGCGCTCCGGCCGCGCCCGCGTCCACCGTCAACGCCAACGGCATCCCGATGGGAGGCTATCAACAGTTGATCCGCGGCGAGCCGTTCCGCGGCAAATTCCGCCGGAGCTTTGAGAAGCCCGTGCCGTTTGAGCCCAACAAACCGGACCGCATCTCCTTCCAACTGCCGGACATCGCGCATACGTTCCGCGAAGGGCACCGCATCATGGTGCAGATTCAAAGCTCGTGGTTCCCGCTGACGGACCGCAATCCGCAAACGTTCATGGAGATCCCGAAGGCTCTATCCTCGGACTTCGTGAAAGCAACCGAGCGTGTGTTCACCGGCGGCGCGGACGGTTCGAGGATCTCCTTCCACGTCGCCCAGTGAACAGGTTCAGTAAAATCAAATGATGAAGAGATTGTTGCTGCTATCGTTTCTCGCGCTGTCGATCGCCGGATGCGCACGGACGAAGATCGCGTATTACGCGCCGGTGCCTCCGCCGCCCGCCATTGAGGAGATGCGAGGCCTGCCGCCGGAGCCCGCCGACGTGTGGATCGACGGCTATTGGGGTTACGAAGGCGGGCGGCACGTGTGGCACGCGGGGCGTTGGGAAAAAGCGCCGCGCCCCAAGGCTCGCTACATCAAGCCGAGCTGGAACCGCAAGGGCAGCCAGTACGCGTTTCGCGAAGGCCATTGGAAGTAGTCAGGCCGTCCGCCAATACACCGTATAGCGGCGGTCGAAGATGCGATTTAGGGGCATCAGCGCCGCCGCGCCCATCTGAAATTCCAGCGGTTTTCCGCCCGGCACGATATTTTCCGCAAACTTCGGAATATTGACGGCTCCCGCCAGGCGCATCTGAGGCACGCTGACGCCGGTGATCCAGTTCGGACGCAGGCCCTTTGTTCCCAGGTCGCCCGCCAGCACGATGGGGCCGTAGAGAACGGCTCGCATCTGCGGATCGTCCGGCATCGCTTCGATGCGAATCTGCATCGGCAGATCCATTTCCACGCGATCGCCGGTTTTCCACACGCGGTCGATCGTGAGGTAGCTGCCCGGGCTCGCCATCGCGTCGGTGCGCTTGCCGTTGATCTTCACGGAACCGCCGTTCAGCCACTCCGGAATGCGCAGGCGCAGGGAGAGCTGCACGGGTTTGTCCACCGAAATGTGCAGGGCGGTGCTGGCGGCGTCGGGAAACGCCGTGACTTGTTTCAGCCGGAAGCCCCGTTCTGCCCAGTTCAATTCCGATGCCAGGAACAGGTTCACGTACACGCCGCGGTCGTCATGCCAATAGATGCTGTCGTTGAGCTTGGAATATTCCTCCACGCCCGTGCCAGTGCAGCACCAGAACGACTGATCCTCGGAGTTGAACGTCTTCCACGCGCCCGGCGTGAGCGAAAGATAATACTGCGTTGCGCCGGTGTCGGTGCGAATCGTGCCCAGGCGATGGTTGAACATCGCCCGCTCGTAGTAATCGAAGTAGCGGGGATCGCCAGTCCAGGAGTAAAGCTGGCGCGTCAGCTTCATCATGTTGTACGCGCAGCAGCACTCGGCCGTGGAAATATCGCGCTTCAGCTCCGCCGCCAGCATGCGCGGCGGCGTGAGCCATCCTTCGCCGTTGCTGGTGCCTCCCGTGACGTACGTCCTCGCCTCCACCACCTCATGCCAGAAATAATCCGCCACGTCGTGGAAACGCATGTCACCGGACATTTCGTAGCGGCGCGCCGCGCCGATCACCTGCGGGATATGCGTATTCACGTGCAGGCCGCGCAGTTCGTCGCGCCGCAGCGCCAGCGGGTTGAAAAAGATCTTCTTGGTGAACCGGTCCCCGACCCGCGCCCAGCGGTCGTCGCCCGTCACGGCGGCCAGGTTATAGAGAACCTCGTTCATACCGCCGAATTCGGTGTTCAGAATGTCCTGCATGTGCGCTCCGGTTTTGGACGCCGTGTACGTGTCCGCCCAGCTCGCCATGCCTTGCGCGACTTCCAGCGCCTGCTTGTTCCCGGCGAGCGTGTGCATGTCGAGCATGCCCGCCATGATCTTGTGATACGTGTAAAAAGGCGCCCAGACAGGCTTGCGCGCGTCGAGCCGGTCAAACCACTCGGTGGGAAACGCGCTCAAATAGCCGCCCGACAGGTTGGCCTGGCATTTCGCCAGATCCGCCACCATCGCGTCGCCCTTGGCTTTGATGCTCGCATCGCCGGTCGAGGCGTGCGCCAGCGCGCAGGCCGACAAATAGTGGCCGGTGAAATGGCCTCGCAGCTCACTGTTCGGTCCCGAGTATCGCTCCCAGCCTCCCAAAGGTGCGGCGGAGGAGGGAAGTCCCGCGTTCAGGCGGAAATTGTGGACCAGGCGATCCTCGCCCAAGCGGTCCATATAGGCGCGATTGGCGTCCGCCGCGTCCTGGAACGGAGACGCGAGCAGGCGCACCTGCGTCATCGGAAACGGCTTCACTTTCGGCGCGACGTCCGCTCGGGTGAACGTCAGAGTTCCTTCGAACGGAGCGACCTCCGGCATGGTGCCGCGGCGTTGTTCGGCGGTGTTCGGATTCGGCGCGGGCGTTTGCGCGAACGCGAAACCGGAAGCGGCAAGAGCGGTGAATCCGCGGCGGGTGAGCGCCGCTGAAGAAGGGGGACTGACACGTTGTTTCGCCATATCGATCGTTCGAAGCCTCGACTCCTCGGCGGCTTTTCAGCGCCTCTTAGAAGATAATACGTTCTATGGACAAAAAATGGGTTGCGTTTGCCATGATCGCCTGCGCTGCGGGAGTCGACGCCGCGGCCAAGCTGACCTCGGCGGAGTTTGGAAAGACGAAGGAGGGCGCTCCGGTGAAGATTTTCACGCTGACCAATCCGGGCGGCATGGAGGCGCGCATCATCACGTATGGAGGCCGTGTCGTCTCCTTGAAGACTCCCGACAAGACCGGCGCGATGGGCGACGTAGTGCTCGGGTTCGATTCGCTCGACGGTTATCTGGCCGACAATCCGTTCTTTGGCGCGCTGGTGGGCCGCTACGCGAACCGCATCGGCCACGCGCAGTTCACTCTCGACGGCGTCCTGTATAAAGTTCCGAAAAATGACGGAGACAACTCCCTGCACGGCGGCCCGCGCGGCTTCGATAAGGTCCTATGGACGCCCCGCGAATTGCCCGGCGGCGGCCTTGAACTCACCTATCTGAGCAAGGACGGCGAGGAGGGTTATCCCGGCAACCTGAAAGCGGTCGTGACGTATCGCCTGACCGACGCCAATGAGTTGAAGATCGACTACGAGGCCACCACCGACAAAGACACCGTGGTCAATTTGACGAATCATTCCTATTTCAACCTGAGAGGCAGCGGCGATATTTTGGGCCACATCCTCACCCTGAATGCCGACCGCTTCACGCCGGTCGATAGCGGCCTGATCCCCACCGGCGTGCTGCAAAGGGTGGCGGGAACCCCGTTCGATTTCCAGAAGCCGGCGGCCATCGGCGCGCGCATCGGCAATAACGACGAGCAACTGAAGCTCGGCAAAGGCTACGACCACAATTGGGTGCTGAATAAGAAAGGCTCGGAGCTAAGCCTCGCGGCGCGCGTCGAGGAGCCGGTATCCGGCCGCGTGATGGAGGTCTGGACCACGCAGCCGGGCGTCCAGTTTTACACCGGCAATTTTCTGGACGGGACCATCAAAGGGAAGGGCGGCCGGATTTATCAGCGCCGCTCCGCGCTATGCCTGGAAACCCAGCATTTCCCCGATTCCCCGAATAAGCCGGATTTTCCGTCCACCGTACTAAAGCCTGGCCAGTACTACAAGGCCACGACCATTTATAAATTCGTGAAATAGGAGAGAGCCGCCGGAAGATTAGCTCTTCGACTCGGACATCTCTGTCGCCGACATTCGGACCAGACGGAGCACGAATGTGGCCGCGCCGCACATCGCGGTCTTCGCCCCGATATCGATGAACAGGGACGCGATGGTGAGGCCGAGGAACAGATAGAACAGGATGTCCAACACCAGGCGGAATCGTCCCAGCGCGAGTTCCCGGCTGCTTTTGACGTCCTCAACGGGCATCTGACAGTTGAAGCACGTCGTCTCGCCCTTACAGATTCGTCCCCCACAACGCGCGCATGCCGGCATGGATTGAGTCTACGACGCCGGCCCCGGGCAAGAAATCGGGCATTCCCCTCATTTTGCCTTAAGGTTGGCCTCGAAAAGGCCGTAAATCCGTTTGTACTCGTCGGCCCAACTGGAAGGCTGTACGAAGCCGTGATCCTCCACCGGATACGGAGCGATGGACCAGTTTTCCTTGTGCAGCTCAATGAGCCTTTGCGCCAGCCGGACCGAGTCCTGAAAGAACACGTTGGTATCCACCATGCCGTGGCAGATCAGCAGCGCGCCTTTCAGCCCTTCGGCGAAATAAATCGGCGAGGACTTCCTGTACGCGTCTTCGTCCTTCTGCGGCAGATTCAAAATATTCGAGGTGTAGCCGTTGTTGTAGTGCGCCCAATCGGTGACCGGACGCAGCGCCGCGCCGGCGGCGAAGGTATCGGGCGCGGTGAACATCGCCATGAGCGTGATGAAGCCGCCATAGCTGCCGCCGTAGAGGCCGATCCGCTTCGGGTCCACGCCGTACTGCGCGACGATGAACTTCGCGGCGTCCACGTGATCCTCCAGATCCTTGCCGCCCATGTGCCGGTAGATCGCCGTACGCCAATCCCGGCCGTAGCCAGCCGAGCCGCGGTAATCGACGTTGAGCACCAGGTAGCCGTGCTCCATCAGGAAGTGATTGAACATGTACTCGCGCTCGTATTGCGACCACCAGTGATGCACGTTCTGCAGATAGCCCGCCCCGTGCACGAAGATTACGGCCGGACCGCCTTTTTTGAAATTCGCCGGCTTGTAAAGCTGCGCCGGAACCTTCACGCCGTCGCGCGCGGGTATTTCAACGATCGGCAAATCCAGCCATTTGTAGTCGGCAAATTCCGGCGCGGGCGAACTGGTGACTTTTTTCCCCTCGATGAACAACTCCGGAGGCTTGTTGGTGTAGGAGTAAATATCGGCCATCTCCTTCTCGTCGGGCGACAGCGTTACGCGATGATTCCCGGCTTCCCTGGTCCACTGCTTGCGTGCGCCCCCGTCGGCGCTCACCGAATAGAAGTGCCTGTCGAACGGGCTCACCTCACTCGACGTGAAGAAGAACGTGTTGCCGTCCCTTGACAGCTCCACGCCGCTCACCTCGAATTTTCCTGCCACAACCGGCTTCGGATCGCCGCCGCTGTAGGAGACCTTGAACAGATTCGCGTAGCCGTCCTTTTCGCTGGTGAAATAGATCTCATCGCTATTTTTCATCCACCCGGCGCCGCCTCCGCCCCCGAATCCGCCGCCTCCGCCGCCGTTGATCCAGGCGTCGTCGTGTTCAGTGAACAGCACGCGGGCTTTACCTGTGGCGACGTCAAGCGCGAGGATCCAGCGGTCCTTGTTATCGGCGGCGCGAGCCATCAGGTACGCTTTCGTCCCTGCTTCATTGAACACCGGCATCTGCACCTGCACGTCACGCTCGCCGAGGCCCGCGTCGATCCACTTCACATCGCCCGTCGCGACGTCCAGAATCGCCGCGCGCTGCTTGTTCTGCGGCTCGCCCACGTCGGATCGGCCGGTGATGTCTTCCGTATAGGCGGACTCCGTAACGTAATTCGGCACGTTTTCGTTCTTCACGCCGGCGGCGGTCTCCGTCACCATCGCGAGGACGCACTTGCCATCTGGACACAATTCCAGCCGTCCCACGGTCTGCCGGGCCTGCAATTGGAAGGGCTTTCGCTGCGGCCCCTCGTTCTTCTTGCGCCTCTCCTCTGCTTCCTTGCGAGCCTCCGCGCGCTCCTTTACCACGCCTAGCAGTTCGAGCTCCTGCTTCTTCAAAAATTCCTGGCTATCCGTGCCCTTTGTTTCGGCCGCCGCGCCGCCGCCGCGCCCGCCGCGTCCTCCCCCGGCTCCACGTCCGCCCGCTGCCCCGGTGGCGGGCGCGCCTGCCGGCGCAGCTTCGCGAATGTCCGTCAACTGCTCCAGCATTCCGTTCTCCATCGAGATGGCGTACAGGTTCCCGCCTCGCATGAACGTCACGCGCTTTTCGTCGGACGTGAAGCGTGGATTCGTCTCCGCCTCTGACGTCTTCGTGAGCTGATGCTTCGTACCAGCGGCAAGGTCGTAGACGAAAATGTCGCCGTTCTCTGCATAGGCGATCTTCGAGCGATCCTTCGTCCGGCTGCCGGTCGCCGGAGGCAGATTCCTGGCCTCCTCTTCGCTCAACTTGCGCAGTCCCGATCCGTCGCGATTCACCACATACGTGTCATCCGGCTTGATGCGAGGCTCATTCGCCTGCTTCCACTGGAAATAGACTTTTTGGCCGTCGTAGGACCAGCGGGGCGAGGCGGGTTGGTTGCCGTACAACTCCGGCCCCCGCATGATGTTGTCGATGGTCAGCGCGAATTTCTTCTGCGCGGTGATCTGCGATGTCTGCCCCAGCAAGAGCGCGAGCGCGAACAGTCCGAGAGCAATGCGTTTTTTGGGCATAAGTTGTGATTCTAACCGATCTCCTCGAGAATGCGCCTCAGCCCTTCCTGAAAGACCGCCGGCTCGGTGAGCAGGCTCAGCACCAGGAATGCCTCGGATTCGAAATCAAAGTAGAATCCCGGCTGAACGAGGACATCGCGGCGATCGAGCAGTTCAATGGCCCACTCCTCTTCGCTCTTCGTGCGTGGGACTTGGAGGATGGCGTACCATCCTCCCTCCACGTGCAGCGGACAGGCGGGCTTCAGGGCTTCGAGATTCGCGCGCGTCCGCGCAGCGATCTGCTCGCGGACGGCGGCGGATGCCTCAAGAATGCGCGGCAGCGCGATCTGCACGGGCGTCGCCACGGATAAATACGTGTCGGCGATCAACTCCAGCCGTTCGAGCGCCTCTTCATGCCCCGGCCCGCTAGCGGCGATCCAACCGAGCTTCATTTGCGGCAAGCCGGCGATCTTCGAAAGGCCGCTCATCGAAAACGTGAGGACGTTGTTTGCGCCCGTAAGCGTCCGCACGCGCGACGGATCGGAGGAAAATGCGTAATCGCAAAACACTTCGTCGGAGAGAATCGGAAGGCCGAACTCTTCAAGGCGCGCCCATTCCTCGCGCTTCAGGAAGGAACCGGTGGGATTGTTCGGATTCACCACCACGACGGCGCGCGTCCGCGGCGTAATCGCTTGCCGCAGCGCGTCGAAGTCGATATGCCACGCGCCGTCGTACCGAAGCGGATACTGCTTCACCTGCACCGATTCCAAGCCGGCCAGAAACTCGAATAGGGGATAGGACGGCCTCGGCGAAAGAATTTCGTCTCCGGGATCGCACAGCAGTTTGAACAGATAAGCGTAGGCTTCGCTGGTGGACGCCGTCAGCAGAATTCGCGACGGCGGGACTTCTCTGTAATACCGCGAAACGGCCTCACGGGCCGCCAACAGCCCGCGCGGCTGCGGATCGTACTCAATCGAATGCGCGTCCGCCAGCCCGCCAAGGATCGCTTCCGCCGGATACTTGAACCCCGCGCGCGTCGGATTCGATTCGGTCAAATCGAGAACGTGCGTCTTTGTTTTCAAAAGCGCAGAAAGCCGGTTTGTGGGAAGGCTCCAGTCGAGCCGGGAGGAGAACATAGGCGATTCCGCTTGTGTCCCCTGAGTGTATCGAAGACGGCGCATACGCTACAATTTTGAGAACCGCTCACCATGACACCCGTTCGCGCGCCCCGCATCGATCCCCGCTACGCATGTTTCGACATTCGTATCCAGCCGTCCAGAATTCATCGTTACGGCGTGTACGCCCAGGAGCGAATCCCCGCCAACCGCAAGGTCATCGAATACACCGGCATGCGCCTGAACCGCAAGCAGGCGGCGGCGATCGAGAGCGGCAAGTACACATACCTGTTCGCGGTGGACAATTATTGGACGCTGGACGGCGCGCGCGGCGGCAGCGGCGCGGAGATCATCAACCATAGCTGCGAGCCGAACCTGATCAGCCGCGTGATGAAGGGCCACGTCCTTTATATGAGCCTGCGCGAGATCAAAAAAGGCGAGGAATTGACGATCGATTATAACTTTTCCGATCTGAAGGAACTCACGCCCTGCTCCTGCGGGACAACAAACTGCCGCGGAACCATTGAGAAGCCAAAGCGTCGTTTAAAAAAGTCATGAAAATCGCGATCCTTCTTCTCCTTGCGGCGCTGGCCGGCGCGCAAGACGCGCAGTACACGGCCGACGGTTCGATGCGCCTGCCGGCGAATTATCGCGAATGGATTTTTTTGAGCTCCGGCCTCGGTATGACGTATGCGCAGCCCACCGCGCAGGACCATCCGAATTTCGACAACGTCTTCGCGTCGCCGGACGCATACAAGGCATTCCTGAAAACCGGCTCCTGGCCGGAAAAGACCGTGCTGGTGCTGGAAATTCGAGCGTCGGATAGCCACGTCTCGATCAATACGGGCGGACACGTCCAGGCCGGACTCTCCGCCGTGGAGATTCACGTGAAGGATTCCTCGCGCTTCAAGGGAGGCTGGGGATTTTTCGGCTTCGGCAAAGCCGATACGGCGAAGCTGATTCCGGCCTCAGCGAATTGCTACTCCTGCCACCAGCTTCATGGGGCCGTGGAATCCACGTTCGTGCAGTTCTATCCGACGCTGATCGACGCCGCCCGGCAAAAAGGCACGTTTAAGTAGCGATATCCCGCGCGCAGCGGAATCCGATGTTCGTGGTGGAGCTGTCTGGCGTGTTCGATGTGCGCGCCGCCACGCGATAACGGTTGCAGTACGACTCGTGGCACAGATAGGAGCCGCCCCGCATCACGCGGGTTTTCCCTTCCTGCGGGCCGGTGGGATTCACCCGCGGCCCCACCAGGTGAAACGACGGGTGGAACCAGTCGGCAATCCATTCCCAGCAATTCCCAGCCATCGAATAGAGGCCGTACCCATTGGCCGGAAACGCCCTCACCGGGCACGTGCCGGCGTACCCATCCTCGGCCGTATCATGGCCGGGAAATTCGCCCTGGAAAATATTGCAGAAGTGACGGCCTTCCGGCAGCAGATCGTCGCCCCAGGCGTAGCGCTTTTGTTCCAAGCCTCCGCGCGCGGCGTATTCCCACTCGGCTTCGGTGGGCAGACGCTTGCCCGCCCACTTCGCGTACTCCAGGGCATCGTTCCATGAGACATGGGTCACCGGATGCTCCTCGCGCGATGCGGCGTCGGAGTCCGGACCCTCCGGATGGCGCCAATCCGCGCCGTGCACTTTGCACCACCACGGCACGGCGAGCACCGTATCCTCCACCAGTTCCGCCCGGCGCTCGTCCGGGATGTGGCCTTGAAACACGAAGGACCATCCGAAGCGTTCTGCCTCGGTGGCGTAGCCGGTGGCGCGTTGAAATTCGGCGAATTGCGCGTTGGTCACCGGAGCGGCGTCCATGTAAAAGGAATTTATCGTGACTTCGCGGACCGGACCCTCTCCGTCCTTGGCAAATCCTTCGTCCGAATTGGTGCCCATCAGAAATGCCCCGCCGTCCAGCTGGACCATGCCTTCGGTCGATCCGCTGGCCACACGCTCAAACGGGTTCGCAGGCAGTTTCAAAAGCTGGGCGCGATGGATGGTCGGCGCGCAGCAGGGATGCGGGCCGCTCTTTTTGGCGGCGAACAGCTCGAACTCGCGCTTCACGAATCCTCCACCACGGCGCGCACCCGCAGATAGTCGCAAAACCGTTCCAGCGCCTTTTGATGCTTCTCCGCCAGCAAGTGCCTCTCGATCTGTGGACGCGCCTCCTCAAACGTGGCCACGCGCTCCTCCGAACGTGCCAGTACTTTGGCGATGTGAAACCCGAACGGCGTCCGGAACACGGGGCTGATCTCGCCCGGCTTCATCGAGAACACCACGGCATCGAATTCCGGCACCATCTGGCCGCGAGGGAACCAGCCCAGGTCACCGCCCGCCCCCGGACAATCTGACGACTCATCGGCGATCGTCTCGAACGCTTCCCCTGCCTTCAAACGTTCCTCGGCCGAACGGATCGCCGCCAGCGCGTCTGGCTCCGTGGTCTTTTCGTCGATGTTCTTGAGGATGTGCGCGGCGCGAACCGCTTCGGGAATCGTCATGGCGTCGCGGTGATGGCGGTAGTAATCCACCACATCCTTGTTGCGCGGCGAGGAGATGCGCCCCGCGTGGCGGATCGCCAGGCGCTCGATGCGGTACTGAAGTTCCACGCTGGCGGCGCGTTCGCCGGCATTCTCGATCACCGCTGGTGGGACGGGCTCCGGGTCGGCCAGAGCGGCCTGCCGCAGCAGCACCCTTTCGATCACGTTGTCCCTCGCCCATTCCCGGGCTCGCGCGTCAATGACGCCGGGATCTTCCTCCGGCATCACGTCGATCATGCGCAGGCGCAGGGTGCGGTATTCCTCGCGGAGGAGGTCGTCCGCGATCGGTTCATTGTTCACTCGGAGTGGCAAACCGCGATTGTACTAAATACGGCGTGATAGACTCATTCGAATGACCCGCCGTGATCTCCTTAAAGCTGGAATGGCCCTGGGCGCCGCCGGCTCCGCGATTGCGTTCGCCGACGATAAAGTGCGCCGCGTAGGCCTGATTGGCGCAGGATGGTATGGAAAAAGCGACCTGCTTCGCCTGATTCAAGTCTCGCCCGTGAATGTGGTCTCGCTGTGCGATGTCGACAGCAAGATGGTGGCGGAAGCGGCGGAGATCGTTTCCACGCGGCAGGCGTCGCGCAAGAAGCCGCGCACGTTTTCCGACTACCGGGAGATGCTGGGGCAGAAGGATCTGGACCTCGTTCTGATCGCCACGCCGGACCACTGGCACGCGCTGCCGATGATCGCCGCGGTGAAGTCCGGCGTCGACGTGTGGGTGCAGAAGCCGATCAGCGTCGACATCGTGGAAGGGCAGGCGATGGTGGCCGCGGCCCGCAAATACGGACGCGTCGTGCAGGCCGGCACGCAGCGGCGCTCCACGCCTCACATCGTGGAGGCTCGCGACCGGTTTATCAAAACGGGGATGCTCGGCAAGATCGCCCAGGTGGACATGTGCTGCTACTACCACATGCGGGCGACGGCGAATCCGCCCGATACGGCGCCTCCGCCAAATCTGGATTACGAAATGTGGACCGGGCCCGCGCCCATGCGTCCGTACTGCGCTCTGACGCATCCGCGAAGCTGGCGCGCGTTCATGGAATACGGCAACGGCATCATGGGCGACATGTGCATCCACATGTTCGACATGACGCGCTGGATGCTGGAGCTTGGCTGGCCCAGGCGAATTTCCTCGGCCGGAGGAATTCTCGTCGACAAGGCGAGCAAGGCGAACATCCCGGACACGCAGACCGCCACGTTCGACTACGGCGATATTCAATGCAACTGGAACCAGCGCAGTTGGGGCTCCGCGCCGGACGAGAAATATTCCTGGGGCTCGATCTTTTACGGCGACAAGGGCACGCTGAAGGTGAGCGTGTACGGCTACGACTTCATCCCCGAAAAGGGCGCGCCCATTCACAAGGATGTGACCTACGAATTCGAGCAGTATCCGGAAGATCGCACCGAAAAGGATCTGGAACGGCATGTCGCGCCCGCGGTGCGCGCGCACATGCGCGATTTCTTGAACGCCATCGATAACCGGTCGCGTCCCGTCGCCGACATCGAGCAGGCTCACATTTCCACGGCGAGCTGTATTCTGGCGAACATCGCCCTGAAACTCGGCCGGACGCTCACCTGGGACGCCGCAAATCAACGCGTGGTGGGCGACGAGGAAGCCAACCGCCTGCTGGCGCGCACGTATCGGGCTCCGTGGTCGCATCCGGCTCCCGCGACGGTCTAAGGATACGGGAACCACGCGGGATCGATCGTGGGCGTCGCGCCGCTCGCTTCGCGGATGCGCGTAAGCAGGCGGTCGCGCAACTCGTCCGCGACGGCCTTGTGCGTTGCCCTTCCCGCCAGATTTACGTGCTGGAACGGGTCGGCGTAGAGATCGTAGACCGCATATTCCACGTAGCGGTCCGCCGAAGGGACGATTTTCCACTCCCGCGTTTTGGGCGCCGCCGCCGCGTAGGTGTATTGAGGCGTCCGCAGCCCCCGCCCGGTGACGAACTCCGACATTTCGAAATGCACTTCATTCCGCCACGGTTTGCGGTCGAGCAACGGCAGCATGCTGTGCCCTTGCACCGTAGCCGGAATGGGCGCTCCCGCGGCCTCCAGCAGCGTCGGCATCAGGTCCACCTGGCTGACGAGCTCACGGATCTGCATCGAACGGTTGAATCCCGGGCCGCAAATCACCAGCGGAATGTGAATCGAGCTGTCATGAGGGCTGCGCTTGTACTCGTTGTTGCGCGTCTTGAAATGGCAGCCATGATCGCTGAGAAACACGACGATCGTATTCCGGTCGAGCCCCGTTTCCGCCAGCGTTCTGCGGATCTCGCCAACCTCGGCGTCCATCTTGGTGGCGCAGGCGAAGTAATCGGAGAGTTGGCTGGGCCAGGAGCCCGGCAAAGGGCGCAGATCCTGCGGAATGAACGGATTCGGATACCGGCCGATCAACTCCTTCGGCGGATCGTACGTATCCTTGTCGTTTTGGTGATGTACTTCCAGGTACGACAGCGTGAGGAAGAACGGCCCCTTGGCCGAGCGCAGGAATCGCTTCGCGCGGTCCGTTAGAAAGTCCGCGCGGTACTGGCCGGAGAAATGGATCGCCTTGCCATCGTTGTCATACAGATCGCCCTCATAGGCGTGAGAGGTGAATTCCAGTTCGTTGGCCGCTTCCCATAGACCGGAAAAACCGCCGCGATACCGCGGAGGCACCCAGCCGCGCCTCTGTTCCACGGTCAAGCCCTCGCCCGGCATCAGATGCCACTTGCCGATGTAATTGGTGGAATAGCCCGACTGATGCAGTGTTCCCGCCAGCGTCACCGCATCCTCGCGCAGGCCCGGCCCGTTGCGATACACGCCATGCCGTGACGGATACTGCCCCGTGAACATACACGCTCGTGCAGGCGCGCAAACCGGCTGATTGGCGAAAGCCGAGCGGAACAGGCACCCCTCCGCCGCCATCTGATCCAGGTTCGGCGTCAGTCCCATGGGATTCAGCCCCATCGCGCCGATGCAATCCGCGCGGAACTGATCGGAGATGATGACGATGATGTTCGGCTTGGCCGCGCTCGAACTCTGCGCCGCCGCCACGCCGAGAAGAGGTGTCTGCGCCAGCCACTTGCGCCGCGAAAGCTTCATTTCCGTAGTATGCGCTAAGATTCTGGGAATGCGCTACACCCTCGCGTTGTTCCTTTCCACGTTCGCCTGCGCCCAGCCGGTCCCGGTCAAAGTCGTCGTCGTGGCGATGTTCGAGCGGGGCGCGGACACGGGCGATCAGCCGGGCGAGTATCAATATTGGGTGGAGCGCGACAGGCTCGACCGCGTGATTTCCTTCCCGCAGGGCTATCACGATCTGCGCATGAACAAGGATGGCGTGCTGGGTGTCCTGACGGGCGTCGGCACCGCGAAGGCGGCGTCGACCATCATGGCGCTGGGCCTGGACCCGCGTTTCGATTTGACCAAGGCCTACTGGCTGGTGGCGGGAATCGCCGGCGTCGATCCGGCGGACGCGACGCTCGGCTCCGCGGTGTGGGCGGAGTACGTCGTCGACGGAGATCTTGCCCACGAGATCGACGCCAGGGAAATTCCGTCCGGATGGAAGACGGGCTTCGTGCCGCTGCGAAAATCGGTTCCTTACGAAATGCCGCGTGGCCCGGACAATGGCGAGTGCTATCACCTGAATCCGGTGATCGTCGATTGGGCCTTTCATTCGACGGAACATGTCGAACTGCCCGATGACGGCAAAATGCGAGCCGAGCGCGAGCATTTCGCCTCACCCAATGCCCGCCGCGCGCCCTTCGTCCTGAAAGGCGACACTCTCTCCAGCAGCACTTTCTGGCATGGAAAACTGCTGAGCGACTGGGCCAACGATTGGGTGAAGTATCACACCGAAGGAAAGGGCAACTACGTCACCACGGCGATGGAGGACACGGGCACCATGCAATCGCTGACGTTCCTCGCCAAAGCCGGCCGCGTGGATCTGAGCCGGGTGATGGTGTTGCGCACGGCCAGCGATTTCGATCAGCCGGTTCCGGGCCGCACCGCGGCGGAGAGTCTGGCTCAGAACAAAATCGGCGCATACACAGGCTACTACGCCGCCCTCGAAGCGGCCTGGCGCGTGGGGCACCTGGTGGTCGGCACAATCGTCAAACAATGGCCGGAATTCAAAGACAGGAAGTGGTGACCCGCGGGGGCGTCTATTGCGCCTTCGCCATCGCATTCACCGCTTCCCAGTTGAACCGGACAAATTTATAGAGCGCATCCTCCAGCAAACGCTCCTGGTCGCTATGCGCGCCGAATCCCTTGGGCGCGTCCTCTTCGTCCACCATTGGACCGATGCCATAGCACTGAACGCCCTTGGCGCGCAGCATCGCCATGTCGGTTGCGCCGGTGCTCATCTGCGGAATCGTGATGACGCCGTAGACCTTCTGATTCGCCGTCTCGATCATGTGAAACGCCGCGGAATCGATGCGCGACGGCGGCGCGGCCGGACGCCGGTTGCGATCGTCGGAGACCACTTCCACCTGCGGATCGTTGATCAACTTGCGCATCATGTCCAGGAACGCCGGCATATTCTCGTCGGGCAGGGCGCGCACGTCAAGCGTCGCCTCCGCTTGCGAAGGAATCACGTTCACCTGATAGCCCGCGCTGATCATGTTCGGCGAAACCGACGTGTGCAACATGGAATAATGGCCGGGCTCATGCTCCGCCAGATATTCGCGGATCGCGGGCGCTTTCGCCGGATCGAACAGCCCGTTGTAGCGCGCCGCTTCCTCCGGCGTGCTCACCGTGCCGATCTTTTCGAAATAGTAGCGCGTCGTGTCGTTGAAGCGCATCGGCGGATCCCACATCGCGATCTTTTCCACGGCGCGGGACAGATGCACCACGGCGTTGGTCCGCAGCGGACGCGACCCGTGCCCGGCGGGTCCATGGGCAATCAGACGCACGCCCTGCGGCAGTTTTTCCGCCGTCTGGATCAGCGCGTAGCGGACCTGGCCCGCTTTGCGGCTGATCAGGCCTCCCTCGGCCAGGCAGATTTCAGCCTCGATTTCGTTCCAATGTTCCTCTACCAGATACCCGATACCGAACTTCGTCGCGGCTTCCTCGCCCGCCTCGGCCACGAAGATCACGTCGCGGTCGAGAGGTACTTTGGCGCGTTTCAGCAGCACCATGGTCATCATGCTGGCGGTGAGGTTGTCCTTGTCGTCGAGCGTGCCGCGCCCGTAAATGTACCCGCCGTTGAGCGTAGCGCTGAACGGCGGAAACGTCCACTTCGCCGGGTCCACCTTCACCGTATCCAGATGCCCCATGATCAGCAGGGGCTTCTTCGACCCGTTGCCCTTCAGCCGCGCGATGATGTTGCCGCGCGCGGGATCCCTGGCGGCGATCACCGCCGGAATCCCTTCCGCGTCGAGCACCTTTTTTACATACTCGGCGACCTTGGTTTCATTGCCCGGCGGGTCGGTGGAATCGATCTGCACCAATGCGCGGTAATGCCGCAGCGTCTCCTCATTGATAGCGCGCCAGTCGGGCGATTGCGCCGCGGCCAGGCCGCAGGCGAGCAGCGGAAGAAATCGGAACATAGGAGACAGTGTAG
>JBBIVT010000037.1:26657-38137 GCA_037439565.1 Acidobacteriota bacterium | reverse complement strand
TCGCGCACCCAGGGCAGCGGCAGTTTTTCGAGCAACTGATTAAATGGAAGAAAGATGCGGTCGAACATCTTCATCGCCCGCTCCAGAGCCTTGCCGATGTTCTCCGCCTCGCCCGTGACATCGGCGCTGAAGAGCGTCTTGGCCACCACGGCGAGCGTCAGCCGCATCATCTCCTTGGACATGTCCAGCGTAGCGCCGTCTGTCCAGGTTTCCCGCGTATGCGCCGCGCAATCCACCATGGCCGAGGCGTAGCCGATCAGGCGGTCGCGATGAAACGCCGGCTGTACCAGGCGGCGCTGCCGGCGGTGCAGCTCGCCCTCGCTGGTGAGCAGCCCTTCCCCCAGCAGCACCTTGGCGCGTTCCAGAAAACGGCTCTTGGCGAAGTTGGTCTGATGCGTCACCAGAATGTCGCGGATCCATTCCGGTTTGCTCACCAGATACACGGCCTGAGGGCCCAGGCGGTAATGCACCAGGTCCCCGTATTCCCGGGCGGTGCTCCTCAAAAACTCCGGAGCATTCCTACGAAACCACGGAAGCACTCCCAAAAGAGGGAGCCCCTTGCGGATAGGCGGGCTGGCGGTCATTCCTCCAGCTTAACGCGCCCGTGCTAGAAGACGACGCGCAGACCCAGTTCCACCCCTCGTGCTCCGTTTACCCGGTTAGGAGGCGTGAAGCTATTCGTAATGACGCCGAAGCCGCCCGGATTCTGGAGGCTGGTGCCCGGGTTGGCGAAGTTCGTGTGGTTGAACAGGTTGAAAAAGTCAGCCGAAAAGCGGAGGTTTATCCGCTCCGTGACGGCCGTGTTCTTGCCCAGGCTCATATCCATGTTGCTGAACGGCAACCCGCGGAACGGATTGGCGCGGCCAGTCCGGTTATCGCTGGCAAGCAGGATGGGGCGGAAGTTGGCGTAGGCGGCGCACGGATTCGAGAAGATGTTCAGCCCCGAGCCCGAGCCTGCCCCGGCGGCCGCCACGCCATTGGTGCAGGAGGCGACCCCGCTGTTCAACCCGGTGTTCGGAATACCGTTGGTTCCGATTTCCGCCGTTTGGGGAGTGATGATCAAACCCGCGCCATAAGCGGATGTCCCCTGG
Organism: Acidobacteriota bacterium; assembly: GCA_037439565.1. GTDB lineage: Bacteria > Acidobacteriota > Terriglobia > Bryobacterales > Bryobacteraceae > Palsa-187. Next base: position 37,046 of record JBBIVT010000037.1, on the reverse strand, counting down.
GATGCCACCAGCGGCAATCCCGACCACATCTGCCCGATGCCGGAAATGTACCAGCCGCCGATCACCCGGTTTACCGCTCCGTTGCCACTGAGGCGGTGCCCTTCCCCGGTGGGGATATCGTAGACGGCGTAGGCATTGAAAACGTGCGTGCGGTCGTAGTTCGACGGGCCGTAGTCTACGCCAGGGAAGAAGTTGTTGCCATAAAAGCCGGCGTTGTTCTGGTTGGACAGGTTGTTGTCCAGGGCCCGGGAGAACGTATAGTTCGCCCCCAGCGTGAGGCCGTGCGATTCGCGGCGGTTGACGCTCAACGCGGCGGCATTGTAGTTGGATTCGCCGATGGAAGTGCGCATGAATTCCATCTGCGCCTGATCGTTACTGTACGGCGTCAGCCCCAGGGCCCGCCGGTAATTGCCCATATTGAAGAAGATCTGGCTCAGATTGCCGTTCTTGATATTGGCGGCGTTTTGGGAAACGATGTAGGCTGTTGCGCTGGCGGCGCCTTTTAGCGACGCAAGGCCCGGGAACTGATTCTCGAACCATGCCTCGGTCGGCGCGGCCTGGCCGTTGCGAAGCGCGGTGGCAACCGCGTCAAATGCCTGGGCAAAACTCTGTTTGGAGGCTTGGTCCACGAACATATACGGATCCTGATTCAGGTTGATGGCCTGCGGCAGCCGCCGCGCGAAACGCCCGATGTAGGCCGCTTCCACCACGAAGCCGCCCGCGAGTTCGCGCTGGATGCTGAAATCGACGTTGTGACTGCGGCCGACCTTCATGTTCGGATCGAGCTGGAAGGAGAGCACTTCGCTTTGCGGACTGGGAGTTACCGGCGAGGTGGCGGCGGTCGCCACCGGCAGCGGCAGCGTGCCGTCGACGCCCACCCGGAAGAACGACGCCGCGGGATTCGCGTTGCCCGGCAGACATCCCGCTCCGCCCGCGCCCGTCGCGTTGCATTGCGGTCCGTTGATGGAAATATTCTGATCGAAGCCCACGCCAAGAATCGGGATCTCCACCGACTGCACGGTATTGGAGCGATCGTACACAATCGCGTACCCGCCCCGGATGACTGATTTGTTGGTGCCCAGGGCCTTGCTCAGGAAACCGCTTTGGGCGTTGGGGCTCCAGGCGAGGCTGACGCGTGGCGCCAGATCGCCGTAGTCGACGTTGTACAGCGGGCGGTGCGCCTGCGCGACCGGAACAAACCCGCCCGTGGGGTTGTAAACCTGTCCAGCCAGCGCCGCCTGCAGTTTGGCGTTCATGTATTGCGCCGCCACGATCGGCTGGCCGGTGGACGTGTCGATCATGATGGTCTGCTGCTGATTTGCCTCCGTCGGCGAGGTCTGCCAACCGTAGGACAATCCGTAGCTTAAGGTCAGATTCGGCTTGATCTTCCAGGAATCCTGCAGATACATGTACGTGCCGTACTGGTTGGTGCGGCTGATCAGCGGGGTACCCAGCGGATTCGGCTGCAACGCCGAGTTGCGCGTCGCGAGCACGCCGATGTTGTCCACGATGCCCAACAGGGACGCGTAATACCGGTTCCAGTTGGTGGCGTTTGCCGCCGTAATGCAGTTGGACGTCACCGCGCCGCCGCACGTCTGCGGCGCATCCACGCTGGGAATCTGCGCGAATGCCGCGGAGTCCACCGTCGCCACGATCGACGTAAGCGACCCGACAACTTTATCGGCGCGCACATGCGTGAACGGAATTTTGTTGATGTTCCCGCCGAACTGGATCGTGTGTTTGCCCCAGATTTTGGAAACATCGTCGATCCACTGGAAACTGTCGGCGTAACTGGCCTGGTAGCGCGCGCGCTGCGTATCCATGTCGATGGGCGAATCGATGAACGAACTTACTCCGCTGCCGATCAGAAGAGCGACGTTGCCCGCCGGCGTCTGCGAGCCGGGAACGTTCAGCTTCGCCGCTCCCAGAGTCGGCGATGTGGCCTGGTTGATATTATCGTCGCGCACAAAACCAAAGCGGAAGACGTTGACCAGCGTCGGGGAGATCGTGTACGTCAACGAGGCCGACAGCACCGAGGCGTACTCAGGGGAGGACACGGCGGAGATGGCGTTACCATTCAAAATCGAAACATCACCCGAGCCGATCTGCGTCACCTTGTAGACTGTGTAGCTTCCATTGAACGTCAACTTGCTGTTGATATAGTGATCCAGCCGCACCACGCCGAAATCGCTTTGGATAGGAGTAGGAATATTCGCCGTAAACCCGCTGGTGTTCAGCCCGTCTCCCACGCCGCCGAAGTTCGGCAGCGGCATCAGCGCGAACTGTGCCGCCACCGCGGGGCTCATGCCCAGACCACGCGGGTCGCAGGCGGAACTGCCGTTCGCGCCGCAGACCGCGGCCGTGGCCAGATTAAAGCTGTCGATGTTCCCGCTGGGGTCGCGGAAACGGATAATGCCCTGGCGCAGCGTGGCGGTGGGAACGGTTCGGGTGATTTGGGAAACGGCGTCGTAACGGCGCTCCTCGAAGTTGCCGAAGATAAAGGTTTTGTCTTTTTTAATCGGCCCCCCCAGGCTCGTACCGTAGCGATTGTCCTTGATCGCAGGCTTCTTCAAGCCGGCGCGGTTGCTGTCCCATGTGTTGGCATTTAACGCCGAATTCTGGAAGTACTCGTAGAACGTGCCGTGAAACTGGTTCGTCCCGTGGCGGCCCTGCAACGTCATTTGCGCGCCCGATGCGCGGTCGAAGTTGGCGTTGGGATTCGCCGTGGTGACGCGAAGCTCCTCCACGCTGTCCGTGCCGGTGGGAATCGATGTTCCCGTGGCGATGATGTTCTGCGTCACATCGATGCCGTCAATGGTCACCGTGTTTTGATCGTCAATGGCGCCGGAAACCCGCATCTGAATGCCGTTGCCCACCGGCACCGCGCCGGGCTGGAGTCCCAGCAGTTCCGTGGCATTACGCTGCAGAGTGGGCAGGCGCATGATCGCATCGGACGACACCGAATTGCCGATCTGCGAATCGGTGGTCTGCAATTGGACCGAGGCCGTGGCCTGGACTTCCACCACCTGGGTATCCGTTCCTACCTCCAGGCGGACGGGCACCGAGTAGCTGCGATTCACCTCGACGGTCAAATCCGCCACCGATGTGGGCTTGAATCCGCTGTGCTTCACGGTCACCCGGTATTTGCCCGGAGTCACGTTGGGAAAGGTATACTCGCCAGCGTCGTTGGTCTTGGCCGAGGTCACCGAGTTTGTATCGGTGTTCAGCAGTTCTACCACCGCCGCAGGGACCGAAGCGCTGGTGGCGTCAGTGACGGTCCCGACGACCGCGCCCGCCGTGGAAGACTGCGCGAGCGCGGCCGCGCCGAACACAATCGCCGCAAGCCAAACTCCTGCGATGAGTTTCACCGCCCGAAACATCGTGACCCGCGAAGTATATGGTTGATTCATTTTGTGTGTCCTTTATGTTCCCAGCCAATACTGTGGCCAAGAGCCGCCGCACGAGGGGGCCAAACTTCCGCAATCATGGAGGAGAATAGGTAACTATACGAAAAAGCTCCTCCCGATTCAAGAGCGAATCGATTTTTTTTAAGCCGCGGCGTGACGGGAGAGGGGGCACTCGTTAATCAGCTACCAGAATTGTTTCTTTCCCGCCGCTATTGTTGCTGTTGCTGCTGCTGCTGCTGCGCCTCGAACGGCTCGGCTTCGGCCACCGGTTCCCATTGCGGGGGTATGTTCAATTCAACCTCGGGCGGAGGTGGAGCGTCGGACGGCGCGACGCGGACGGCCACTTTCAGCTCGCTCGACGCTTTCCCTTTGAAGATGCCTCGCGTAGGAGGCACGTCGGCATAGTCGCGTCCGATGGCCGTGCGAATGTGGCGATCGCCGGCCAGCAGATTGTTGGTCGGGTCGAAACCCACCCAGCCGAGCCCCGGCAAAAGCGCCTCCACCCAGGCATGCGACGCGCCTTCTGAGGAACGGTCGGGATGATCCGCCAACGGATACAGATACCCGCTGACATAGCGGCACGGGATCTTCACGTGCCGCACCAGTGCCGTCATGACGTGCGCGAAATCCTGGCAGACTCCCCGGCGCGTCTCGATCGCGTGGTCGATGGGCGAATCGACACGCGTCGCCTTCGGCACGTAATCGAACCAGTTGAACAGGCTCTCGTTTAACTCGCGCAGGAACGACAGCGGATCGTCGCGGCGCGTCACCGCCAGTTCCCCGGCCAGTTCTAACAGCGCCGGGGTTGGCTGCGCAAACTGGCTGGGCGCAAGCATTTCCCAGTAATCGCCGGTGGCCGCCAGAGCGTCGATCTGTTCCCAGGCGTCCGCGCCCAGCTGCTTCGGGGGATCCGGAACCGCCTGCACTTCCACCAGCGATTCGGCGACGATCCGCAGCAGAATGTGCTTTCCTGGAACATCGAAATGATGCACGCTGTTGCCCAGATAATCGCGATACTGAAACACCATCGCGCGCGGATCCACCGACAGGTTGAACGACAGGCAGCGCTGCGGACCCTCCGTGCGCGGATGCATCCGTAGCTCCATCTGGCTTTCGCTAACGGGGGAATCGTAACGGAATTGGGTAAGGTGCCGGATGGAATAAAACATGGCTCAGGACGCCTGAAGCGCCGCCTCGATTGGGTACGTGATATAGGTCTGATACAGCGCGCTATGCGCCTGCGAGCATTGCCGCAACACCGTCTCCAAGTACGAGTGCAGACCCGCGTTCATGATCTCGTCGATCTGGCCGAAGGCGAGCGTCGCCTGCAAGCGCCCCGCGATGCGCTCGACGCGCGCCGACCGCTTGCTCGAAACCTCCGCGCCGATCTGCTTGAGCGCGGTCTCGAACGCGTCGCAGGAAAACCGGATGGAATGCGGAAAACTGGGGCTCAACACCAGGAATTCGGCGATGCGTTCCGGCCGCAGGTCCGCGGTATAAGCCTTGCAATACGCCTCGAACGCCGTGCAGGAACGCAGCAGACCGATCCATTCGAGCGGCTCCGGTTCCGACGCCACCCCATAAAACTCGCGGAAATGCACGCTCAGCAGCGTGGATAGCGCGGAAACGCGTTCCAGCGCGCGCCCGGCCTGAATAAACTGCCAGCCCTCGCCGTGCGTCATGGTGGAATCGGTGATGCCCTGAAACTGATGGATGCTATCCTTGATCGCCTGCAGAAAATCGCTATCGTCGAATGCCTCGTCGGATTCGCCGCGCTTCACTTCGTGGAACATGCGATTCAACTGCTCCCACATCTCGGAGCTGATCTGTTCGCGCACCTGGCGGGCATTTTCGCGCGCCGCGTTGATGCAGGTGACAATCGAGGACCGGCTCGCCGTGGAATGAATCAGGGACTTGGCCATGGCCTGCGCCTCGCCCGGCTCGACGCCCGCGGTGTCGATCGCCAGCGATTTCAGCGTCCGCATCCAGTGCCGGTCGTCCTCCTCGGTTTCGCGCTCCAGCATCAGATTCAACTGCACCTTGACGACGCGTGCGGTGTGCTCGGCGCGCTCCAGGTAGCGGCTCATCCAATACAGACTCTCTGCGACGCGGGAAAGCATTAGTGCAGCACCCACGTGTCCTTGCTGCCGCCGCCCTGCGACGAATTCACCACCAGCGAGCCCTTCTTGAGCGCGACGCGCGTCAATCCTCCCGGAACCACCACCGTTTTTTCACCGAATAAAATGTACGGCCGCAGATCCACATGCCTGGCCTGCACTTTCCCGTCGATGATGCAGGGCGCGCGCGAAAGCATGATGGTCGGCTGGGCGATGTAGTTGCGCGGATCGGCTTCCACGCGGGCGCGGAACTCCTCGCGCTGCGCGGCCGTGGAGTGCGGACCGATCAGCATGCCGTAGCCTCCCGATTCGCCCACCGCCTTCACTACGAATTTTTCCAGATTCCCCAGCACGTGCTGGCGCTCGGCCGCATCCGACATCTGATACGTTTCCACGTTATTCAGCACCGGATCTTCGTTTAGATAATACTTGATGATCGCGGGCACATACGCGTACACCGCCTTATCGTCGGCGACGCCCGTGCCCAGCGCGTTGGCCAGGTTCACGTTGCCCGCGCGATAGGCGTTGAACAGCCCCGGCACGCCCAGCGACGAATCCGGGCGGAAGGCCAGGGGATCGATAAAATCGTCGTCGAGGCGGCGGTAAATCACGTCCACGCGCCGCAGCCCTTCGGTGGTCCGCATATAAATGAAGTCGTCGTGCGCCACCAGGTCGCGGCCCTCCACCAGTTCAATGCCCATCTGCCGCGCCAGAAACGCGTGCTCGAAATACGCCGAGTTATAGACGCCGGGCGTCAGCAGAACGATGGCCGGCTCGGCGTTGCCCTGCGGCGCCAAGGACCTCAACGTCGCCAGAAGGGCCTGGCTGTAATGCTCAATCGGCTGGACGCCGCACTGCCGGAACAAATCCGGGAAAATACGCTTCATCACCTGGCGGCTCACCAGCATGTAACTCACGCCGCTGGGGACGCGCAGGTTGTCTTCCAGCACCACGAACTCGCCCGTCGGCGTCCGGATCAGATCGGTCCCCGCCACGGTGACGTAGGCGTCCTTGCGGACCACCAGTCCCCTCATCTGGCGGCGGAAGTGCTTGCAGCTGTACACCAGTTCGCGCGGCACCACGCCGTCGTTCAGGATCCGCCCCTCGTGGTACAGGTCCTTGAGGAAAAGATTCAGCGCGGTGATGCGCTGCGTCAGCCCCCGCTCGATGCGCGACCATTCGCGATTGGTGATGATCCGCGGCAGCAGATCGTTGGGGAAAATGCGTTCCGTGCCTTCGTTGCGGCCGTACACCGTGAAGGTGATCCCCTGGTGGAGGAAGGACAGGTCGGAGATCTGCTGGCGGCGCTTGAACTCGCTTGCCGGCAGTTCGCGCAACGCATGATAGAGATGCTCGTACTGCGGACGCGGCCCGCCGCTGGCGTCGATCATCTCATCGTAAGCTTCGTCGAGCCCGTAATCCTGAAACGGAGCTGGAAGCGCGCTCGCTGTACCCGCCATCGATTCCCCTGGGTTCGCCTCTTCATACAGGGAAGGGCACTGGATAGGAAGCTAGTTTAGCATGGCCCCGCGCGTCCCGGCCCTTCGTGCAGCCATCACTCGGAAATAGCCCCATAATTGGCGCTATTATACAGGGTAAATGCGCATTTCTATCGCCGGTGACCATGCCGGATTTGATTTGAAGCAGCATCTCCAGACGTTTCTCGCGGCACAAGGCCACCAGGTGCAGGATTTGGGCGCCTACAACACCACCCCCTCCGACTATCCCGATTTCGCGGAAGCCCTCGCCAAGGTGATCCTAAGCGGCGGCTGCGATAAGGCGATTCTGCTCTGCGGCAGCGGCGTGGGCGCTTCCGTCGCGGCGAATAAAATCCCCGGCATTCGCGCCGGCCTCTGTCACGACACGTATTCCGCCCATCAGGGCGTCGAGCATGACGACATGAACATGTTGGTGCTCGGCGGGCGCGTGATTGGCACGGCGATGGCGGAGGAACTGGTCAAGGCGTTCCTTGGAGCGGCGTATTCGCGCGAGGAGCGCCACGTCCGCCGGCTGGCAAAAGTACAGGCAATTGAGGGAAAATATGGCCGCTAAAAAAGTTCTTGTCATCGACGTCGGAGGCACGCATGTAAAGGCCGGCACGAAAGGCCGCGCCGAGGTGAAGGCGGACTCCGGTCCCTCCATGACGCCCGCCGCCATGGTCGCCGCCGTGAAAAACATGACCAAGGGCTGGAAATACGACGCCGTCGCCATCGGCTATCCGGGACCGGTGTTGCATGGCCGTCCGGTGTCCGAGCCTCATAATCTGGGCGTCGGCTGGGTCGGCTTCAACTTCAAGAAGGCGTTCGGTAAGCCCGTGAAACTGGTGAACGACGCGGCCATGCAAGCCCTGGGCAGCTATCAGGGCGGACGCATGCTGTTCCTCGGGCTCGGCACCGGATTAGGCGCGGCCCTGATCGTCGACGGCATCCTGGAGCCCATGGAACTCGCGCATCTCCCCTACAAGAAAGGCCGCACCTACGAGGATTACGTCGGCATTCGCGGCCTGGAGCGCCTGGGGAAAAAGCGCTGGGCCCGTCACGTCTTCGATGTCGTCGAAAAGCTGAAAGCCGCCCTTGAAGCCGATTACGTCGTGCTCGGCGGAGGCAACGCGAAGCTGTTGAAGCAACTCCCGCCCGGCGCCCGGCTCGGCGAAAATTCCAACGCCATTAAGGGCGGAATCCGGCTGTTTTCCTAGGAGTGTCCATGGTCCCGATTTTCTTGCTCGTAGCGGCGTCCCTGGCAGTGGATCCGCCTACCCTGCGCCTGCCCGAGGGCGTTCGCCCGGTGAAGTATGCCGCCGAGTTGACCCTGTTGCCGGACAAACTGGCCTTTACCGGGAAAATCGATATCGACGTCGTGTTTCCCGCTCCCGGCAAGCTATTTTATCTGAACGCCCGCGATCTCCAGATCGCCAGCGCCATGGCCGGAAAGACAAAGCTCGCCGTGCAACAGGAGAATGAGAACTTCATCGCGTTGACGGCGTCCACGGATATTCCCGCGGGCGCGGCGAAACTGCATTTAGAATACTCTGGAAAAATCAGCCCCAAAAGCAGCGAGGGGATTTTCCAGGGACGCGACGGCGACACGAATTACCTGTTCACCCAGTTCGAGGAAATTGACGCGCGCCGCGCCTTTCCTTGCTTCGACGAACCCGGATTCAAGACGCCCTGGCAAATCACGCTGCATGTGAAATCCTCCGACAAGGCCTTCGCCAACACGCCGCAGGTTTCTGAAACGGCCGAGACGGATGGCATGAAGAAGGTCGTGTTCGCGCTAAGCAAGCCTTTGCCCAGCTATCTGGTGGCCTTCGCCGTCGGCCCGTTCGACGTGGTGGACGCGGGCCGGATCGGCGGGAACGGAGCGCCCGTGCGCATCCTCGCGCCGAAGGGTAAGGCCAACCAGGCGAAGTACGCGGCGGACGTCACCGCCACCATTATCGAGCGGCTGCAAAGCTACTTCGGAATCGCCTATCCGTACGAAAAAGCCGACGCCATCGCCATCCCGCTGACCTTTGGTTTCGGAGCGATGGAAAATGCCGGCTTGATCACCTACGCGGAGAACATCCTGCTCGCCGACCCGGCGACCGATACCGAGCAGCGCCGGCGCGAATACGCGAGCGTCGGCGCGCATGAACTTGCCCACCAATGGTTCGGCGATCTGGTCACCCTCGCCTGGTGGGACGACACCTGGCTCAACGAAGCCTTCGCCACCTGGACCTCGTCGAAGATTCTGGCCGAGTGGAAGCCGGAATGGAATACCCGTGTCTCCGATCTGGGCGCGAAATTCGGAGCGATGGGGGAGGACAGCCTGGTCACGACGCGCAAAATCCGCCAGGAGATCCTCACCAACGACGATATTTCGAATGCCTTTGACAACATCACGTATGAGAAAGGCGCGGCGGTCATCCGCATGTTCGAGATCTGGACCGGCGAAAAGGAGTTTCAGCGCGGAGTCAATTCCTATCTGAAGCGTCACGCCTACAAAAACGCCCGCATGAGCGATTTTCTGGACGCCGTCGGTTCCACCCAGCCGCGGCTGAGCGCGGCGTTTCAGACCTTTCTCAATCAGCCCGGCGTTCCGGAAATTTCCGTCGCGCTGAAATGCGATGGTGCGCCGTCCGTGGCCCTGCGGCAGAAACGCTATCTGCCGGTAGGTTCGAAAGGCTCCTCGGCGCAAACGTGGCAGGTTCCGGTGTGCGTCCGCTACCAGACAGGCAAGGGAGTGGAGCGCGAATGCTTCCTGCTGGACAAGGAGAGCGCGGAGTTCAAGCTGACGAAGGCCTCGTCCTGCCCCGCGATGGTCGCGGCCAACGAAAGTGCGTCGGGATATTATATTTCTTCCTACCAGGGCGCCCTGCTCGATCAGATGGTGGCCCACGGCCGGGGCTTCCTGAATCCAGCCGAGCAGTTGACGCTGCTTCACGACGTCGCCTCGCTAGCCAATTCCGGGGATCTGAAGATCGGCCGTGCCCTCGACGCCGCGTCGCAGTACGCCTCATCACCGGAACGCCAGATCGTCGCCGAGGCCAGGAACATTGTGGCCAGAGCGAAGCCATTGGTCCCAGATTCGCTGCTGGACAACTATGGGCGATTCGTCCTGAAAGTATTCGGCGAGCGGGCCCGCGCCCTCGGCTGGTCCACCAAGCCGGGTGAGGATCAGGAGACGCGCCTGCTGCGTCCTCAGATCGTTCCTTTTGTCGCGCGGTACGATGCGGCGCTCGGCGCGGTGGCGGGCAAACTTGCCGGCGAATGGCTGGCCAACCGCTCCGGCGTCGACGCGGATATGCTTGGCTCGGTGCTTTCTACCGCGGCGTATCGGGGGGATCGGGCGCTGTTTGATGCGCTGCTCCGCGAATTGCCGAAGAC
>JBBIVT010000037.1:15938-26557 GCA_037439565.1 Acidobacteriota bacterium | reverse complement strand
CCCTACACCGCCGGCGCGTTCTGCGACCCCGGTTCGGAGAAGGAGTTCGTGGATTACTTCGGCGAACGGTCCAGGAAATTCACCGGGGGCCCGCGCGTCTACCAGCAGGCGCTCGAAGGAATCCGCCTGTGCCAGGCCCAAAAAACTGCCCAGGGAGCCGACGCGGAAGCCTACTTTGCCAAACAGTAGCGATCAGGAAAGTGCGCGTGCGGCAGCCTCAGGGCAGCGTCCGGATCCTGATCTTCCGAAACCATACCTCCGACCCGTGATTCTGCAAACTGATAGGACTTTCCTTTACCAACGGCGCGTCGGCAGCCGAGTCCTTCGGCCGCATGTGCCGCAGCGCCTCCTGAACCTTGGGATCGGTCGTTTCATAACTCAACACTTGCGTGCCGTTCAGCCAATGCTCAACGTGCGTGCCGTTGACGATCAGCTTCGATTCGTTAAACTCGCCGATTTTCCAGTTGGCGTTCGACGGCGGGAAAATCGAGTACAGCGCCCCCGTGATGCGCGTCGGATCCTTCGCGTCATCGGAGTAAAGATCCACCAATTGATACTCCAGACCGCGCGCCCTCGCCTGACGGCCCTGTTTATTTACCCAATCATTCGTGCGCTGGATCAGATACTTCACGCCGGAGTTGCCCAGCTTTGCCAGCTTCCACTCCCATTGCAATTCGAATGACGTGAAGGATTCCACCGTGCGGATGTCCTCGTCGCCGTCCTTGGTCACCCGCGTTTTCAGGCAGCCATCCTCGATGGTCCACGAATGCGTGGGAAATGGTTTCCCGGTCACGTCTAACCAGCCGTTCGGGGTCGAGCCGTCGAACAGCAAACGCCATCCCTGATCCTGCGCGGCAGCGAGTTGCGCCAGCGCTAGGGCGGCTGCCGCTCCGAGTCTCAACCTCATCTTCTCAAGCTTAGTGCAGAACGGCAGCCCGAACCGTCCGGCCCGGTACGCGGCGCACGCTTCGCGATACCATCTCCGCCTCTTGAAACGTCTCAATCCCCATAAATTCGCGAAATTGCTATCCTGAATGCAGAACCATGAAACACGTCAACTATCTCTGGGACGACCAGAAGGCCAACTCCCTGTCCCCGGCTGAGCGCCTCGTCTACCGCTCGAACCTGCTCGGCTCCGATCAACGCATCACCAATACCGGCGGAGGCAACACCTCCTCGAAGTTGATCGAGAAGGACCCGCTCTCCGGCGCCGCAACCGAGGTGCTCTGGGTCAAAGGCTCTGGCGGCGACCTCCGCACATCGAAGCTCGAAAATTTCTCGTCGCTCTATCAGGAAAAACTCCTCGCCCTGCAACCCATTTATTTGGGCGGCAAGGAAATCGGCCCCAAGACGCCTCATGAGGACGCCATGGTGGCCCTGTTCACGCACTGCACCTTCAACCTGAATCCGCGCGCCTCGTCAATCGACACTACACTGCACTCGTTCGTGCCCTGGAAGCACGTCGACCACATGCACCCCAACTCCGTCATCTCCGTGGCCGCGTCCAAGCGGTCCAAGGAATTGACCAAGGAAATTTTCGGCGACGAAATCGTCTGGACTCCCTGGCTGCGTCCCGGCTTCGAGCTCGGCCTGGAGCTGGAACGCCTCGCCAAGGCCGACAGGAAGCGTAAAGGCGTCATTCTGGGCCAGCACGGCCTGATCAATTGGGCCGACGGCGACAAGGAATGCTATGACCTGACGCTTCGCCTGATCGAAAAAGCCGCCGACTACATCGAGGCTCGCGATAAGGGCGAAAAAACCTTCGGCGGCCAGAAATTCGCCGCCCTCGCCGGCGCGGAGCGCGACGAACTGCTGTTCGAGTTGCTCCCCTGGCTGCGCGGACAGGTGTCGCAAAAGAAGCGTTTCATCGCGACCATTCAATCCGACCCCACCATTCTGCGCTTCGTCAACAGCCACGACGCCCCGCGCCTGGCCGAACTCGGCACATCCTGCCCGGATCACTTCCTGCGCACGAAAATCAAGCCCCTGTACATCGACTGGAACCCGCAGACGGAAAATCTGGACTCGCTCAAGGCCAAGCTGACCGCCGGTTTGGAGCAGTACCGCAAGGATTACGCGGCCTATTACGAGCGCTGCAAGCACCCGAACTCGCCCGCCATGCGCGATCCGAATCCCACCGTGATTTTGATTCCCGGCGTCGGCATGATCGCCTTCGGCAAGGACAAGAGCGAATCGCGCGTCACTGCGGAATTCTACAACTGCGCCGTGGAAGTGATGCGCGGAGCCGAGGCCATCGACGAATACATCTCCCTGCCGCAGCAGGAAGCCTTCGATATTGAATATTGGCTGTTGGAAGAAGCCAAGCTGAAGCGCATGCCGCCGGAAAAGGAACTCGCCCGCAATGTTGTGATCGTGATTGGCGCGGGCAACGGCATCGGGCGCGCGGTCGCTCATCGCGTCGCCAAGGAGGGCGCGCACGTGGTTTGCGCCGACCTCGATAAGAACGCCGCGGAAGCGACCGCCAAGGAGCTGACCAAAATCTACGGGCTCGGCATCGGGGTCGCTGGCACCGGAATCTCCGGGTGCGGACCCGCCATCGGCTTGAGCGTCGATATCACCAATCGCGCCAGCGTCCGCGAGATGCTGAAGCAGGCCGTGCTGGCCTACGGCGGCGTCGATAACATCGTGGTTACCGCGGGCGTTTACGTTTCTCCGGACCGCACCGGCCACGTAACCGACGCCCAATGGAAGATGACCTTTGACGTGAATGTGATGGGCGGATACCTGGTGGGCGACGAGGCTCGCCATCTGTGGGCTCGCCAGGGCCTGCGCGGCAGCTTGGTGATCACCACCAGCGTGAACGCGGTGGTGGCGAAGAAGGGCTCCCTGGCCTACGACGCGTCTAAAGCTGCGGCCAATCACCTGGTGCGTGGCCTGGCGGTGGAATTGTCGCCGCTGGTGCGCGTCAACGCGCTGGCGCCAGCCACCGTCGTCGCGGGCTCCACCATGTTCCCGCGCGACCGCGTCATCGCGTCGCTGGTGAAATACTCCATCGCGTTCGAGGAGTCCGAATCGGACGAATCGCTGCGCAACAAGCTGGCGAATTACTACGCCCAGCGCACGCTGACGAAGGCCGCCATTACGCCGGAGGATCAGGCCGAGACGGCGTACTTCCTGCTCTCGGACCGGTCGTCGAAGGTCACCGGGCAGACGATTCAGGTGGACGGCGGCTTGCAGGAAGCCTTCGTGCGCTAGCGAATTTCGCTTTCATCAAAGACTGCCTGGTGAATGATGGAGCGCTGATCCGACGTAAAAACCAGGTGAATCTTGCCGTCGCGCGTCTGAATCGCGTACGGATAGGCGTAATCGTGATCGCCTACGGCGATGTTTACATGCCGCGGAAACGTCCGGCCGCTGTCGGTGGAAATGGCCGCGGTCAGCGGCGTGCGGTCGTGCATGCTGTCGTTGTATACCAGCAGCAGATGGCCGTTCGCCAGCTTCAATAAATCCACGGCGGCGTTGGGATTGGGAAACGCCGTCTCCACGCCCGGGGACCACGTTTTTCCGCCGTCCTCCGATTCGCTCCGCACGATGTAGCCTTCGGTTTTCGGGCCATATCCGCCGCCGCGCCGACAGAAGGCGATCAGATGCCGGGCGTCGATCTGCGCCACCGCCGGCTGAAGCGCGCCCAGCCTCGCGTGAATGCGCGAGCTTTCCGTCCACTTCTTCGCGCGCGGATCGTAGCACAGGAAAAACGACGCCGTATCCGCGCCCACCACCTCCGTATCCCCGCCCGTTTCCTTCCACACCGGCAGCAGGTAATCGCCATTCATTAAAACAATCGGCTTGCCGCGCACCATGGTTCCCTCTTCGAAAGAAAGAATCGAGGCGTCGGACCACGTGCGCGCGCCGTCGCTCGAAATCTTCATCGCGATGCGCGACGTGGACCACGTCGCCCCCGGGCGGACAACGTACCACAGCCACACCACTCCGTCGGGAGCCTGCCACACCACCGGATTTCCCACCGAAGAAAACGGATCCTGCGCCAGCTTCACCGGCGCGGACCACTGTCCGCCATGGAGTCGCGAGCCCCACACCGCGGTTCCCGGCTGATATTCGCCGTCGCCTCCATACCAGGCCAGATAAAGGTCGCCGCCCGCAAGTTCGGTGATCGCCGCGGGATGTTTATAGCGGCCGGTGGGCGTCTCCGGCCCGAACAGCCGTTCGATCCGTACGCCTGCCGTCAGGGCCGCGGCCACGGCAATCGCGAGAAGATAGCGCATCACGTTCATTGTGCAGTATCGTCATAAGGATTACCAGTGATGCGAATCTTCATCCCCGTACTGATGATTTCCGCCGCCCGCCTCATCGCCGCGGACGTGGATCTGCATGACGCCGCCGTCGTGGTCCATGCCGGAGCCACGCCCATCGCCGCGACCGTGCTGGTCGAGGAGGTCGAGAAGCGCACCGGCATCCGTCTACCCGTCGTGGCCTCGCGGCCGGAGAATCGGCCCTTTATCGCGATCGGGGAGGACGCGCATCTCCCTGCGGAGGGATACCATCTCTACGCCGACCGCAAACAGCCTCAGGCCGCCGTCGTCATTGAAGGCGCAGGTGCTCGCGGCGAACTGTTCGGCGTGGGCAACTTCTTGCGCGTCGCGGACATGGCGCAAGGGAAACTGACCGTCCCGGCTGCGCTCGACATCGCCACCGCGCCCCGGTATCCCATCCGAGGCCACCAGCTCGGCTATCGCACGCAGGCCAATTCCTATGACGCCTGGACGCCGGCGCAGTTCGAGCAATACATCCGCGAACTGGCGTTCTTTGGCACAAACAGTATTGAGGGAATCCCTTTCCAGGACGACCGTCCCACACCCGTGATGAAGTACTCGCGCCGCGAGATGAATCGCATCATCGGACAAATCTGCCGCCGCTACGGGCTCGATTACTGGGCCTGGATTCCCGCCGATTTCGATCTGAACGACGGCGTCAAGCGAGCCGCGCTGCTCGCCCGTTGCGAGGAATTCTTTCGCGACACGCCGGAACTGACCGGAATCTTCTTCCCCGGCGGTGATCCCGGCAAAAATGCGCCGGAACTTGTCCTGCCGTTTCTCGAAGACATGGCCAAGCGCCTGGCGCCGCTGCATCCCCAGGCGAAAATCTGGATGTCCATGCAGCAGTTTTCCAGGGCGCAGCAGGATTTTGTGTATCGCTACATCGCCCGCGAACAGCCCCGCTGGTTCGGAGGCCTTGTCGGCGGCCCGTCCAGTGCGCCCTTGGCCGAACTGCGCGGCCGGATGAGCCCCGGTTACCGCATCCGCGATTATCCGGATCTGACGCACAACAAACTGTCGCAGTATGAAGTGCCGGATTGGGATCCCGCCTACGCGCGCACCCTCGGCCGGGAGGCGATCAATCCGCGCCCCACCGAATATGCCGCGATTCACGCGCGCACCGCCGTTTATACCGACGGCTTTATCTCCTATTCCGACGGCGCGCATGACGACGTGAACAAAATCGTCTGGAGCGCGTGCGCCTGGGATCCTTCCCGCAACGTTCGCGACATTCTCATCGAATACGCCCGCGTGTATTTCTCATCGTCCGTCGCCGAAAAGGCCGCCGACGGGATCCTCGCGCTGGAGCGCAACTGGCGCGGTCCGCTGGCCGATAACGGGGCGGTGGAAGGCACCCTGCTTCAATGGCGCGAACTGGAGCGTGCCGCCCCCCAGCTCGAAAAAAATTGGCGATGGCAGATGTGCCTCCTGCGCGCCAATTACGACGCGTACGATCGCCGGCGCCTGATCTATGAATCGCAATTGGAGGATGAGGCCAACGCGATTCTCGCCGACGCCCCCAGATCCGGCGCGGCGGAGGCGATGAATGGAGCCTCCCGCGTTCTGGACCGCGCCGATGCCCACGCCGCCGCTCCCGATCTGCGCGCCCGTATCGTCGAGCTATGCGCGGAGTTGTTCCAATCCATCGGCCTCCAATCGAGCGTCGAGCAGTATTACGCCAGCGACCCCCAGCGCGGCGCGGTGCTCGATTTTATCGACACGCCGTTGAATAACCGCTGGTGGATCGAGGATCAATTCGCCGAGATTCGCAAGCTCCCGTCGGAGGAAGCAAAGCTCGCAAAACTTCTCGCCGTCGCCCAGTGGGAACATCCGGGTCCAGGCAGTTTTTACGATAATCCGGGCAACGTCGCCAAGTCGGCGCACGTGCAGCCGGAGGCCGCGCCGGACCGCACCTATTGGTGGTGGGACCAGGGACGCAGCCGCGCCCGCATCACCTGGCAGATCACCATGTGGCCCCGTGCGATGATCTATGAGGGCCTCGACCCCGGCGCTGCGTATGTGGTCAGGACCAGCGGCGCGGGCCAGGCCAACCTGCGCATCAACGGCGAGCGCGTGATGCCGGTCATCGACGGCAAAAAGATGGGCGAATTCAAGGAATTCCCCGTCGATCCAAGGTTTTTGAAGGATCGCAAACTGGTGTTGACGTTCGATCAGCCGGTGGGCGAGGAAGATTTGAACTGGCGCAACAAGTCGCGCCTGGCGGAAGTCTGGTTGATGAGGAGAAACTGAGCAAATTGCGACTGGCGAGCCTGGGCGAAATCCTCTGGGATCTGATCGGCGATAAGGAACTGCTGGGCGGCGCGACGTTCAACTTTTCCGTGCAGTTGGCGAGGCTCGGCCACGACGTCGCGTTCGTCAGCGCCGTCGGAACCGACGAACGCGGCAGGCGCGCGCTCGAAGCCGCCGCCAGACTGGGCCTTTCCACGCGCTTCATCCGCACGGTGACGGACGCGCCCACGGGAGCGGTTTCCGTCACCGTCGACGCCGAAGGCCAGCCATCCTACGTGCTGCACCGGCCCGCGGCGTACGATTTCGTCACGCTCGACGAGGCCGGTCTCGACGCGCTTTCTCCCGCCTGGATCTATCACGGCACGCTGCAACTGATCGAACCCCGCATGCGCGAGCTGCTGCGGACCATCACCGGGCGTTATCCCTTCGCGCGGCGCTTCTACGACATCAATCTGCGCAGGGACTCCTACAATGCGCCGCTACTGCTCGATCTGCTGCGCGGCGCTCACGTCGTGAAGCTGAACGACGATGAGGTAGTTCATCTACAGAAAATGGCCGGGACGCGTCACGAACCGCTGGAGGTATTCTGCCGGGCGTACGCGTCGCGCCACAACTGGGAAGCCGTCTGCGTCACCCGCGGGGATCGCGGCTGCGCCATCCTCCACCGCGCGGAGTACGTGGAAGTCCCCGGCTTCGCGGTGAAGATCTCCGATACCGTGGGCGCGGGCGATGCGTTCGCGGCGGCGTTCTTGCACGGTCTCGATGCCGGGTGGCCGGCGGCGAAAATCGGCGCATTCGCCAACCGGTTGGGCGCCATCGTCGCCAGCCGGGCCGGCGGCGTGCCGGATTGGCAGTGGAGCGAGCTGGAAGATTGAGGACGAGGCCCGCGCCACGCCCTTATTTCTTTACCGGCGCCGCAGAAGCCTTCACGGGCGGTTTCTTCACCACCGCCGCCGCGGGAAGCGATTCCAGCCGCAGGCAGGCCGCCGCCGCGCGCAGCCTTACGGCCGGTTTTTTATCGTCCATCAAGGGAACCAGCTTCGGCTCCAGCGCTTTCTTGTTGCGCAGCGCCAGGGCGTGGCATGCCGCCGCCCGCACGGAAGGTTCCTTGTCGTCCAGACAGTCGATCAACGCCGCCTCCACCCGGGGATCCTTGTCCGGCGCCAGCAGCAGTGCCGTGGCCGCGCGCCCGGACATCCCGGGATCGGACAAAATTCCTTGCAGGGACGAAACCCCTTCGCCCAGCCCCGGCACCGGCGCGAAGCCGATTCCCGTCTTAAACGCAAGCATCAACAGAGGCTTCGGCGTTTGCAGCAGGCGCAGCGAATCGCGCATCTGCTTGGTGATATAGCCGGAGGATGTTTTTATTTCCTTGCCAAGGATGGAGATCAACGCATCCTCGCCGTCCTTGTCCTGAATCAAGTACAGCGCTTTCGCTGCCGCGAAGCTCACTTCGGGAATGGGGTCGGCCAGGGCCCGCTTCAGTGCCGGCGCGGTTTTCTTATTCTTCATGTCCACCAGGCTCTGCACGGCGGCCACGCGCACTTGTATGTCCTTGTCCTCCAGCATTCCTTCCACCGCGGAAAGATACGGCTCATGCACGCCGATCAGACCCATGGCTTGAACCGCCTGCAGCCGCGTGTCCGGATTCTTGTCCGTCAATGCGCCGGTGATCAGGCTCCAGGCCTGATCCTTCACGGCCGGTGTTTGCGCGAACGCCCCCGCGGCCAGCATCGCCGCCATCAGATATTTCATGACGTCCTCCTATCGCGCCAAGGCCACCGCCAGCAGCAGCGCCCGCTCGGTTCCCAGCACCGAATCCGTGGTGTCAAAAGCCTCACTGAGCGCATGCGCGCCTGTGCCGCGCCCTCCACCGCCGATCGTGATCGCCGGAATCCCCAGATTCATCGGCACGTTCGAATCGGTGGACCCTTCGCCGACCCGTCCGTTGTAGCCGAAGATTTTCGACACGGCCTGGGCCGTAATCACGATGGCCGAATCCGCCGAAGTGCTGCCCGCCGGGCGGTATCCCACCAGCTCCGGCGACGCGGACACGGGTCCGCGCCCGTTCCAGCGCTTGTTTTCCTCCTCCACGGCCTCCTGCACCGCTTTCTTGAATTTCGCGTGCAGCGCGTCGAGCGATGCCTTGTCGGAAGATCGCATATCCACTTCCATCCAGGCCTCGAACGGAATCGCGTTCACCGACGTGCCTCCGCCGACGCGGCCCACGTTGAACGTCGTCTTGGGATTCGCAGGCACTTCAAACGCGTCGATCTTAGCGATCGCGCGGCCCATCGCCTGAATCGGATTGGCCATGCCGAACGAGCCGAAGCTGTGGCCGCCAGGGCCTTTGAACGTCACGCGGTAGCGATAGCTGCCCACGCCCACGTTGGCGATGCTCAAGCCCGTGCCGTCCACGGAAATAAACTTGTCGATCTGCCCCTTCAGGCTCTCGTTGAACAGGTTCTTGATCCCGCGCAGGTCGCCCAGGCCCTCCTCCCCGGTATCGGCGACGAACGTGATCGTTCCTTGCGTCTTCACGCGCGCGTCATTCAGCGCCTGAATAACACCCAGCATCACCGCCAGGCCACGGCAGTCGTCGCCGATGCCCGGCCCCTTCAGCACATTGCCTTCCCGCGTGACGTTCACGTCGGTTTCCGGCGGAAATACCGTGTCCAGGTGCGCGGCGAACACCAGGTTCGGGTGCGCGGACGCTCCCGGCCGGACGCCGATCACGTTGCCGGCCTTGTCGATGCGCACGTTTTCCAGGCCCAGATTCTTGAACAGCCGCTCAAACTCCTTGCCGCGAAGATCTTCCTTGAAAGGTGGCGCAGGAATCTGGCAGAATCGGGCCTGTTCGTCGATGAAATGTGCTTCATTGCGCTTGGCGGCTTCGAGCGCCGCTTTCACGGCGGGATCCTCGGCCAGCTTTGCCGCATCCTGCGCGAACGACAGGGACACAGCCAACAAAATGAGATGGATTCGCATGGGTCTTTTGATTCTAGCGAACCCCTGATACAGTAATCCGAAGGCGATTATGGAAAAAGGACGGCTCGAAGCATTCAGCGACGGAGTTCTGGCGGTGATCATCACCATCATGGTGCTGGAGATGAAGTCGCCCTCCGGCGCGAACCTGGAGGCGCTGCGCGGCTCCGCGCCGGTCCTGTTGGCCTACGCGCTCAGTTACGCCAATGTCGGCATTTTCTGGAACAATCATCATCACATGTTGCAGGTCTCCGAGCGCGTCAACGGCCGCGTTCTGTGGGCGAATCTGTTTTTGCTTTTCTGGCTGTCACTGGTGCCCTTCGTGATTCATTGGATGGACGACACGCACTTCGCAGCCCTGCCGACGGCGTGTTACGGCGTGATTCTCGCCATGGCCGCCATTGGCTACGTGGCGCTGCAGCAGTTCCTGATTGCCTGCAATCCCGATTCGCCGCTCAGGAGCGCCGTGGGCCGCGATGTCAAAGGGAAGATCTCGCTGAGCGCGTACCTGGTCGCGATTCCCCTCTCGTTCGTCCACTCCTGGATCGCGATCGCGCTGTACATCGCCGTCGCCCTCATCTGGTTCGCGCCGGACCCCCGCATCGAGAAGACAACCGGCGCTTGAGCCACGCGCTAAAATTAAGAAACCATGCGGTTGGTATTGCTTTTGTGCGCGGCTGGCGCCCTTGTCGCGCAGCGCCGGACCTTTGACGTTCAAACGATGCTGGACCTCTCCCGCGTCAGCGAGCCTGCGCTCTCGCCCGACGGCAAGCAGGTCGCCTTCACCGTGCAAACCGTCGACGTCGGGAAAAACATCAAGCCAAAGCAGATTTATGTGGTTCCTCTCAATGGCGGGCCGCCGCTGCAAATCACGCGCGAAGGCAACGATAACGAGCGTCCTCGCTGGGCTCCCGATTCGAAGAAGATTTACTTCGTGTCCGACCGGAGTGGATCCTCGCAAATCTGGGTGATGGACGCCGACGGCGGCCACGCGCGCCAGATCACCCGGCTCTCCACCGAAGCGGAGGGCATCCTGGTCTCGCCCGACGGCAAGAAGATCGTCCTTCAATCCAGCGTGTATCCGGAATG
>JBBIVT010000037.1:14704-15838 GCA_037439565.1 Acidobacteriota bacterium | reverse complement strand
TGATGGTGCTCGACCGCGCCAGCGGCAAGACAACCAATCTCTCCGAGGGCCTGGACCGCTGGGTGGACAGCATGACTTGGCTGCCCGATTCCGAGCGCTTGGTCTTCACCTCCGAGGATCGAGGCCGCAGCGGCCTGCAGATGATCTCCGCTACCGGCGGAGGCCTGCGCTCCATCATCTCCGGCGCGCTCAGCCTGGACGACGTGCAGTTCACGCCCGACGGCTCCACCATGATTTACTCGCAGCAGAGCGGCTCGCGTCCCACGGAGATTTTCAAGGCGACGGCGGGCGCGGGGGCGGGCGTCGCGCTGACCCATTTCAACGATGCCGCGCTGGCGGCCTCCACCGTGCGTCCGCTGGAAGAGTTCTGGGTCGAAAGCGGCGAGGACAAGACGCGCATTCAGACCTTCGTGGTGAAGCCTCCCGATTTTTCGCCTACCAAGCGATACCCGGTGCTGTTCCTGCTGCACGGCGGTCCGCAGGGCGCATGGGGCGAAACGTGGAGCTATCGATGGAACCCGCAGGTATTCGCTTCCGCCGGATATCTGGTGGTGATGCCCAATCCACGCGGGTCCACCGGCTACGGCCAGAAATTTATCGACGACATCAACGGCGATTGGGGCGGCAAGTGTTTCGACGACATCATGGCCGTGGCCGATTATGTGCAGAAACTGCCGTATGCCGATGGCGACCGCATGGCCGCCGCCGGAGGCTCGTTCGGCGGCTACATGGTGGATTGGATCCTGGGCCACACCAACCGCTTCAAGGCGCTGATTTCTCACTCCGGCGTCTACGATCTGCGCAGCATGGCCGGCGAGACGGAAGAACTGTGGTTCCCCTTGTGGGAATTCAAAGGCATGCCCTGGGATAACCCCGAAATGTACGCGCGCTGGTCGCCCAGCTTCTTCGCCAAGGAATTCAAGACGCCGACGCTGGTCTTCCACGGCGAACTCGACTACCGCGTCCCGGTGGGCCAAGGGATGCAATTGTTCACCGCGCTGCAGGAGCAGAAGGTGCCGTCCAAACTGGTGCTGTTTCCCGACGAAGGCCATTGGATTATGAAGCCGCAGAACAGCGTTCTGTGGTACAGCCAGTTCCTGGAATGGATCGGCGAATGGCTGAAAAAGCCAAACT
>JBBIVT010000037.1:12235-14604 GCA_037439565.1 Acidobacteriota bacterium | reverse complement strand
CCGGAGAACGCGTTCCGCATCTTCTACGCCAACAACGGCATCGTGCTGGATCGCATCGAGGGTGTCGAAATTTCCCACGTCCAGTTTTCGGCGATTCCTGGCTTTGCCGTGATCGCGAGCCGCTGCGCGGGCGTCAAGGTCGCCAACGTTCTGGTGACGGATTCGGGGACCAAGAAGCCGAACGGGCGCAACAACACCACCGGGGGAATCGTCCTTGAGGAAGGCACGTCGGATTTCGAGGTCCGCGATTCCGAGTTCCGCCGCATCCGCGGCAACGGGCTGTGGACGCATTCCCTTTACACCTCGCCGCGGCTGCATGACGGCTCGTTCGTCTCCAATCGCTTCGAGCAGCTCGGCCGCGACGCCATCCAGGTGGGCGCGGCGTCGAACGTGCGCGTCGAGCAGAACACCGGTAACCATATCGGCTATCCGCCGGAGCTGGTGGATTTCGAGACCTACGGCACGCCCGTTGCTTTGGATACGGCCGGCAACGTCGATCATTCCAGTTACGCCAGCAACAGGTTTGAGGAGGTCGACGGCAAATGCATCGACCTCGACGGCTTCCACGACGGCTCCGTCACCGGGAATACGTGCGTCAATCGCGGCGCGCCGGCGTCGTATCCCTTTGGGCACTTCGGCATCGTCATGAACAACACCGATCCGAACATGCGCTCTCAGAACATCCAGATTCGCGACAATACCATCGACGGCATGAAGTTCGGGGGCCTGTTTTTGATGGGGTCCGGCCACATCGTGACCGGCAATTCGTTTCTGCATCTGAACACCGCCGGGTGCAACGAGACCGCCAGGCAGTTCGGGTGTCTTTATAAAGCCGATGAGCCGGAGATGCTCGAAAGCGGGATCTATCTGAGCAAGGGCGTCGTGCGCATGGAGGACGTGCGCGGCAACACCATCCGCGATAACAGAATCTCCGGCCATAAGATGAAATCGCGATGCATTGCCGCGGGCCCCGGCGTGAAGCTCAGGGAAAATTCCATCGGACCGAACACCTGCGAGGATTTCTCGACGGAGCGCCCCGGCAAGGGGAAGCGCTAAAAACCCTGTATCCTGATTTTGAATGTCCATTGAGTTCAAAAACGTCTCCGCCGGACCACTGAAGGAGTTTCGCGCGGTTGCCCCGCCGGGGGCAATCATCGGCGTCATCGGCGAAAAGGGTTCCGGCATCGCGGAGCTGCTGAAGCTCGCCTGCGGAGTCCTGAAGCCGGAGTCGGGCGAGGTGAAGGCCCCGGCGGAAAGCCGGTTCGTGGGTCCCGGCGACGCGCTGAACCTCGCCCCGGCGGCGGTGCTGGCGCTGGATCAGGCGCTCGCAACCCAGGACGCAGTGGTTCGCGCGCGGACGCTGACGGGCCTCGACCGCCTGCGGCGCGCCGGGACAACCGTGCTGCTGGCGTCGCACGAGGAACAGTTGCTGGAAGCTCTCTGCGACGAGGTCTGGTGGCTGGAAGCCGGCGAACTGGCCGCCAAGGGCGATCCCAGGGAGACGCTGCGCAAGTACAAGCGCGCAGTGTCGGAAAAGATTCGCGCCTGGGGCAACACGATTCCGCCCAGGCTCGCGCCCTCCTACCGGCGCGGCGACGGGCGCGCGGAAGTGATCTCCATCGAAACGCTCGGCACGGACGGCAAGCCCACCATCGTGTGGAAAAGCGGAGAAATGGTCAGCGTCCGCGTGACGGTGCGTTTTCACGAAGCGGTGCAGGATCCGGTGCTGGGTATCCTGATCCGCACCCAGATCGGATTCGAAGTGTACGGCACCAACACGGAGCTGGAGCGCCTGAAGCTCGGCCCGCGCGCCGCCGGCGACACCGTGACCCTTTCGTTCAGCTTCCTGTGCGACCTGTGCCCCCATCCCTACACGCTGACGGTGGCCTCGCACGATCCCGACGGCACGGCGCACGACTGGCTGGAGGACGCCGTGGCGTTCACGGTGACCGACGATCGCTACACCGCCGGGGTTGCGAATCTGCGAGCGAAGGCCGTGATGGAGAAATGAAGGCGCGAGGCTGGGCGATTCTTCTGGCGCTGCTCAGCGCGGCGGCGATGCTCTATGTGGGCTTGTATCAAAGCCGGGCCGTAAACCGCTTGTGGTGCCCGCTGTTTAAGAAGGGATGCGAAGCGGTGGCCGACGCGCCGTTCGCGCGGCCTTTCGGAATCCCCGACGGCTACATCGCGGCCGGAATGTACGCGGTGATCTTGCTGCTATTGCTGCTGCCACGGGAAACCTTCGCCGCGTGGGTCGCGCTGCTGGTCCTGGCGGTGCTGGCCGCCGTCGCCAACATTTTGGGCGTCCGCGACATGATGAACCTCGGCAGTTATTGCTTCTACTGCATGCTGACCACCGTCGCCTCGCC
>JBBIVT010000037.1:4891-12135 GCA_037439565.1 Acidobacteriota bacterium | reverse complement strand
CTGATTTGGCCGATCTGTTCGTGCCGGTTCGTCAACGCGGCGAAAATCAGCAGCCCGCACGGCGGCGCGGCGGCGAGTATGGCTCCAAACATTTTTCCGGGGATTTGGAAAGGGCGCTCCAGCTCCGGTTCGCGCACGCGAAGCACGATCAGCGCGATAAATTCCAGGATCAGGCTCGCGCCGTAGAGCAAGATGTCGAGCAGCAGGATGCGGTCCAGGCTGAGGCTTAGCGCCAGGGACCACATCACGCCGCAAGCCAGCAGCGCCGCCCATGGCGACCCATTTTTTGAGACGCCCGCCAGAATGCGCGGCGCAAGCCCATCCTCCGCCATCGCCAGCGGGATGCGCGCATAGGACATGGTGAGCGAGTTCACCTGGCCCAGCACGCTCACCATGATGGTCAACAGCACGGGAACGGCCAGCCACGGGCGAATCCCGCCGGCCAGGCTCACCCACGCGCCGTCCGACCATTGGGACGAGGGCACCCCGGTGTACGCCACGGCAAGGATCGGTGCGATATACACAAGGGTGACCGCGCCGACGGCCCATAGCATCGTGCGGGGATACGTTTTTTGCGGGTCGCGCACTTCCTGGGCCACGGTGGAGGCGTTGTCCCAGCCCATGAAGTTCCACATGGCGATCACGAGGCCCGCATACCAGCTCGTGTGTGGCGCGGCGGGAGCGATTCCGCGATGCGGGGCAAGCAACATCATCAGCGCAAAAGGGGCGAGCAGCAGGATCCCCAGCGCGATCGAGCCGTCGCCCACGGCTTTCGCGCCCAGCAGGTTCCAGGCCACGCAGCCGAAGATGACGGCGGCCGGAATCGCGATGCGCCAGGGATTGTGCAGCGCCGCGGGCCAAAGCTGGCCCAGCGCAAGCACAAACAGCGAAGGATAAGCCGCCATATCGAACACGCTGGCCGCAAGCGAGAGCCAGGCCTCCTGAAATCCCCAGAACGGCCCGAGCGCGCGCCGCACCCAGACGTAAAACCCTCCTTCGGCGGGGATGGCGGAGGCGAGTTCGCCCACCATCAGCCCGGTGGGAAGCGCCCAGATCAACGGAATGACGAGCAGCGTGGCGATTGCGCCCGCGTAGCCCGACTGCTGAACCAGTCCCTCAATACCGTAAGGACCGCCGGAGACCATGAAAAAGGTCGCAGCCACCAGAGGGAGGAGTCCAAGTTTCGATTTCATCGGCGGAGTATCGATTGTAACCGCGGCGCCCCGCACTGGCGGGAGGTCTATCGTTCGGCGTTCCTGGCCAGGGAGGGCGGATACCGGTCGCCGGAGGTCATCGCGGCGATCCGGTCCAGCTCCGCCATGTCTTCGGGCGCGAGGCGCACGTCCAGCGCGCCCAGATTATCGTCCAGATACTTCCTTTGCTTGGTTCCGGGAATCGGCACGATGTCCTGACCCTTGGCGAGGATCCAGGCCAGCGCGATCTGCGCCGGGGTGGCTCCGCGGCGTTCCGCGACGGCCCTGACGATCTGGACCAGCCGCTGGTTGGCCGCCAGGTGTTCGTCGTCAAAGCGGGGCAGATTGCGCCGAAAATCGTTCGCTCCGAAGGCGGAACTGGATTTGAGCGCGCCGGTGAGATAGCCGCGGCCCAAAGGACTGAACGGCACCAGACCGACGCCAAGCTCGCGCATCACGGGAAGGATCGCGTCCTCAATGCCGCGCTCCCATAGCGAATATTCGCTTTGCACGGCGCTGATGGGATGCACCTGGTGCGCGCGCCGGAGCGTCTCCCCGCCCACTTCGGAAAGACCCAGGTAGCGAACCTTGCCCGCCTCCACCAGCCGCTTCATCGCGCCTACCGATTCCTCAATGGGAACGGCTGGATCCTTGCGGTGCAGGTAGTAAAGATCGATCACGTCGACGCCCAGCCGGCGCAGCGAGCCTTCCAACGCGCGCGCTGCATTGGCGGGCGATCCATCAAGCTGCATCATGCCCGAACCGAGCACGAAGCCGAACTTGGTGGCGATCACCACGCCCTCGCGACGTCCGCGGATGGCCTTGCCCACCACTTCTTCATTGGTGTGCGGCCCGTAGACCTCCGCCGTGTCGAGCATCGTCACGCCGCGGTCCAGCGCGCGATGAATCGTCGCGATGGACTCCGATTCCTCGCCGCCGCCGTAGCCGTGGGTCATGCTCATGCATCCCAGCCCAAGCGCGCCCGCGGCTAGGCCCTGGCTTCCGATCTTTCTGGTTTCCATTCTTGTAGTGTATTACTTGCCTTCCAGCAGGAACGTGGGCGCAAGGCCGGTGAGCGTGGAGAAGCTCTGCGATCCCGCCAGACTCAGCCAGCTGGAGCAGCCTTGCACTTTGCCGGAGAACGAGTGGGGATGAACGTCCACTTGCATCTCCTTCATCATCAGGCTGCCGTACTGCATCAGGGGGAATACAATCTTCGCCGGCTCCACCACTTCCTGCACCACGTAGGGCGTGCGCATGGCTTGGCGTAGCGCTTTTTCCCAGCCCAGGTCGTCGGTTTCCGAGCCGCGGAAGAAATGCTGATCCGGAGCGTCGTCGTTCGGCTTCAGGATCAGCTTCGCGCGATGCTTCATCACGAAATCCGGCAGGTCCACCGTGTGTCCGTTATGAGTGGTTTTGGCGGCCTGCACCAGGCGCGTCCACGGGATGTGATCCTTAATCGCCTTGCGCTCCGCCGCGGGAAATTTCGCCGTCAGCGCCTCGTCCGTAAGCAGATCGAAGATGGCCCGCTTGGCGCTCACCTCGGAGCGGAAGCTGTTCACCATGCAAACGGATCGTTCCTTGTAAGCGCGCATCATCGGATGCGAAAGATCGAAGCGGATCAGAAATTCTTGCAGGCGGATGCGCCGGTAGAGAATGTCCACGGGAAACTCGCCGTGGCGCAACGTGTTGTTGCGGTATTCGAGCTGTTCCGGTGACACCACCTCGGCCGGATAGCCTTCCCTGGTGAAAAACTCGGCC
Source organism: Acidobacteriota bacterium (assembly GCA_037439565.1). Taxonomy (GTDB): domain Bacteria; phylum Acidobacteriota; class Terriglobia; order Bryobacterales; family Bryobacteraceae; genus Palsa-187. The sequence goes on along the minus strand of JBBIVT010000037.1, from coordinate 9,181 downwards.
AGAAGCCCGAACTCACCCGCTGCCCCGGAGAACGGCTGCTTCAGTTCCACAATGGCGATGCGGGGCTTTTTCTGCTTCCCCCCGAAATCCTTATAGGATTTGATCAGCGCGTGCAACAGGTGCTTTGTGCCGCCCAACTTTTTTAACTTGTATTTCTTGCGAAATTCTTTTACCGGAGGAGCTTCGTAATAGAGATCCGCCAGGGCGTCGCCGGAAAGAATGCCGGCCGGCGCGTCGGCATGATGATTGGCAAATTTCAACACACCGTCGTGCAGAATCGTATCCAGCTGGCCGTCGATGCCGGAATGCGGATAACCCGGGTCCACTTGCGCCAGCATTCTTTCGGCGGGAAGCAATTGCAGCCGCGCCAGCAAGGAGGGGGTCGACAATGCCATCCGCTCCATGCGCGCAATGGCCGAAGCGATGGTCTCCGCGCTTTTCGCCAGCGCGGCGTAGTCGCGCGCACTCAGAAAATGGGGGCGCAGTACGGGAGAAATCGCGCGTCCGCCGAGTTTGGCCGCCTTTAACTGCTCCTGCAAAGCGCGCGCCCACCCAAGGTCAATATAGGGGCCGCTCTCAATTAACTTGTGATAACGGGCAATCGCCTCGCCGACCTGAGTCATGTGTCTTATCGGTTAGTATCGCATGGCGAACCGCGACTTGAAAAGACAAAGGGGCCCCCAAAAGCAGCCTATCCTATTGAAATAGAGGGATTTAGGAAAAATAATAGAATCCTAGCGCTGATTCTGCTTTAAGACCTTTTTCCTCAATCGGATGGAGACCGGCGTCACTTCCACCAGTTCGTCGTCACGGATGAACTCGATGGCCTGTTCCAGATTCAGAAGCCGCGGAGGAATCAGGCGGATAGCCTCATCCGCGCTCGAAGCGCGCATGTTGGTAAGCTTCTTTTCCTTCACGATATTGACATCAAGATCCGTGTCCCGCGCATTTTCCCCGACGATCATGCCTTCATACACCTCGGTGCCGGGCGAGACAAACATGTCACCGCGCTCCTGAAGGTTGAACAGCGCATAACCGGTGGTTTTGCCCGGACGGTCGGCGATCAGCGATCCGGTGGGGCGCGAGGGGATATCGCCTTGCCATTCAATATACCCATGAAACAGCGAATTCATGATTGCCGTGCCCTTGGTGTCGGTGAGCATCTCGCTGCGCAGGCCAATCAGGCCTCGCGACGGGATGATGAACTCCAGGCGGACGCGCCCCGAGCCGTTATTCACCATCTTTTCCATCTTGCCCTTGCGCGAACCCAGCTTTTCGATCACCACCCCGACGAAGTTCTCCGGGCAATCGATCACCAGAAGCTCCACCGGCTCGTTGGTCACGCCATCGATCTTCTTGGTCAGGATTTCCGGCTTGCCGACGGAAAGCTCATAGCCTTCGCGGCGCATCATCTCAATCAAAATGGCCAACTGCAACTCGCCGCGGCCCATCACTTTAAACGCGTCGGGACCGCCCGCCTCTTCCACTTTGATGGAAACATTGGTCAGCAGCTCTTTGTCGAGCCTGTCGCGAATGTTGCGCGAGGTGACGAACTGCCCCTCGCGCCCGGAAAACGGCGACGTGTTGATGGCGATGGTCATCGCGATCGTCGGCTCGTCGATCTGAATATGAGGCAGGGGCTGAGGCGTCTCCGCGCTGGTCACCGTCTCGCCGATGGTAATGCCTTCCACTCCGGCGATCGCCAGAATGTCTCCGGTGCGGCCGACCGTTTCGTCCACGCGCTTCAGTCCTTCGAAGGAGTAGAGTTTTGTGATCCGCGTCTTGTGCAGGGAACCGTCCAGCTTGGCGATGGCCACTTCGTCGTTGATTTTCAGCGTGCCGTTGAACACTCGCCCGATCGCCAGGCGGCCCAGGTAATCGCTGTAATCCAGGTTCGCCACCAGCAACTGCAGGACGTTGTCGGGATAACCGCTGGGCGGCGGAATATGTTTGAGAATCGTCTCGAAAAGAGGCTGAAGCGTCTCCGGCTCGCCTTCCACATCGGGCTTGGAAGGATCCGTGCGCGCGATGCCGAGCTTGCCGTTGGTGTAAATCACCGGGAAGTCGAGCTGATCCTCGTTTGCGCCCAGATCGATAAACAGGTCGTAGACTTCGTTCAGCACTTCCTGAATGCGCGCGTCGGGACGGTCGATTTTATTGATGACGACGATGGGAGGCAGGTGCGCTTCAAGCGACTTCATCAGCACGTAGCGCGTCTGCGGTAGCGGGCCTTCGCTTGCGTCGACCAGCAGGATCACGCCGTCCACGATCTTCAGCGCGCGTTCCACCTCGCCGCCGAAATCGCTGTGGCCGGGCGTGTCGACAATGTTGATCTTGATGTCGTGATAGCGGACGCCGGTGGCTTTGGCAAGAATCGTGATGCCTCGCTCGCGCTCCAGATCGTTGGAGTCCATGACGCGCTCGGCGACCTCTTCATTCTTGCGGAAAATGCCGCTCTGGCGGAGCATGGCGTCTACCAGCGTGGTCTTTCCGTGATCGACGTGCGCGATGATCGCGACGTTGCGGATAGTTGTGTTCTTGGCGTGTTGAATTTCTGGAGATTGCATTCGGGTGTTATCTTTGAGTCGTGCAGTATCGCGCGAGCGCGGCGCACTTTACTATCTTCTCATGCCTGACGCTTCAAATGATTCCGCCGAGATTCTTCCCCACTCGGCGCTGCCCTCGGTAGTGATCGTCGGCCGCCCGAATGTGGGCAAATCGACGCTATTTAACGCTATTTTGCGGCAAAGGCGGTCGATTGTCGGGGACGAGCCGGGCATCACGCGGGACCGCATCGCGGGCGCGGGCAGCTACCGGGGGCGTCCGTTTGAGGTGATCGACACCGGCGGCATCATCACCGATGACGCGGAAATGATTCCGCGGGAGATCCTGAAACAGGCTCGCGTGGCGCTGGAAGACGCCGCCCAAGTGATTTTTTTGATCGACGGGCGCACCGAAATCACGGGCGCGGACCGCGATCTGGCCAAGATGCTGCGCAAGTTAGGCAAGCCGGTGACGCTGGCAGTGAACAAAATCGACAGCCAGAAGCGCGAATCGCTGGCGCACGAGTTTTACTCGCTCGGTTTTGAGCACCTGTTCCCCGTTTCCGCCGAGCATCACATCGGCCTGGACGATTTATTGGAGCACATCACCAAGGATTTCCCAGTGGACGTCGCGCGCGCGACGAAGGCCGAACATCCGGTGAAGGAATCCACCGCGGCCGAGCATGCCAAGGAATCGCCGCGGATCAAGGTGGCCATCATCGGCCGGCCGAACGTCGGAAAATCGACGTTATTAAACGCCCTCACGGGATTGGAACGCGCCATCGTTTCGCCCATCGCCGGCACCACTCGCGACGCGGTGGATGAAACGATGGTCGAAAACGGGACCGAGTATGTGTTCATCGATACGGCGGGCATCCGCCGCAAGGGCAAGACGAAGCTGATGGCGGAGAAGCTCAGCGTGGTGATGGCGCGGCGCCACCTGCGCATGTGCAACGTGGCGTTGTTCGTCATCGACGCGAGTGAAGGCCCGTTGGCGCTGGACACCACCATCGCCGGTTACGCGCATGAGGAAGGCCGCGCCATCGTCATCGCCATCAACAAATGGGACGCGGCCAAGGAACGCAGCAAGCGCAAATTCCTGGAGGATTTTCGCGATAAATTCAAGTTCCTGGACTACGCCTCCATCGCTTTCGTTTCGGCGCAGAAAAAACAAGGCACGCGGGCGCTGTTCGCGCTGATAAAGAAATCGTACGAATCGGCCAATAAACACATCAGCACCGGCGCGCTGAACCGCTTTGTGGCGGAGATGCCCTGGGAGTTCCACCAGAAGATTTACTACATCACCCAAGGCAGCGTGCGCCCGCCGACGTTTATCGTTTTCACCGACAAAGCAGGCGAGATGCATTTTTCCGCCGAGCGGTACCTGATGAATCGCCTGCGGGAAAAATTCGGGTTCGAGGGAACGCCGATCGTGATCAAGACCAAGCGGCGGTGATCATCGCACGCATGGATTTCATACGAACGGCTTCCATCCTGCGCGTACGTGATCGACCCGTTTCATAAGCGCATTCACTTCGTCGAGCCTGTGTGATTTGATTGCGGCGTTAGTGAGTCGAAGGGGGCTTCCCGCGCTCCAACTGAGCGCCACGCTGTTCCAGCCAGCCCATACGCTGCACCAATTCGTCGGTGTGGCGAAGCCGCATGTCCACCGGGCGAGCCCAGTCGTAAAACGCCCGGAGGACTTCCGTTTGCGAATCGCGGATGGCCTCGGTCATCTTCTCGTTGT
>JBBIVT010000037.1:0-4791 GCA_037439565.1 Acidobacteriota bacterium | reverse complement strand
GCCCGGAGGACTTCCGTTTGCGAATCGCGGATGGCCTCGGTCATCTTCTCGTTGTGCTCCTGAAAGTCGCGGGAGGACTTTTCGCTCAGTTGCTGGACTGCCGATGCCAGTTCATGCGAGAACATCTCGCGTGTCTCGCGGATTTTTTCGTCCAACTGCCGAACGGCGTCGGCGAGGTCCTGCTTGGTTGCCGGCAGATCGCTCATATTCATTGGATAGCACAAATCCGCGCTTGCGCCCGCTGGCGGCAAAGCGGTGAGATGTGCATTTCTCACCCCAAACACCGCGATCGCCGTTGTTTATCATGAAGGCGTGATCGGCCGCCGGACATTTCTCCTGACTCCGCTGGCTCTGGCGCGCGCCGCGGAGCAGGCTCCGAATCTTCTCCTGATCACGGCCAGCGGCTGGCGAGGCCAAGCCGTGCCGTGGGCGGAGGATCCCGACCTGACGGCCCCAAACCTCAAGAAGTTTGGCGAGCAGAGCGTGGTTTTTTCGCGCGCGTATTGCTGTTCGCCCAAGCCGGAACTGGCCCGAACAGCGCTCGCGACGTCGAGGTTCCCTCATGCGGCCGATCCACATGACGAGGCGCTGGGTGGCCTCGAAACCCGGCCATTCGACGGCGCGTTCAAGAAAACTCCCTTCGCCGTGCGGATTTCGCTGGCGAGCCGGGGAGGGCCCGGTCCCGCGCGGGTTCATTTGCGCGAGAATGTGCCTCCCGAAAGCGAGGCCCGGGCGAGGGGAGATGTAGCGAACTTCTACGGCGCGTGCAAAAACGACGACGCCATGCTGGGCGAGATTCTCGCGGCGCTCGACAAATTAAACCTGGCGCGGGACACGATTGTCTGCTTCACCTCCGATTGCGGCCAGCAGCTTGGCTCGCACGGCATCGAAGGCGCGGAGGTTCCGTACGAGGAATCCGTCCGCATCCCGCTGGCCATCCGCTACCCGCGCAAACTGGAGGCTCACACGCGCGATCTGGCGTCGCAAATCGACATCATGCCGACGCTGCTCGCGTTGCGCGGCATGGAAATTCCCGAGGAAGCGCAGGGGGTCGATCTGTTCGGCAAGGTTCCTCCCGAGTCCGTTTTCGCGGAGGGGAAACTGGGCGAGGAGGACGAATGGCGCATGCTGGTCCGCGGCTATGACAAGATTGCCGCCACGCCGAAGGGCGAGATTACGCACCTGTTTAACCTGGCCGACGATCCGTTTGAGATGACGAATCTGGTCCGCGACCCGGCGAAGAAGCTGACGCTCGCGTCGCTGAAGGCGGAACTGCTGGCGCAGATGAAGAAGCTTCGCGACGGGATGGACCCATCGGGCCTGAGAAGGCGTTAGCCTGAAGAAATGCGTTTTCTCGCCGTCGCGGTGCTTGCCGCCGCTGCCTCCGCCGCGCCTCTGCGCTTTGAAATCACGCTGGACGCCTCCCTCGCACCGCACGGATCCTCAGGGCGCCTGCTGGTTTTTCTGGCCGACGCGAAGAAGCCTCGCGAGGTTCTCGGCGGCGGATTCGTGCCCGGCGAAACGTGGATCGCGGCAAGGGAGGTGGAATATTTCGGTCCCGGAGCGACGATCGTCTTCGACCCGGACGTGACGGCATATCCGAAGCCTTTCTCCCAGGCTCCCGCGGGCGATTACGAGTTCATGGCGCTGCTCGATCCGGATCACACCTACGCGCGCAGCGGCCAGGACGGAGGCGACCTTTATAGTGCAGTGCTGACCGTGCAAGGAATCAATCCGGCGGATGCCGCGCCGGTCAAGTTGACGATCACCAAGGTGACGCCCACGCGGCCTAAGCCGGGCGATACGGAAAACATCAAGCTGGTGGAATTTGTCAGCCCCATGCTGAGCAGGTTCTGGGGCCGTCCAATCACCATGCGCGCGGGCGTCGTGTTGCCGCCCGATTACGCGAACAGCACGAAACTGTATCCAACGGTGTACAACGTGCACGGTTTCGGAGGCGATCACACCGGCGCGTGGCGAGCCGGACCGGCCATCGTGAAAGACATCGCCGAGGGCCGCCGCTTCCCCATGGTCCACGTGTTTCTCGATGGATCCTTCGCCACCGGGCACCATGTATTCGCCGATTCGGTGAACAACGGCCCCTGGGGCAAGGCGCTGACGGAGGAGTTTATTCCTTATTTAGAAACGCAGTTCCGGCTGATTCCGAAGACCCCGGCGCGCTTTCTCACCGGCCACTCCTCGGGCGGTTGGAGCACATTGTGGCTGGAGGTGAACTATCCGGACGTGTTTGGAGGGACGTGGTCGACATCGCCGGATCCGGTGGATCTGCACAGCTTCACGGGCGTCGACGTGACGCCTGGTTCCACTCAGAACGTGTATAAAAACAAGTCCGGAGGGACGCTGAACCTGGTCCGCATGAACGGCAAGGAGGTCGCCAGCTTCGAGCAGTTCGCGCGGGCGGAGGAGGTGCAGGGCGAATACGGCGGCCAGATCGCGTCGTTCGAATGGGTCTGGAGCCCGAAGGGGCAGGACGGGCGTCCAGTGAAAATGTTCAATCGCGAAACGGGCGAGCAGAACCCGGAGATTCAGCGAGCTTGGGAGAAATACGACATCCACAAGATCGTGGAGGGGAACTGGCCCGCGCTGGGGCCGAAACTGCTGGGCAAGCTGCACCTGGTAGTGGGATCGGAAGATACGTTCCACTTGGAAGAAGCCACCATGATGTTCTGCGGATTTCTGAAATCGAAGGGGCGCGAGGATGTCTGCGAAGTGGTTCCGGGGCGCGACCACATGAATCTGTATCAGAAGTACACGACGTATCCCGACGGCCTGTCGATCCGGATCGACCATGAGATGCAGGCGTCGTTTGAGAAGTCGCGGACGAACTGAGGTTCGCGCCCCTTTCAGCGGGCGAATTTGCTTTCGCGCACGACTTCGGCGATCTCGACACGGTACTCGCTGTACCACTTCGACCGCCCGTTGGCCTGCGCGATGCGGTGCCGCGGATGACTGCGCCAGGCGGCCATGGTTTCCTGGTCCTGCCAGTAGACCAACGAGACGCGCTCACCGTCATCGGACTTGAAGGACTTAAATTCGACGAAGCCGGGCATCTGCTTCGCGGTTGCGAGCATCTCCGCCGCCATTTCGGAGTAATCGGCGCCGGCCTCGGCGCTCAAGCGGGAACGAAAAACGACGACGACCATTCGTTCATTATGCCGCTTGCGCGCGCGCGATGGCTGCGTCGCGCCGTTCCATATCCCTGGCGATGGTCCGGGAGCCCATGAACAGAACCAGTCCCAGCAACGCGCTCATCACCGGAACCGCCAGCATCGCTTGCTGCAAGCCCACGGCACGCGCGACATCGGTGATGGCGCCGGATCCGGCGGCCAGCCGCGCGAAATGATCACTTAAGCGGCCGGTGAGCAGCGGTCCGAACGAGGCTCCGCAGAGATACATGGCCATGAAATAGAGAGCCATGGTACCTCCACGCTGGGCCGGCGCGACGATGTCCTGAATCGAGGAATAAACCAGGCCGTAATAGCTGTTGAGGGTTCCGTAGGCGACGGTCCAGAGCACCACGGCGGCGATCAGCGCGCCCTTGGGCTGCATCGCGCCGAAGTAGGCGAACGGCGCTCCACCGACGGAGATCAGCGCCGCGGCCACCAGACGGCCATTCTTCCTCTTATGAATGACACGATCGCCGATTCCGCCCGCGAGCAGTCCTCCCAGAACGCCCCCAGTGATGTACAAAATTCCGGTGGCGACTCCGGCGGGGCCGACTTTCAAGCCATGGATGCGCCCCAGCAGCGCGGGCATGAACGTTCCCACCGCGTACATATTGAAGTTGACCAGCGCGCCGGAGGCGATGATCCACCACAGCGTGGGGATGCGCAGCACACTGAGCAGAGGGGCGGACGAACTCCGCGGCGGGTGGCCTTCCGAGGCTCCTCGCGCCGGCTCATGCAGCGTGGCCAGCGGGGGCAACAGGAGAAATGCGGGCACGGCGGCAATCACCATCGCCGTGCGCCATCCGTAGGCCTGGGCGATGGGTCCGCTGAAGAAATAACTCAGCGCGCCGCCGACGGGCACGCCGAGCATGAACAGAGCCAGGGCGCGGGCGCGCCTGTTTGGGGGAACCAGATCGCCAATCCAACTGGTTCCGGCCGGAGCGCACGCGGCCTCGCCGACGCCCACGCCGAGGCGGGAGATCATCAGCCCGCCGTAGCTGGTGACGACGGCCGCGAGCGCCGTCAGAATGCCCCAAATCACCATACCAATCCCGAGCAGCCGCTTGCGGCTCCAGACGTCTGCCACGCGGCCCAGCGGCACGCCGATGATGGCGTAGAGAATCGTGAAAGCGGTGCCGAGCAGCCCTACCTGCGTATCGCTGAGGTGAAACTCCTTGCGCATCGGCTCGACTAAAGCACCCGCGACGTTGCGGTCGTAGAAGTTGAGAATATTGATGAGAAAGAGGATCGTGATGGCGAACGCGGGGCCAGTGCGACGGGGCATTGGGGCGTAGCTTATCACACGCCGGAGTAGGCGTTGTAGACTGAGGCTATTATGGGTTCTGGAGGAGGCTCAATGAAACCGAAGAAGGAGAAACCGAAGTCCGCCAAGGGCGCGGCCGGGGGATTCACGGACGGGGAACGCGCCGCGATGAAGGAGCGCGTCCAGGAGCTGAAGGCGGAAGCGAGCCGGGGCTCGCGCGCGAAGGAAGCGGACGGGGAAGGCGACGTGCTCACGAAGATCGCTGAGATGCCGGAACCGGATCGCGCCATGGCCGAGCGGCTCCATGCCCTTATCAAAGCCAGCGCGCCAGCCCTCTCG
>JBBIVT010000036.1:21156-38290 GCA_037439565.1 Acidobacteriota bacterium | reverse complement strand
CAGCGGGATAAGAAAATCTCTGGCCATTTCGGGCGCGCGAACGGGTATATTGGTCCCATGCGCGATTTGCAGTACGCCGCCCGCGTTTTCGCCAAATCCCCCGGCTTCACCCTGATGGCGGTACTGACAGTGGCGTTGGGCGTGGGCGCGAACACCGCGATTTTCAGCCTGGTGAACGCAGTGCTGCTGCGCTCCTTCCCCATGGCCGATGCGGCGCGCCTCGCTTACGTTTGGACGCCCAATGACCGGTTGAAGGCTCCCGTGCCGCGCGAGCTTTCGCCCGAAATGCCCGATTTCCTGGAACTGCGCCGCTTGAACCGCAGCTTCACGCATCTCACCGCCTTTTCGATGGACAAGTTTCACATCGACAACGCGGAATACATCGGCGGCGCGACCGTCACCGGCGATTTTTTTGAGGCCATGGAAGCACGGCCGCAGCTCGGCCGCGTCTTCACAGCCGAAGACGACCAGCCTGGCCGTCCCGCCGTCGCCGTAATCAGCGATGCGCTCTGGCGCAGCAAATACGCGGGCTCGCGTGACGTGCTGGGCAAGACGATTTCGATCTCCGGCAAGAAGGCCACCATCCTCGGCGTGATGCCTGCTGCCTTCACGTTTCCCAAACGCAGCGAAGTTCCCTATGGAGGAAAAATCGAGCGCCCGGACATTTGGACGCCCTTCGCCGCGCCTCCGAAGATTCTTGAGTCCTGGAACGTGGACGGAGCCATCGGCCGCCTTGCGCCCGGCGTGTCGATGAAGCAGGCCGACGCCGAGATCAAGGCGCTGATGGTGCCGCTCGACAAGAAGCACACCGACCTGCAGGGCTTCACCGGCTGGGTTTCGCCGTTCGTGGATACTGTGATCGGGCCGGTGCGTCCGCTGGTGTGGATGCTGTTCGGGGCGGTGAGCCTCGTGCTCCTGATCGCCTGTGGCAACGTGACGAATCTGCTGATGGCGCGCGCGGCGGGACGGGCGCATGAGCTGGGCGTGCGCTCGGCCATGGGCGCGGAGCGCGCGCGCCTGATCCGCCAGATGATCACCGAGGCGATGCTGCTCGCCTCGCTTGGCGGAGCCATTGGAGTCGCTCTCGCCTATGCAGGCGTCCGCCTGCTATTGCTGGTGAATCCCGGCGACATTCCGCGGATCGATGAAATGTCGGTGGACGCGCGCGTGCTGGGGTTCAGCATCGGCGTTTCGCTGCTGACGGGGTTCCTGGCCGGCCTGCTGCCCGCCCTTTCCGCCTCGCGCATCGATGTGATGAGCCTGCTCAAACAGGGCGGCAGCAAGGGCGCGGCCGGAACGTCGAATCGCCTGCGCCACGCGCTGATCGTCGCGGAAGTGGCTCTGTCGGTGGTTCTGCTCACCGGCGCGGGCCTGCTGATCCGCAGTTTTCTCAATTTGCAGAAGGAAGGCCCGGGATTTTCCGGCGCGACCGTTACCATGCAGCTCTATTCGGGCGACGCCCAACCGGATAAAATCGCACAGTATCAAAACCGGATGCGTGAGACCATTGCGCGCGTTTCCGCATTACCGGGAGTGACTGCCGCGGGCATCGTCACCGACCTTCCCCTCAGCGACGCTGACACCGTGACGTTTCTGAAAGTCGATGGCTACGCCAACCAGCCGGACCAGACCATCAACGCCTACGGCGCCTCCGAAGGTTATTTTCAGGCCATGGGAATCCGCCTGCTCGGCGGCCGCTTTTTCGACCGCCGGGATGGCATGGACGCGCCGAAGACCGTCATCGTGAATCAGACATTTGCGAAGAAGTATTTCGACGGGCAGGATGCGGTGGGAAAGACCATTCGCCTGGGCGGACCTCCCTTCAAGGAAACGTCCACGATCGCCGGCGTCATCGCCGATGTGAAGCACGGCACCGTGGACGAGGTTCCTCATACAGAGGTGTACCAGCCCCTGTGGCAAACCTTGAACCACAACGCGACGCTGGCGGTTCGAACCAACGGACCGGTGGCTCCGCTGGCCTCAGCGATGAAACAGATCGCGATGGCGCTCTCTCCCTCCACACCGCCATTCGACGTGCGCACGATGGATGAGCTGATCCAAAAATCCGGCGCGCGGCGGCGCTTTCAGACCTCTCTTTTGTCGATCTTCGCCGCGGTCGCCCTGGCGCTGGCGCTGGTCGGAATTTACGGTCTGATGACCTACGCCGTGCGTCAGCGCACGCCGGAAATGGGCATCCGCATGACGCTCGGCGCGACCCGAGTCCAGGTTCTGACGATGGTGCTGCGGCAGGGCGTCGGGCTGACGGCGCTCGGCATTGTCGCGGGGATTGGCGGAGCGTTCGCGCTGACGCGTCTGCTGGGCGCCTCGCTTTATGGCGTCACGGCATTCGACCCGGTGACGTTTCTCGCCGTCCCGTCCCTGATCCTGCTGGTCTCCGCCGCCGCTTCCCTGGTTCCCGCCTGGAAGGCCACAAAAATCGACCCGGCGATCGCCCTCAGATACGAGTAGCCCGGTTTTATCCGGCCTTCAATAATTCCCTCGCGCCGACGATAAGCCAAACGTGGTGCCTCTGAGTGAACCGAAGGTTGATACCGCGCAGCTTCGCGAACGCGCGCTCCGCGCGCTGGGAGAGTTGCCTCCTTTCTCGCCCATTTTGAATCGCCTGCTGGCGTCGTTGGCCAAAGACGACGTGTCCTTCGTCAAGCTGGGCGACCTGATTGAGAAAGACACGGTGGTGGCGGGCAATCTGCTGCATCTGGTGAATTCCGCTCTGTACGCGCGGCGGGGCAGCGTCAACTCGGTGCGCCACGCGCTCAGCCTGCTGGGCATCAATAAGCTGCGCAACGCGGTGCTCGGCATGTCGATCACGCGGATGTGGAATCAGGTGAAGACGCCGGCGTCCTGGTCCATGGCGCGATTCAATATGCACTCCGCGGCCACGGCGATTCTGGCCGATATGCTGGCCCAGCGGCTGGCCGTGGAATATGCCGAAGGAGCGTTCGTCGCCGGCCTGTTTCACGACGTCGGCCGCCTGCTGATTGCCCTGGGCCTGCGCGAACACTACGCGGGCATCCTGGGACCGCACGAAAGCACGGGCAAGCCGCTGCGCGAATGTGAAGCCGAGGTCGTTGGCTTCACTCACCCCGAGCTCTCCGCCGACGCGCTCCGTGTCTGGAATCTGCCGCAGCCGGTGCAGGACGCGGTGCGTCTTCACCATGCGCCGCCTTCGAGCAGCGCGGCGAAGGACTCCGCCGGAGTGGCACTGAGCCGCGTCCTCGACGCCGCGAATCAGTATGTCAACTCCACGGGCGTCTCGATTCTGAAACCGAAGCCGGGACGAACGCCCGTGGATGCCGATGCCACTCTCGTAGAGTCTCTCGGCCTGCCAGCCAGCCAGTTGCAGGCGATTATGACCGATTTCAAGCAGGAATTCGACGCGATGTCCTCGTTCTTCCGGTAAGAGGCGGCGGAGAATGCCGCGCCCAAAAGCGGAGCGGTCAGGCTGGGGAAGATTACCCTAGAATGTAAAAGGTGACTCCGGTCGTCAATCCCGATACGCGTAGTTCCGCGATTGGAAGACTGCGGTCGGAGACGTTCGACATTCTCATCCTCGGCGGAGGAATCAATGGGGCCGGCACGGCCCGGGATCTGACGCTCCGGGCTCTGGCGAAGAAGGCGCATCTCAATGTAGGGCTGGTGGAAAAGAATCATTTTTCCTCCGGCACCAGCGGCAAGAATTCCCATCTGATTCATGGCGGCCTGCGGTATCTGAAACAGTTCGATTTCCGGCTTGTGCGGGAGGCCTTGCGGGAGCGAGCCGTGCTGCTCCGCATCGCCCCGCATCTGGTGGAGCCGCAGCCGTTCCTGATGCCCTTGGCCGGATGGGCGAAGACCTTCTATTACGACCTCGGCCTGATGATTTATGACCTGTTCGACAGGAGCGGGGCCGTACCGAAGCATCGCAAGCTATCTTTAAACGAAGTGCGCGCGTTGGAGCCCGGGCTGGCCGCTCCTGGCATGACGGCAGCGGCGGAGTTTTACGACGGTCAGTGCCGCTCGGCGCGCCTGGTGCTGGAGAACGTTTTCGAGGCCATCGCCCACGGAGCGGCCTGCGCCAATTACGTGCAGGCCGGCCGGTCCTCGCGCGACAGCGACGGCGTCTGGCATGTGCCCATGAAAGACGTCATCTCCGGCGAGACGTTTGAGACGAAGGCCAGAACGCTGATCGATTCCACGGGGCCTTGGGCCACCGATCCCACGCCGCGGCTGGTGCGCGGGTCCCACATCGTGATGCCCCGCCTGAACGTTAGCAAGTACGCGATCGCCCATTTCGAGGAGGACGGCCGGATTATTTTCTTCATTCCCTGGGGCGAACGCGGCGACCGGACGCTCGTGGGCACCACCGACGTGGATCACCACGGCTCGGCCGACGACGTGCATATCTCGGAGGAGGAAACGCGGTATCTTCGCGAAATTGCGGCGCGAATATTTCCGGCCAGCGCGAAAATGGAGCCCTTCGCGTCGTTCAGCTCGCTGCGCCCGCTGCTGGCATCGGAGGGATCGGCCACCATCGCCACTCGCGAGCACCAGATTTATCGCGATCCACTGGGCGCGATTCGCATCACGGGGGGAAAGTACACCACCTATCGCGTGATGGCGGAGCAGGCGGCGGATCTGGCGCTCGCCATGATCGCGCCGCAATTGATGGGTGTTCATGTGACGGAGAAGACCGCCTTGAACGGCAACACGCCGAAGGCCGTGCGGGAGATCCTGGCGCGAGCGCGGACCATGGCGGCTGAACACCGGATTGCCGAATCGGAGATGATCATGCTGATCCGCCAATATGGCATCCTTGCTCCCGCCGTGCTGAATTACGTGGAACCGGCTGAAATCATCGGACGGGCCAATATCGACGCCGCGCGACTGTTGTTCGCGAGAAACCATGAAATGGCGATACGGAGGTCCGATTTTCTTGAGATTTCCACCTCGCTCGGTCTCGAGGGACAGGACACGTCCCAAATCGGCGCTTCGATATAATGAGCCAGTCGCCGAAAGAATCATGAGTCTTTTGTCCGCGCATGCTCAGCACATCGGGGCGAGGAGTTCGCAGCAGGATTCGTTCGGCTTCGGAGATCTGAACGACGAGGCATTTCTTTCTCACGGCGGCTATGTGGCGGTGGCATGCGACGGCATGGGAGGCCTTGAGCACGGCGACTTGGCCAGCAGCACGGCGGTCCGCGCGTTTCTCGATGCGTATCGCGAAAAAACTCCGCTGGAGTCCATTCCGGCTGCCCTGGAACGCAGCGTCCGCGCCGCCAACCTCCGCGTTGTGGAGATGGCGCGCGCAATGGGCGCCGCCGAGAGCGCCGGCACCACGCTGGTGGCCGTGTCCCTGGTCGACCATGGCCGCAAGGACAAGGCGATGTACTTCATCTCCGTGGGCGACAGTGGAATTTTTCTGATCAGCCGAGGACAGATCCAGACTGTGAATCGTCCGCATACCTTCGCCAGCATCCTGGATAGCGCCGTGTCGCGCGGCGCCATGTCCCGCGAACAGGCTTTGCTGCACCCGGAGAGGGAATCCTTGACGAGCTTCATCGGCGTGGAGGTGCTGGAGGAAATCGACCGCAATGCCGATCCGTGGCCGCTGCTTGACGGCGATACGATTCTGCTGGCCAGCGACGGCCTCTTCAAGACGTTGAGCGCGTCCGAGATCCTCGCCGAGCTTCACGGTCGCGCGCCGCAGGCCTGGCCCGAGGCGCTGGTGGCTCGCACGCTGGCGAAGGAATACGAGTTTCAGGACAACGTCACGGTATTATCGGTGACGCTGCAAGACCGGCCGGACGCGGCGAAGCTGCCGCTGCCCGCCGGTGAAAGGGCGGGATCGAAAGCGGCCCCGTCACCAGTTCGGTCCCGGCGGAGGATTGCCGGACTGATCCTCGGCATCGCGGGGATTGCGGCGGGCGGCGGCGGTTGGTGGTACAAAAAACACCACGCGCCGCAGGGCGCGGTCAAGAAATGACAGAGCCTTCGCGACGGATTCGCCGCCAAGCCCGGGAATGGTGGCCTTAATCCTTTTCGGAGCGCGCATCGCTTCGTTTGACCTGTGCGCGGCGGCGGCCCTCATCCAGGTTCTCCGCCGCTTTTTCCTTGGCCGCGTCACTGACCTTGATGTTGTTCACGACGGCTTTTGCGCCGGCACTCTTGGCCATCCGGGTCGCTGAGCCCTTGTGCTGGACGACGTCGGTCTGGCCTTCCCAGTATGCGATCCCTCCCTGCACCCGCACCGTGAATCCGTCCTTACCGACCTTCGATTTGGCGAGTTTGGCCCTGATCGCCGCCTCAATTTGCTTGTCTTCCTGGGCAGTTGTCCCCGTGGGGGCGGGCGGTTTCTTCAAGGCTGCCGTCGACTTGGCCTGACCGATCAACGCGGTTGCGGCAATACAGAGAATCGCTAGAGCTCTTAACACTACTCTGTAGTCCCGTTCGGGGCGGAATAATCTCAGGGAAATTCCTGAGCGCATCCTCAGAGCAGATTCTCGCTCTTCAGATCGTCCAACAGATCCGGTCCCGCATTGCGGGGATAGCCGAAATCCCAGAACGGATCGCCCGGGGCGCTTTCCCACACGCGTTTTTCGCAGCCGGTGAGCACTTTCTTCAAACGCGTGTCGAGCCCCTGAACTTCATCGTCCTCGGCCTCGGCGAGCTTCAGAATCGCGCGGGCATCCAGGTCGTTGCGGTAATCCTCCAGGCCGAGCGGATAGCCGCGCTCCACCTGCTTCACAAACTCCCGGTATTGCCGTACAAGCCCTTCGCGGCCTTCCCTGACCACATGCTCCGGGTAGCCGTTTTCTTTCAAATATTCCTGAACCGTCATGGCCGCGCCGCCTGCCGTCGAAAATACCGCTCGCCGTCGTTGGGTTTAAAAAACGTGCGGATTGTGCGGTCCGGATTGTAGGCTCCAAAGGCGCCGGAGCGGCGGTCGAAGCGGGTGATGATGCCGCTGGGCTTGACGACCTGAAGAATTGGCCCTCCAGAGGGCGCGTCGCGCAGATCCTGGGCCATTTGCAGATACCGCTGCGGTGTCACATTGCCGAATTCGCTTCCGTGCTTGGCAAAATGTTCCTCAAACTGCCTGTGGGAGCGGAATCCCGGCCCGCCGGCGATCAACAATAACGCCGCCAGCAGAAGCCCGATCGCGAGTCTTGCTTGTCTCATACCGTTTCTTCTCTCCCCCCGTGGAGAATCGATTTGCGCGCGGCCTCAATCACGCGTTCGTTGTGGCGGCTGTTGGCGGGCGTCGCAATAAGGTTCTGAGAGTCGATCTTCTCGAACGCGCTCGAATCCTCTTCCACGGCGCCGCATGCGTCCACGATGTGTTCGATGGAACGGTAACCGTAGCCGACCGGCGTGAGGCCGCGTCTATCGAGAGGCACGTACTGAAAATAATCCGAGCTGGGCTCGCTGTAGGGGCCGCCAAGATACGAATACTCCATGCCGCGATATTGATCGGAGTGGCGGATCATCGCGCCGCCACCGGCTCCCGCGCACCACATCGTGAGCCCCTGCATGTTCGACCCCGGACCTTCTTCGGGATAGCCGAGCCCGTTTTGGACGTTCAAACATGCGCCGTTGGACCAGATCACGCGCGCGTCGGTCCACAGATAACCTTCGTTGCCGTTCGGATAGCGGTCGCGCAGACCGTGAACGCTCACCGCGACCGGTTCGAGGCCGGTGATGAACTGCACCAGATCCACGTAATGGCAGCCGATGTAGCAGAACGCGTCGGAATTTTCGCAGGTGCACCAGTTTTGAAAATTCGAGCGGCGATAGCTCCACTTTTCATGCAGGCAGGCGTTCCCGAGGCGAAATTCCCCGAATTTGCCCTCACGGTAGGCCCGCCTGGCCATCAGGCTGCGGTCGTCGAAGCGCTTGTGATAATCGATGCCAACGAACAGATTCCGCGCGCGCGATGCTATTTCGATTTCAAGGGAAGCGGCCACGGTCATCACCAGCGGCTTCACCGCGCAGACGTGCAGATCGGCGTTCAATGCCGCCATGATCACGTCGCGATGCAGTGGATCGGGCACCGCGGCCACGGCGAGCTGCCGCGGCGGCATCGATTTGAAAACGGCTTCGTAGGGCTCGGTGGTGGCCTCGAACGTTTGATCCGGAAATGCCGCGCGCAGAGACGGCGAGGCCGCCAGCGTCTCGAGTGTCGACGCGTTTCGCGCGCAAACGCGAATCCCGCCAATCCGTCCCAGCCGCCGCAGTTGATACAAAGACGGCAGAAGCTGGTCGTGCGTGATCATACCGCCGCCGACGATGACGGCGTCGAACGGGTTCACGCAGCTTCGCGCGCGGTGAGAATCTCGGCCGCGGCCTCTTCGAACGCGTGGAGGCTTTCTTCGAGCGCCGCCTCCGTGATTGAGAGCGGCGGGCAGATCTTCACCGTGGCTCCGCCGAAGCCGACCGGCGCGAACATCAGCACGCCTTTCTGAATGGTGCGCCAAACCAGATCGAACGCCGCATCTCCATCCGGCTCCTTGGTGCCGGGCCGGACAATGGCCACGCCCGCCACCAGGCCTTTTCCGGCCACGTCGCCGATTTGCGGATAGCGGCGCATCATTACCCTGAGGCGGGCATGCAGAATTTCGCCGAGACGCCGCGCGTTCTCCACCAATCCCTCTTTGACGATCAAATCCATCGAGGCCATGGCCGCGGCGCAGGCGATCGGATTGCCGGTGTGCGTCGAGGTCATGCTGCCGGGCGGATGCAGGTTCATTACGCCCGCGCGTCCGGCGACGGCGGCCAGCGGCAGTGAACTGCTGATGCCTTTTCCGAACAGCGCCAGATCGGGCACGATGCCGTAATGCTCAAATCCCCACATTGTGCCGGTGCGTCCGAAACCCGCCTGAACCTCATCACAAACCAGCAGGATCTGGTGAGCCGCGGTCCAGCTTCGCAGCGCCTGCATATATTCGCGAGGCGCGAATGCCGCGCTGCCCCCTTGATACGTTTCCAGAATCACGCCGCAGACGCTCGGCGCATTGACGCCGAGCTCTGCCAGGGACTTGAGAAAGAAGTCGAAGGAGACGTCGGGAGTCCGGAAGCCGTCGGGGAAGGGCGCTTGCGCGAACCCACGGTCCGGATTGACGATCCACTCCTTCAGCGCGGGAATCCCTCCGGCGAGTTGCGATCCGAGGGTGCGGCCGTGAAATGCTTTATCGAACGAGACGACGACGTGTTTTCCGCGCCCGCCCATTTTCACCCCGTGCGTGCGGCACAACTTGATCGCGCACTCCACTGTCTCCGAGCCGGTAGTGAGCAAAAACACCCGGTCCAGCGATAACGGCAACAGCGAGGCAAGCTTCTCCACCAACTGCGCCCGAATGGCGCTCGGGAAGCAGTAGTTGTGCAGCAATCCATGCGCGGCCTGCGCGGTGATGGCATCGATCATTTCGCGGCGGCCATGGCCCGCGTTGGCCACCAGCACCCCGCTCGACCAGTCGATCCAGCGATTGCCCCAGGCGTCGAAGACTTGAAAACCCTCGGCGCGATCCCATACCACCGGCGGCTGGCCCTGCATCGAAACAGGCTCGTGGCGATGCAGAGCCTCCAGAATCGGAAGCGATTCGGGCGCGGGAAGGGGGGTGACGATCCGGCGCAATGCGGTTTCCACCCGCGGAGCGGGGCGCGGGATGAGATCGAATTGCCGGGACATGGTGAGTTTCCATTGTAGCGGCCAGTAGATGGATGTTGAAAGGGGACAAAGCCGTTGTCCCCTCTTTCAACAACCTAAAATGGAAGTGCAGATGCAATCGAATCTTTCCGCGGACGAATTTCAACCGCCCGTCGCAAAAATCATGCCGGTGCCGGCAACCACCCTGGGCGACGCGCGTATCGACAATTATTTCTGGCTGCGCGACCGCAGCAATCCGGACACGATCGCGTACCTGGAGGCGGAGAACGCCTACACCGCCGCAACGATGAAGCGAACCGAGGCGCTGCAGGCCAAGCTGTACGCGGAGATTCTCGGGCGCATTCAACAAACGGACCAGAGCGTCCCCACCAAGCGTGAAGAGTATTTCTATTACACGCGCACTGAGGAGGGGAAGCAGTATGCCATCTATTGCCGCAAGCGCGGCGAGAACGGCGCCGAACAAGTCCTGCTCGACGGCAACCAGATGGCCGAGGGCAGGAAATATTTCCGCGTCGGCAACTTCGCTCCGAGCCCGGATCACCAACTCCTGGCCTATTCCGTCGATTTCGACGGCGACGAGGCATATACCATTCAGGTGAAGAATCTGACCACCGGCGAACTGCTCGCCGACGCGATTCCCAATACTTATTACACGCTCGAATGGACCAACGACAACACGACGTTCTTCTATACCGTGCTTGACGACGCCAAGCGCCCGTTCAAGGTCTTTCGCCACCGCCTAGGCGTGGCGCAGGACACGCTTGTCTACCACGAATTGGACGAGCGGTTCACCGTGGAAGTGGAGAAAACGCGGAGCCGGGCCTATATTCTGATCGACATCGGCAGCTCGCTGACCTCGGAGTTTCGTTACCTGGACGCGAACCAGCCGGAGGGCGACTTCAAGATCCTGCTGCCTCGCGTGCAGGGCGTCGAATACGACGTCGCGCATCACGGCGACTCCTGGTTCATTCGCACCAACGACGGCGCGCGGACGTTTCGATTGGTCGAGGCTCCGGTGAAGGACCCATCGCGCGGCAACTGGAAGGAATCGATCGCCGCGCGCCACGATGCGACGATTGAAGGCGTGACTGCGTTTCAGAATCACCTGGTCACGCAGGAGCGCGAGCGCGGATTGACGAAAATCCGCATCCGCCATTTCGCCACCGGCGACGAGCACTCCATCGAATTTCCCGAGCCCGTCTATACGGCGGGCCTCGGCGCGAATGCCGAATACGATACGAATCTGCTGCGATTCACCTATATGTCCCTGGTGACGCCCAACTCGGTGTTCGACTACAACATGGACACCCGGCAACGTGTGCTCAAGAAACAGCAGCCGGTGTTGGGCGGCTACGACCCGTCGCAATACTCACTGGAACGCATCTATGCCACGGCTCCGGACGGCGTCAAAGTTCCTATCTCCCTTGTCTACAAAGAGGGATTCGAGCGTAATGGCTCTGCGCCGATGCTGCTCTACGGCTACGGGTCCTACGGCATCAGCATGGACCCGGGCTTTAGTTCCGACCGGCTGAGTTTACTGGACCGGGGCATGGTCTACGCGATCGCACACATTCGCGGCGGAGCGGACCTGGGCAAGCCCTGGCACGAAGATGGCCGCATTCTGAAAAAGAAGAATACGTTTACCGATTTCATTGCCTGCGCCGAACATCTGATCGCGCGGAAATATACCTCGGCGGACCGGCTTGCCATCATGGGAGGCAGCGCCGGAGGCCTGCTGATGGGCGCGGTCACGAACATGCGTCCCGATCTGTTCGCGGTGGTGGTGGCGAAAGTCCCGTTTGTCGATGCGTTGAACACTATGCTCGACGCATCGCTGCCGCTGACCGTCGGCGAATACGAGGAGTGGGGCAATCCCAACGAAAAGCCGTTCTACGACTACATCAAATCGTACGCACCTTATGAAAACGTCTCCGCCAGGGAGTATCCCGCGATGCTGGTCACCGCGGGCTTGAACGATCCGCGCGTGTCTTATTGGGAGCCGGCGAAGTTCGTGGCCAAGCTGCGCGCGATGAAGAAAGACCGGCGCGTTCTATTGCTGAAAACCAACATGGGCAGCGGGCATTTCGGATCCTCCGGCCGCTACGAATACATCAAGGAGACGGCCTTCGATTACGCGTTCCTGCTGAGCGTTCTTGGCCTCGAATGACGCTATCCTGAAGGCATGCACCCACAGCCTCAAACGGAGATCACCCTGGTCAATTCGGCCGAATATCGCGAATCGTATGCCAACAGCGTGCAGGTCCGCGTCAGTTTGTGGGACTTTTTTCTGCTGTTCGGCACCATCAATCAGAGCACGCCGGAGAAGGTCACGATCTCGAATTTCCAGGGATTGTTCTTGAGCCCTCAGCAGGCCAAGGCGCTCGCCAACGTGCTGAACCAGAACATTCAGCAGTACGAAACGGCGTTCGGCGAGATCAAGCTCGCGCCGCATGCCTCCGGCGCCGTGATTCAATAGCCACGTGGCCTTTTCCCGAAGCGCGTCTCCGCTTCTGTTTTTCGTCGCCTTCCTGGCGTTGATGATCGCGCTGCACCTGCCAATCCTAAACGCTCCGTTTCATTGGGATGAGATGGGACAGTTCGCGCCGGCTTCCTTGGATTTGTATACCGATGGCTCACTGGTGGCGCATTCCACGCTGCCGAATGTGCATCCGCCGGGCGTGATGGCGATCGTTGCACTGGCCTGGCGGCTGTGCGGCGTCTCGGTAGCCGCGGCTCGCGTGGCGATGCTGGTGGTCGCCTCGGCGGGCCTGTTGTTTTCCTTCCTGCTGGCGATCCGCTTGTGCCGGGGCGTGGAAGGCGCGCCCGCGTTCGCGGCGGTTCTATTCCTGATGGCCTCGCCGATTTTCTTCTCGCAGTCGGAGATGATTTTGCTCGACATGCCCGCGATGACGTTCACCTCGCTGGCGCTGCTGCTGTTCTTGGATGACCGCTACCTCGCCTGCGCGGCCGCCTGCACGGCGCTGGTTTTGGTGAAAGAGACGGCGATCACTACTCCGATGGTGCTGGGCGCATGGCTGGTGTTCCGGGAGAGGAAAATCCGCCAGGGGCTGTTCTTTTTCGCGCCGGCCATTGCGTTGGGCGCATGGCTGATCCTGCTGCACGCCAGGACCGGACACTGGCTCGGCAATGAAGAGTTCGCGCGTGATAACGTCGGGGGCGCGCTCAGTGCCGCGCATATCGCGCTCGGATTCCTGGGTCGCTTTCATTTTCTATTCATCGCCGATGGTCGCTGGATCGGAACTCTCGCGCTGATCGCCGGGTTTCGCGTGCTGCGAGGCAGGGCATGGACCATCGCGATTCTCGCCGCGGTCGCGCAGATCGTGATCGTCACCGTGCTCGGCTATGCGATGCTGGAGCGCTACCTGCTGCCCGCGCTGCCGGTTCTTTATGCCGCCGTGGCCGCGTCCGCTTCGGTCTTCCGGCCCGTTCTGCGCTGGACCATGCAGGCGGCGATGATCGCGCTCCTGGTGGCCGGCTGGTTCTGGAATCCGCCCTATCCGTTCTCCTATGAGGACAACCTGGCGTGGACGGACTTCGTGGCGCTGCAGCGGAAGGCCGCGGATTATCTGGAAGAGAACGCTCCCGGCCAGCGCATCGCCAGCGCCTGGCCATTCAGCGGCGCCATTCAGCATCCCTACCTTGGGTATGTCGGCAAGCCGCTCCACAGCGTGGAGCTTCCCGGCCTGCAGTTAGCGGACATTGCCGGCGCGAATCGCAATTCATACGATCTTGTCGTTGCTTACGAAAAATTCCCGGCGTTTGAAGGAAAGTCCTTCGTGAATCCGCTGGTTCGCCTCATCGCCAAACAGTACGCGGGTTACCATCCTCAGGCGACGCCGGAAGAGATTCGCGATGGGCTCGGCCTGATCCCGGTGTGCCGCTGGGAGCGCGGCGGCCAGTGGATCGAAATTTACGCCAAGCCCGCGAATTAGGGCGGTCCCCGACCATATCGTTCCGGGACCGGGCAGATATTTCGGCTTCGCGAAATCTGTGCGATAAATAGAGTCGCGGCCGGTGGGAGCACCCACGCCGGAAAGCTCACGCAGACTCATGACCTGGACCACCTGGTGGATTTTCGCCGTTATGGAAACCGTTCTCTGCCTGACGCCCGGTCCGGCCGTGCTGTTCGTGTTGTCGAGCGCGCTGAAGGCCGGGGCGCGAAAAAGCGTCGCGTCGAACCTGGGAATTCTGGCGGCAAACACGATGTATTTCGCGCTCTCGGCGACGGGAGTGGGGGCGCTGCTGGCGTCGTCGAAGGCGTTTCTCGCCGTGAAGTGGATCGGCGCGGCGTACCTGATTTATTTAGGCCTGCGGTCACTGTTTGGCCGGACATTCGGGGCGTCGAAAATTGGCGAGGTGAAGTCGAGGCATTTATTCGTGGACGGATTGACGCTGCAAATGTCGAATCCCAAGGCGATCATCTTTTTCGCCGCCCTGCTGCCGCAGTTTCTGAATCCGCGCGCGGCGGTGATTCCGCAAGTGATGATTCTGGGGGCGACGTCGGTGGCCATCGAGTTCACGATTTTGCTCGGCTATGGCATCGCCGCGGGACGAGCGTCGGAGATCGCCCTCCAGCCACGCTATGCTAAGTGGACGAACCGCGTCGCCGGAGGCTTGTTGATCGGTGCAGGCGCGGGACTCGCCACGCGTTAATGGATCTGCTGAAGCTACTTGAGAAACACTGGGGCTACACGCAGTTCCGTCCCAAGCAGGAAGCCGTCGTCCGCAGCATTCTGGAGGGTCGGGATGTGGCCGCCATCATGCCCACCGGCGGCGGAAAATCGCTGTGTTATCAACTGCCTGCCGCGGCCATGGATCGCGTCTCGGTGGTGGTGAGCCCGTTGATCGCGCTGATGCAGGATCAGGCGGCGCATCTTGAAAAAGCGGGGATCCCGGCGGCGGTGCTGAACAGCTCCATCGCCTACGACGAGCAGCGCGACATCATGCGGCGCGCCGAGCGATGCGAACTGCGACTGCTCTATGTCTCTCCTGAAAGGCTGGTGCGCGACGACGTGCTCGCCTGGCTCAAGAAGATTCCGTTGGGTTTTTTCGCCATCGACGAGGCGCACTGTATCTCCGAGTGGGGTCACGAATTCCGGCCGGAATACCGCAAATTGCGGGCCCTGCGCGAATGGTTCCCGGAGATTCCCATCGCCGCGTTCACCGCCAGCGCCACGCGCGCCGTCCGGCACGACATCGTGGCCCAATTGAAGCTGCGCGATCCGGCGAAGGTCACCATGAGCTTTCACCGTCCCAATCTGCGCTACATCGTCCACCAGTGCGCGTCCAGGGAACAGGAGAAGCGCCTGGAAGCCGCGCTGCGGCATTACACCGAAGGCAACCTCATCGTCTACGCCCCCACCATCAACGCCGTGGAGGAGACGGCGGCGCTGCTGCGCGGCAAGGGCTTTCCCGCCGTGGCGTATCACGGGCAGATGGGGAACGAAACGCGGCGGAAGCATCAGGAGCTTTGGATGGCGGGCGAAAAGCGAGTGCTGGTGGGGACGCTGGCGTTCGGGCTCGGGATCAACAAGCCGGATGTGCGCGCGGTGATTCACCTGGCGCTGCCGAAATCGGTGGAGCAGTATTACCAGGAGGCGGGGCGCGCGGGCCGCGACGGACTGCCCGCCGATTGCATTTTGTTGTGGCAGAAACGCGACGCGGGCCTGCTGGTGCATTTTATTCAACAACTGCAGGAAGAGGACGAGAAGCAGCGAGCCTGGAAGCGTTATCACGCCATGCGCCAATTCGTCGAGGGCAAGGAGTGCCGGCATCGCCAGATCTGCCTGCACTTTGGCGAAACGCCGTCCTGGGCCTCCTGCGGCGCCTGCGATGTGTGCGGAGCGACGCCGGACTGGCTCCGGAAGCCTGCGAAAGCGGCGGCGGGATCGAAGCTGGCGGCGGCCGAGGCTCGCAAAAAGGCCGCGCCAGGGGATAACGGCCTGAGAGGCAGATTGAAGCAGTGGCGCATGGAGAAGGCCAAGGAACTGTCCGTGCCCGCGTTTGTGATTCTGCACGACGCGACCATCGATGGGATCGCCGAGCGCGTCCCCGCCACCCTGGCGGAGTTGATGGAGGTGAAGGGGATCGGCAAGGCGAAGGCGGAGAAGTTCGGGGAGGCGATTTTGGGGGTGCTCAGCGATGAGGCGAAGCTGCACTCTTGACACTCAGAGGCTCCCGGTCCAGCGCCTTGATGGTTGCGGCGGCGGACCTCCGCCGTTTCACGGTTGACCGTCTCATGTCGATCATCAACCGGCTGGGATCGCGCGTCGAGGTGAAGGTCCGGGTACATCGGGCTGAAGCAGTCAAGGTTGATCAGAGAAAGGCATCGTGACCGTCCGCGAAAATGTTCATCGACTCGTCGATAAGCGGCTGCGTTGGGCGGTCAAGTTCGGGCGACAAATGGCGCAAGGAAGCTGGATACAGAAGCCACCCAAACCGAGTAAAATAACCGGTGGCGTGTCCCAAATGCGAAATCACGAGCGTGGCTACTCAGCTCCAGGTCGGCCCTTTGTGATTACCCGACTCCGCATTCCCATCGCTGCGCTGGCCTTGTTGCTTGCTGTGTCCCTTGCCGCTCAGTCGCAAATGCCGCGCACTCCCGACGGGCATCCTGACCTTCAGGGGACTTGGACCAACAGCACCCTCACCCCCTTGCAGCGCCGCGCGGAGTTCGCCGGCAAGGCAACTCTGTCCGATGAAGAAGCCCTCGCCTATGAGAAGAAGGATCACCACCTCTTTGAAGAACGGCCGGATCTGTCTCCGGACTCGCTGGCCCACGTAAAGGAATCCAACGCCGTCGGTGCGGAGGCCAGCGAGGCTTGGGAGAGAGGATCAACACTTGCGCGCGTCAATGGAGTGAAGCGAACCTCATTGATCGTTGATCCGCTGGACGGAAAAATTCCGGCCCTTACGCGGGAGGCAAAACAGCGCGCCGCGGCCGAAGACAAGCGTCAGGATCGCGCGGAGAGCGTGAAGGACCTGTCGCTCAAGGACCGCTGCCTCAGCTTCGGTCCCGTGCCGATGGTTCCGCAGGTTTACAACAACAATTATCAGATCGTCCAAACGCCGGGCTACGTGATGATTCTCAGCGAAATGATCCACGACGCCCGCATCATTCGCATGAACGCAACGCATGCCCCGCCGGCCGTGCGGCAGTGGCTCGGCGACTCCATCGGCTATTGGGAAGGCGATACGCTGGTGATCGACACCACCAACTTCAATAACCGGGGCGAGTTCCGCCGCAGCACCGAAAACCTCCACGTCGTCGAGCGCTTATCCCGCCTCGATGCCGGCACGTTGCTCTATCGGGCGACCATCGACGACCCGGCCACGTTCACCAAACCGTGGACCATCGAATATCCACTGGTCGCGACCACCGAGCGGATCTTTGAGTACGCCTGCCACGAAGGAAACTCCTGGGTGGAATCCGCCCTTCGGGCCGCGCGA
>JBBIVT010000036.1:0-21056 GCA_037439565.1 Acidobacteriota bacterium | reverse complement strand
ATCGGCATTGAGCCGGGCGGCCAGTATTTCGTGATCCACGTCGCGCGGTGGAGCGACAGCGGTGAGATCGTGCGTCAGAACTGGTATGTCTACCACGCGGGCGCGTGGAGCGACGCGCAATACCTCAGCACCAGACGGATCTTTGGCCGTAAGCAGATGTGGTTCCTTTACCTTCAACTCAATACCCGGTCCGGCGCGGACACCGCGTACACGATCCAGACGGCGAAGAAGTATCCCGCGTATTTCACAAATGGGCAGACTACCGCTGGTCTGTTCGGCGTCAATTTGCCAGCGGCGGGCGAGGCGAGGAACGTGTGGAACGCGGAACTGGTGACAATTCCATATCTGCCGTCGAACGTGACGATCACGCCGAAGTTTCCGGGAGGGTCCGCTGCGACGTTCGACGACGAGGGGCTTTCCTGGATCGACTTTGGCGCGGCGGTTCCGGTGACCAAACTGAGCGCGCAGGGGGTGTTCGCGGTGGCGGACCTTTATTTTCGTCCGGTGGACATCAAGGGCGCCATGGGGTTCGGAAACTGGCCGCATCTGGTAGCAGGCCCAAGGATCGGCAATCAACCGCTGAAGAGTATTCTGGCTGGAGTCGGCTGGGGGCCATTGTACGCGGGGGTAGTCATCGGCGGCGGCAAGTACGCGTATTCGTTTGGGGTAAATGTCTCCGTACGGGCGGTGGCGGGCGGCAGCCGGTGAGGGGGAATGGGCGCTCGCTAGTACTATGAGGGGCCATCCCCTAGTACATTCCGGGCAATCGAAATTGTACCTTTCGGCGGATTTCCCAGGGGGGCTCCATGGGCGAGACTAGTTCAGCCATGAGAGCGATCCTGATTTGCCCGGACAACGGGCTTCGACACGATTTCGAGAAACTGGCAGCTTGCTATTCGCCGCTTCGTTTAAAGAAGTCCCTTGACAACTATCCGGGGCCGGAAATGCTCCGGCAACTGGTGAAAGTGTGGGCTCCGGAAGTGGTCTTCATCAGCATGGAGGATGCTGTGGAGGCCGAGAGGATTTCCAAGCTGCTGGACTCGGAATTCGCCACCATCCAGCGGGTGGGCTTGAGCCAGGAGGAAGGGCGCGAGACGTTCCGGCTGGCGCTGCAACTGCGGATGGCGGAGTTGATGGTTCCTCCCTTCGAGCAGGATCCATTCGTGGCGATGCTGAAGCGGCTGTACGAGCATTTATCGGTTCATCCGCCGAGCTTCGGGGCTCTGGGCAAGGTTTATGCGTTTCTACCGGCCAAAGGCGGCGTGGGCGCATCGACGATTGCAGCGAACGTGGCCCGGGCGTACGCGCAAGCGCCGGGCGCAAAGGTGCTGCTGGCTGACTTCGATCTGTCCTCGGGCCTGATGGGGTTCATGTTCAATGCCGACCATGAGTACTCCGTGAGCGATGCGGCGGAGCGGAATAAGGATTTGGACGAAGACGCGTGGCAGAGTTTGGTGAAACGGGTGGGCAACGTCGACCTGATGCTCTCCGGCGCTCCGGTGGTGGGCGATGGCATTCCCGCGTCACAGATTGCGCCGGTGCTCGACTATGCGCGGAAGGCCTACACAATGGTGGGCGCGGACGTCTCCGACGCGTTCGACGAACGCTCCCTGGCGGTGATGCGGGAAGCGAGCCAAATTTTCCTGGTAACGACTCCGGATCTACCCTCCCTTCGTCTTGCAAAGCTGAAGGCGGCGGCCCTGCGCCGGCTGGATTGGGAAGACAAAACGAAGCTATTGTTGAACCGCGTATCGAGACGGATGGAACTGACGGTGGACGAGATCGAAGCCACGGTGGGGCTTCCCGTGTTCGCCACTTTCCCCTGCGAATACGCCGATGTATCGCGGGCAACGCGCCGGGCGGAAGCTTCGCCCAAGCTTGCGCCGAGCATTCACCAGTTCCTGGAGAAGCTGGGCGCGGCCAAGGCTGAGGAAAAGAAGGCCCGTTTTATCGAACGGTTCGCGGTGGTCCCGGCGCGGTACAGCTACCGGTAACTACTTCTTCGCCAGCATCGGGCGAAGCGCCAGATTAACCAGGATCATTGCGCTGGAGAACGCGGGCAGCAGCAGGAGCGCAGTGCCGAGGTTGTGCGCGCTGGCGATGGCCCCGATAATCGGCGAGCTGACGACCAGGCCGAGCCACCCGCAGGTGATGACGATTCCCATCGCTGTCGCGGTGCCGCGCGGGAAGGCGTCGGCGACCATGGCGAGCGTGGTGGGGAAGACCGGGGCCATGGCCAATCCGGCGCAAAATACGGCGATCCAGGCGACCGTAGAGTCGCTCGACTGCAGCATCAGGTAGGTGGTGGCGGCCATCAGAATGGCGGCGGCCAGGGTGACCATCACCGAGGAAATCTTAATCAGAATCCGCGATACCACCACGCGGCCGATCAGCAGGCCGAGCGCGAAGCCGAGCGAGAGAATATTCAACGCCCTGGCTTCGTCGATGTGGCGGGAGATGAGATACTTGGCCAGCCAGTTCCACACGCCCACCTCGCAGGCCACGTACAGAAACAAAAACAGGGCGAGCAAATAGAGGACGGGACGGCCGAGAATGTCGCCGACCTCGGACACCTTAAAACTCCGCTCGCCGGTGGGCGGAGGAATTTTCGCGACGATGTTGGCGCCGAGCGCGACCACGCCGAGGCCCGCGCCGAGATAGCAGAGCTTGGCCGAATCGCCGTGCAGCAGGTTGGCCGCGAGGAAGGGCGTCAGCAATCCGCCGAGCCCAAAGAAAAGATTCAGGAAATTGAGCGTCGAGGCGCGGCGCGTTTCATCTACATCGCTGGCCAGCGCGTTGGCGCCGGTGACGATAATGCCTCCGCCGAGACCGAGGATGAAATACAGCAGCATGAGCTGCGTGTATCCACCCGCGCTGGGAAGTCCAGCGAGTGCGCCCGTAATCAGGATGAGTCCTCCCAGCAGAGCCGTCTTCTTGCCCCGCATGTCGATCAACGGGCCGACGCAGAGAGAGGCGATGACGAGCCCGATGGCTTGGGCGGTGGCAATATTGCCGTTCTGCCCCTCGGAGAGGTGGAATAAGGCGGTAAAGCTCGGCATCACGGTTCCGAGCAGCGCGGCAATGACGCCGTACACGAGGATCGATAGGATCGCGGCGAGAATAAGCATAGTGGACGATCTTATCAGATCCGGGCGGATGGGGTCCGGCACAATCTGACATTCGGTGGCGTTCGCCGCTGCCAGGACGGTTCAGCGATGCCTGAGGCCGGAGACGCCCCAATCGGCGGGGGAAGTGACGCGGGCGGCGGGTTTGATTTCCTTGATGTGAACGTGCACGCCTGCATTGTCCACTTCCACAAGCGTGTGAGCGAAGAACCAGCCGTCTTCGTATTTTTGCGTGCCGCGCAGATGGCCGCCGGCGCTCGGCATGGAAAAATATTCGATACCGTCGAAATTCGTGTGGATCATCAGATGGACGTGGCCGGAGATCACGTACTGCACGCCATATTTCTTCGCCAGTTGGTGAACTGGATCCTGAGGATTTCTTAACAGCACGCGAATCAGCCAGGAAGGGCGATGGGACACGATGAATTTCAGCGGCTGGGATTTGTGCGCCTCCAGATCTGCTTCAAGAAAGGCGAGTTCGGTGGCGGAGAACTCCTCGTCCCGGCTGTTGTCGAGGATGGTGAAATGCGCCTGTTCGTGATCGAAGCTGTAATGCGGCTGATGGCCGGCGTATTTGGCAAACAGACGCTCGGAAAGATCGGACCAGATGTCGTGATTGCCGGGCGTCAAATAAAGCGGGATGGCCCGGTAAGGCTCGAGGACGCGCTTTACGCCGCGCCATTCGCGATCGGCCAGGGCATCGTCGCCGCCCTGGATGGTGTCGCCCACGGTGATGACGAAGGCGGGATGGTCCGCGGCGGTTTCCTTCCAGACCTGTTCGTAGACGCCGGATTTGGTGTCGCCGGTGCGATCGCCGAGGATGACGAAGCGGAAGTCGGCGAGGAGAAAGCATGCGAGCAGGGGAATCATTTGAATCGTTTACGGTACTGAAAATCGATGCCGAACAGGCCGTTATCCTGGCGGACGGCAATGGCAGACCAGTGCGCGTTGAAATCCCATTCAAACTGGACGACCTGTTCCTGCGTGCGGTTGAGATTGGTGATGTAAGTGAGGGTAATTTCCTTCGATACCTGCTGCTCCAGGGTCAGGCGGGCCTGAGGCAGGTTGTCGACGCCCGTGACGGTGGGGTCGATCTTCACTCTGCTCGCGCCGAAGAAGCGCTGCAGGCGGCTGGATAGCTGAGCGGAGATGGCTTGGCCGAGGAGTCCCGCGCCGGCATCGAGCCCGTTGGAAGAGCCGGCGGCAAGCTGTCCAGCGCCACTGCTTCCTAGAGAATTCGGGTCACGTCCGACGGCGAGCAGGGCGATGATCTCGCGGGTTTGTAGCGGAGGGTCCGAACTGTAGTTCACGTTGAGCTTCTGAATGGTGCCGGAGAAGCTGATGTTGACGATGATCCCGCGGGCCCGGGTTTCCAGATCCATATCGAAGGTGGGTTCGATTTTGACGGGATTAAGAAAGCGGATGTCGCCGCGATCGACCGTATAGCGATTGCCGAAGACTTGAATTTCTCCCTGATTCACGGAGATGGAACCCAGCAGAACGGGCCGGATGGGAGTGCCGCGCAAGCGGAGTTGTACTTCGGCTTCGACGTTGCGGGTGAGCGAGGTTTGCAACTCAAAGTTGGGGCCATTTTCGATGCGGACGTCGAATTGCATGCCTCGGAGGTATTCGTTCGGAGCGGCGGGCGCGGGGACGGGTTTGGCGGCGAGGGCGAGGAATCCGCCGAGATCGGAATGGGGATTGAAGGCGGCCCGGATAAGGGTGATGGAACCCGACAAGGTGCTCGAGTCAGACGTGCCGTTGAGGGCGAGCTTCGCGTTGAACGTGTTGCTGACGTCTTCGGGATAGCGCACGCGGACCTGCTGGGCTTCGGCCTGAAGCCGATAGGTGAGAACGTCGCGCAGCTCGACGAAGCCGGCAAAAAAGACCTTCCCGCCGCCAGTCTCCGCGCTCAGCGTTTCGATGGTGGCGCGATTGCGGTCGAACATCACGCTGCCGTTGGCATTGTCGATTCCGTTGGGCAGATCGGCCAGATAGAGCGACGCGTTTTTCAGTTCCATGCGGCCGTTGACCTGCGGATCCCGGATGGAGCCTTTGACGTTGGCCTGCACGGTAGCGTTGCCTCGGGCCAGCAGGTCGGGGTTGTAAATCTGGAGGATCGCCAGATTGACGGAGCCCCGGACGGCGAGGTCGGCGGGAGCCTGGGGATCGAAAGGAATGCCTCCGGAAGCTTCGAGGCTGGTGTCGCGGGCGGCGAACTGGGCGGATTGCAGGCGCGCTTCCTTGGAGGTAAGAATGACGGAAACGGGTTTCACGTTGCGGAGCACGACGTCCTGAGGCTGAACGCCGAGCTTCAGGGCCTGGGACTTGCGGGCATTGATCTGCACCTGGTCAACGATGATCTCGGCGCGAAACTCCTGTGGCTTACGCAAGGCCACGGCGACCGTGGCGCGGCTGTCGATGAAGCCTTCAAAGGGGAGAACTTCGTTCTTCTGCTCATTGGTGCCGCCGATCCGGTAAATACGATGAGCGGTGGCAATATCGACGCGCTGGGAGCGGATGCTTAGGGAGCCGGGGTCGTCGCCTGTCAGGCTCCAGGCTCCGGTGGCGTCAATTTTCGCACCGCGAACGATGGCGCTGGCGTGTACGGACAGATCCAGGCCTTGGGTCTGGGCGGTGACGGAAACGTCGCCCACGCCGTCGCCGTCGAGAGTGATATTGCGCGCCGAGGCGTCGCCGGACAGAGTCCGCAAGTCGAATGCGCCGCCAGCGATGCGGCCCGCGCCCGAGAATTTCGCGGAGAGAATGCCGTCGGCACGCATGGGCAGTTTGGCCAGCGCGTGAATGCGGGAACCGGGCAGATTGTCGACGGTCACGGAGAAACGAGTTTCGCCGCTCGACTGGGCATAGGCGCCCTCAAACCGGAGGCGCGCCGGGCCAGCCTGCGCTTCCCCGGCGGAAACCGTCACGGCGTGACCGGCGTAATGAATTGTGGCGCTGGCGCGGTCGGCTTGCTCGTCGAAGGCGGAAAGCTTTTCCGCTTGGGCGCTGATGTCGGCCACGGGATTTTCCAGCGTGCCGGTGATGTGGGCGCTGGCCGAGCCCGTGCCGGCTACGTCGAAGCTCTGGCCGGCCTCCTTCATGAACTCGGCGAGTTGCGCGTTGTGCAGATTGAGCTTGGCATCGAGGGAGGGGTCCTCGAAGGAGCCGTTACGCGCGGCGATGTTGGCCTGCCCAACGATGGAAGTCTGGCCGCGCGTCAACGTAAATGCGGAAAGATGAATATCGCGGCGGGATGTATCGAAGGTCGCGGTAAATCGATCGAAGGCATGCGGGACATTTTTCAGTGTCGCGACGGCGTTCGTCAGAGCGGCTTTGCCGGTGACGCGCGGGTCGTCGAGAGGGCCGATTACGGAACCGATAAACACGGCGTCTCCGTTGTTCAGCTTTAGAGGAAGTACGGCGGGCGCGTTCGGATCCTCGAATGCCAGCGCGGGCAGCAGGTCGTCGAGATCCGTCGACTGGGCCCGCACATCGAGCGATGCGCCGAGTGTTCCGTTGAAGTCGACGCGCGAGGCAGGCGTGCGGAGATACGATTGGCCGAGGGCAACGGTGCCGGCGGCCTGGTCGTAGTTGACGTCGAGATGCCCCTCGATGGGGCTCCCGTTCTGCGGCGCGGGATAAACTCCGATGTTGCCCTGAAACCTCGCGGCGGGCCGGGCGAGCGAAGCGTCCAGCGAAAAGCCTCCCGCGAGCGTTGCGTGCCAGGGCAGGGGCCGGTCCGTGGCGATGCGGGCGGCGTCCTGAAGATTCAGCCCTTGCAGATTGCCCTCGGCATGAAAATCCCGCCAGTGGAGGAGGGTAGCCTGCCCGTTCACGGTTGCGCCGAGGGCGGCGGCGGTGGCGTTTTGCAGGGTGATGGAATCGAGCCCGAGGGCAAGGTCGCCTCGAACATCGGCGTTCTCAATCCGGACGCGATCCCGGTGGTAGCCGAGGCCCCTAGCCACGGCGCGGCCGTTCATGGAAAACTCGAAGGGCTGGTCGAAGGAGATGTTGAGCCGGCCGTCGAAGGCCGCTGAACCGGCCGGCTCGATGGGTAGGGCGAACAATCGCACCACTTCGCGCGCGGAGGCG
Organism: Acidobacteriota bacterium; assembly: GCA_037439565.1. Taxonomy (GTDB): domain Bacteria; phylum Acidobacteriota; class Terriglobia; order Bryobacterales; family Bryobacteraceae; genus Palsa-187. The sequence continues at coordinate 13,836 of JBBIVT010000036.1, read as the reverse complement.
GTCGCCTTGACGGTGAACGTTCCGTGAGGCCTGCGGAGGTTCGTAAAGACGCCCGCAAGGTCGGCCCGGGATTCCGCGGTGGATACCTTCAGGCGCGTCACGTCGATCTTGGATTTATCGAGGGTGAAGGCCGCGGAGGCGTCCACCTCCAGCGGGCCCGCGCCGCCGGGAATCACCCGGATGCGGTTGGATTCCAATTCGCCGCGATAAAGCGGGTTGGTGGGCGAAGGCTCGTAGACCATGCGCGCCAGGAGATTCTCGCCGCGGATGTTCAGGGGAATGTCCTGTCCGTCATATTCGAACAGCCCGTTGACGATCTCGTAGCGGCGGACGGCGAGATGCACCAGATCCTCGGACCAAAGCGTCTCTGGATGCTGCACGGAGGGCTCCGGAAGATTGGTGGATCCATCCGGATAGAAAACGAGGCGCACGCGCGGCTCGACAATGTGGAGCTCAGAGAGATCGACTTTGCGCTCCAGCATGGAGATGATGCGCAGGCGCGCGGTGAGGGAGGCGATGCGGATGAAGGGCGGCTCGGCGGCGGATTCCTTCCCGTGTAACACGAGCGGGCCGGCGATGACCTCCAGCCGGTTGGCGTTGAAGGAGAAATTCCCCACTTCGGCGCGGCCTCCGGTAGCTTTTTCGATCCCGGCGATGAGGCGGCGGTGCACCAGTTCGTGGAACCAGCCGCTGCGGAAAACCAGCAGTGCGCTCAACCCGCAAACCGCGGCCAATAAGACCAGCGCGGCCAGGATGCGCAACAGAACTCGTCCCAGTTTTCTCATTGGAACACCGCGTCCTTGTAGAGGATCCGCGTTTCGCTGCGGGTTGCCCCGAGCCAGCGGTCCATTGCCTGGGTGACGCGCTGATCGGTAAGCAGCTTTTCGATCTGGTCGCGGCTAGCCTCAAAGGTAGGCACCTGGGCGGGGTTGGAGCGTTTCCATTGGGCGGCCATCGAGTCGTAATATTCGTGTAGATCGTCGTCTGAGATCTGGACCTCCGGCCGGAAGCGAAGGTCGGCGAACCGCAGGGCGCGGATGCCGTTCAGCAGGTGCCCGGCGAGCGCCGCTTCCGTGATGGAATACCGCGCCAGCGCGGCGCGATATTCGGTTTCGGTGACATATTGCGATTTGACCTGATCGAGAAGCTGCTGGGCGTCGGCCTCGCCGGGCAGGGCGAGGCGGCTTAGGACGGCTTCCTGCAACAGAAGGTATTGATCGATCAGACGGTCCGCGGCCTTGCGCTTCTGATCCGGGCTGGCATCAACCGGCTTTTGATCGAGAAACGCGGCGATCCGCAGATGCTGCAGAATGTCGCCCTCGGAAATAACGTGCTTGCCGACGGTTACGGCGATGCGGTCCAGCACATCGGCGCCCGGAGAGGCGGCGAGCACCGCGATGAGGATGAGGTGCGTCATCAGTACGTTTGCCCCAGTGAGAAATGGAACTGGAACAGGTTGATCTTCTGGGTTGTCAGTACGCCCTGATTGGCCAGCAACTGATCATAGGTGCCGCTAAAGCCGTAAAAGCGCGGCGCGTTCGGGCTGAAGCTGAAATCCGCGCGGACCGGACCGATGGGCGTGCGGTAGCGGATACCAAACCCGACCGCCTGCACGGCGTAGTCGAAATCCTGGACGTCGCGCTGGCGGAAGCGGAAACTGATGTCCTGAATCTTATCGTAGACGTTGCCCATATCGTGGAACAGGACGCCACCCACATTGTCGCCGAAAAGCGGGAATCGCACTTCAGTGGAGTGAAACAGCAGCGCGTTGCCTCCCAGCGGGAATCCCGTCTTCAGATCGCGAGGGCCGGCCTGATTGTCGGGGAATGCGCGGTCGGATGTGGAGCCGCCGGAAAACCAGCGCTCCGCGAGGGGGATATCCGCCAGTCCGCCGAGGCGCTGGATGTAGCCGAACTGCAGGCTACGCGCGATGACGACGTCCTTGCCGATCGGATAATATGTGGCGTTGCGGAACAATAGGCGGGTGAAATCGGTTTGGGAGGCGAACTGGCGGAGCGCGACGCCGACGTCTATTGTGTTGTACATACCGCGATGGGAATTCACCGGGTCGTCGCGCCGGTCCTGGATGAAGGTCATCGACGCGATCCCGACGCGGACGGGCTGCGACAGCAAAGGAACCAATTCGGGCGAGATTTTCAGGTCGGAGATCGCGACGTGGCGCATCGCGATGCGATATTGCATCGTATATTGGCGCGAGATGCGTTGGGCGAGCTGGATGGAGCCTTCGGCGCGCTGCTGATGGAAGGTCCGGATGTCGTCGGCGTTGTCGAACAGGCCGGAAAGCGTAAGCGAGAGATTGTCATGACTCCCGAGGCGGGGAAGAATATAGTTCACCACCGCGCGCTGCTCAATGGTGGAGACCAGCGTATTCAGATTCAACGTCTGGCCGAGTCCGAGGAAATTGAGGCGGCTGACGCCGAAGGAGACGCGCGGGCTGAAGCCGGTGCTTCCCGCCGGATTGTCGAAGGTGGTGACGCCGCCGCCGATTCGCGCCAACTGCGCGCCGAAACCGAACGTGTAGGAGTAGCGGCTGCCCTCGTCCACTTCCAGCAGTACGTACTTTTGTTCCTCCTCGCCGCCAGGATTCTGAATCGCGGTTTGCACTTTCGAGAAAATACCCAGGTCATACAGTTCCTGCTGGCTGGTGGCGATGCTTTGCTGGGAAAGGGGATCGCCGGGGTGCAGATGGATGCGGCTTTCGGCTAGCGAGGGGCGAGTGGTCTCCAAACCCCGGAGCAAAACGCTGCGGACATAGACTCTCTTGCCGAGACGGACGGTGTACTTCAGATTGACGCGATGATCGGCATCGCCGGGCGTCTGGATCCAGTCGAAGGCCGCGTCGGGATACCCGTTGTTGTAGTAATAGCCGAGGATGGAGTCGCGGTCGGCGGCGATGTTTGCGTCGCTAAACGGCTCGCCCGGGGCAGATTGAATGGCGGAGCGAAGATAGGGAAGGTCATTTTCAGGCACTCCCTCGAAATCGAGCGTGCCGACAAACCACTGCGGACCTTCCTTCACCTCCAGCACGACGCCCAATTCGCCGTTCCTGCCGTGGAAGGCGGTATCGACCTTCGATTCGACCTCGGCATCGCGAAAGCCGTTGGCCCGGTACAGATCCTGGATCGTTCCCTTGTCTCGCTCCAATTGTTTCTGGGAATACCGGCCGAAGCGGAAGCGGGGAAAACTGGCGGTGGTGATGTACATGCGTTCCCGCAGGATCGAGGTATCGAAATACCGGTTGCCGGTGACTTCAATGCTGCGCACTTTGTAGCGCTGGTTACGCTGTACGTCGTAGTTGATCGCGTAAACGCCGGGCGCGGGGCGTTCGTCGGTGAAACTCACGTCGGCGTCGAAGTAGCCCTGGGCCTGAAAATATTCCACCAGGTTGCGCTGGCCCTCCACCAGGAGCGTGCGGTCCACCGTCCTTTCCTCAAAGACTGGGATCAACTGCTTCAGCTTGCCGCGGGACACCTTGGCGCCGGTGGTTTTCACCTCCACGGTAGGGCCTGTGTCGATGGAGAGGGTTGGATGAAGAGTATTGGTGTCGGCGTTGTAGTCCAGCTTTTCGAGCGTCACCCGCGCTTCCAGATGATTGCCCTTCTGAAAATCCTCGCGGACGCTTTCGAGGCCGGTGGTGAGGCGATTCTCGGTGGCTGTTCTCCAGCCGGGAAAGGTGAGGAAGAGGAATCCGCGCCGCCAGTGGGTGGCCTTGATGATGCGTTCGGGCGATTTGGCGAAGTTTCCGCCGAGCGTCACGCCGTCGAAGCGGGCGCGGGCGCCGGATTGAATGCCGAAATGAATATCGACTTCCTCTGTCGCCTGCCGCCGGTCGATCGAATAGTCGATCTTGGAGTTATGGAAGCCATTCGCGCGCATGCGTTCCAGCATGTTCTGGACGGCCTGTTCCATGTCGTTGTCTTCAAATGGGGCGCCCAGCTCAAGTTTGGAGGCGGTGGTGAGTTGGCCGCTGCTGGGCGGTTCGGCGACACCGGCGAGGCTGACTCGGCCGACGAAATAGGAAAATTCGGTGGAGATGTTAATGACCAGAGTCGCGCCTTCATGGAACGCGCTGATGGAGATATTAGCGTACCGGCCGGTGTTGTAGAGATTCTGGATCGCGGTGTGAACGTCGGCGAGACGCAGCAGCGCACCGGGTCGTATCGGAACCAGCCTGTCGAGCTCCGCGCGGGGGAGCGGCTGATCCGGAGGGTCAAAATCAATGCGGCCGACGGGTTTACCGACGTAGGCCAACGCGGTGGAGGCTCCCTTGGCGTCCTGGCCCACGGCGGGGGGCGCGGCCGCGATACTGACCAGCAGTGAGACAAGCACTAGCATCGGCGGACGCACGTTTTCACAATGATAACGCTCGCGCTTCGGGCTTTGCTGTCATTGGGTGGGCTGTTACCATCAGATCAAGGCGCCAGAAACGCTCCTCTATTTAGCGCCTCTATTCAGTATGATGCCCTCCAGCGAATCCCGTTACTCCCGCCAGATCCGGTTCGCGCCCTGGGGAGATCAGGGGCAGGCGAAGCTGGCGGGTTCGCGCGTAGCGATTGTGGGCTGCGGGGCACTGGGAACGGTGCAGGCGGAGATCATGACTCGTGCCGGAGTGGGCCGCCTTCGGATCATCGACCGGGATCTCGTCGAGCTGAGCAATCTGCAGCGCCAGTTCCTGTTTTCCGAGGCTGATGCCGCCGAAGGAACGCCGAAAGCAGTGGCGGCCGCGCGCCGGCTAGCCGGGATCAATTCAGAGGTCGCCATCGAGCCCCACGTCGCCGACCTGACTCCGGCGAACATCGCTGAGCTGTTTGAGGGAGTCGATCTGATTCTCGATGCTACGGACAACTTCGAAACACGGTATCTGATCAACGATTTCTCGGTGCGGGAGAACACCCCGTGGATCTACGGCGCGGCCGTTTCGAGTTACGGGTTGAAGATGGCCGTGATTCCGGGCGCGACGGCCTGCTTCAAATGCGTCTACCCCGATCCACCGCAAGGCGCGCAGGAGACGTGCGAGACCGCGGGCGTTCTGGCCAGCATCACTGCCGCGATCGCTTCCCTGCAGTGCGCGGACGCGATGAGGATTTTGGCCGGAGCGGAGTGCCCGGCGAGACTGACGACCATGGATGTCTGGTCGGGCGACGTGCGGCAGGCCGGTCCGATGGCGCGCGATCCGGATTGCCCGTGCTGCGCCGCGCGTCATTTCGTTCATCTGGACGGGTTGAAGCGCGCACCGGTGAGTTTGTGCGGCCGTAACGCGGTGCAGATCCACGAACGGAGCCGTCCTCTGGATCTGGCGGAATTGTCGGCGCGGCTGGCCAAGCTCGCGCCCGTGCGGGCCAACGAGTTTGCTCTGCGCGTCGCGCTGGATGCATATGACCTGATGATCTTTCCCGACGGCCGGGCCATCATCAAGGGAACCACCGATGTCGGCATCGCCCGGAGCCTCTATGCCCGATACGTTGGCGCCTGAGCCACTGGTGACCATCGCCACAGCATGCCTCAATGCCGAGCGATTCATCGAACAGACCATCCTCAGCGTGCTGGAGCAGGACTATCCACGGCTGGAATACATCGTGATGGACGGAGGCTCAACCGACGGCACGGTCGGGATTCTTAAGAAATACGAGGCGAAGCTGCGCTGGCGCTCAGGGCCGGATAAGGGCGCGGCCGATGCCATTAATAAAGGATTCGCGTTGGGTTCGGGTGCGATATTTGGGTTCTTGAATGCCGATGATTTGTATGTCCCTGGTGCAGTGTCGGCCGCGGTCCGGCGTCTGCGGGAGCATCCGGAAGATGCGGCCGTTTACGGAGATGCATGGTGGATCGATCAAGCCGGAGGGCGCATAGGGTGTTATCCGGTGAGGGATTTTGATCCCGCGGCGCTGGAGCGCGAATGTTTCATCTGCCAGCCCGCCAGTTTTTTCAAGCGCTCAGCGTTCGAAAACGTAGGGGGACTGGACCCCGGGCTTCAACTGGCGTTCGACTACGATTTCTGGCTGAGACTCGCGCGCACGCACCGGCTGCGGCGTATCCCGGACACTCTGGCCGAATCCAGGATGCACCGAGCAAACAAGACTCTAGGCCAGCGCAAGGCTGTGTTTCGGGAAACGTTCAAGGTCCTCAAACGGAACTGCCGGTATGTTCCATTTCCATGGATTTACAGTTACTTGTGCTATCGGGCCGATGCTCGGGATCAGTTCTTCGAGCCTCTGCAGCCTTCGATTTTACGCTATGCGGAGAGCCTTCCCGCGGGGCTTTGGCTGAATCCCGGGGCTATGGGCGCATATGTGAAGGAATGGTCGAGTGTCATCAGCTGGGGCGCGCTTCGGCGGCGGCTCGGGGCGTTCCAGACAGGGAAATTCCCGAGTTGAAACGCTCTGGCCGGGCCCACTTATTCCGCGCCAAAACCTGAATGGTACAAGAGTTTTCCGTCTGAACTCTACTTCTTCCTTAGAAGGTTGTTGAAAAAGCGGACTCCGTCCCCGATCGCATGTGCTTGTTTAGACGAGGATGGTAGGTTGTGGACAGAGCGGCCTGTCCCCTTTTTCAACAACCTCTTAGAAGCTGAGTTGATGCGGATTACGATTGTGACGCTGTTTCTGGCGGGAGTGCCGGGAATTTTCGCAGCGCAGCCGGAGCGTTCGCTTCCGCTGTTTTTCTTTCCAGACCGGGATCGGACCGATTCCCAGGTTCAGTTTTTGGCGCAGACGCCAGACGTCTCGGCGAGGTTCGGGGCCGATGGGGCTATCTTTCAATCCGGCCAGCGGCGCACGGGCGTGCGATTTGCCGGGGCGAACCCCGGGCTATCGATAGAAGGACAGGAACCGCTCCAGGCGAAGGTGAATTTCTTCCTGGGAAATGATCGCTGGCGGCGGGATGTGCCTTCCTACGCCGGAATTGTCTACCACCGTCTTTATCCAGGGATCGATATGAGGTTCCGGGGAACGGGAGGGCGCTTGAAATCGGAGTTTGTGGTTGCGCCGGGAGCGGACGCCCAGGTGATTCGCTTGGAGTATTCCGAACCGGTGGAGATCGACGCCGGTGGCGGTTTGATCGCAGGCGGCCTGCGGGAAAGTGCACCGGAGATTTATCAGGAACAAGGCGCCGTGCGGATGCGAATTGGAGGCCGGTACAAACTCATGGGGTCGCAGACGGTGGGCTTCGAGATCGGCGCGTATGACCAAGCGCGGGTGCTGGTAATCGATCCCACCGTTTCCTTCAGCACCTACCTGGGGGGGAGTGGACTAACCTCCGTCAATGGCGTTGCGGTGGACAGCACAGGCAATTTGTATGTTACGGGTTGGACCGAGGCGTTGAATTTCCCAACCGCCGGGGCAGTGCAGGCGGCGGACCAGGGCGGCGTGGACGTGATCGTGGCGAAACTGAACTCGTCGGGAAGCGCGCTGCTTTATGCGACGTATATTGGAGGCCGATCCGACGATAGAGGCGCGGCAATCGCGGTTGACGGGCTGGGACAAGCCTACGTGACGGGCTCGACGGCGTCCTCCAATTTTCCGCTGGTTTCCTCGAACCGGCCGTCGATCGGCGGCAGCACTACCGCTTTTGCGCTCAAGTTGAACGCAACGGGGAACGCCCTGCTCTACAGCGGATATCTGGGCGGGACGACGTATGACGTGGGCACTGCCATAGCGGTGGCTTCGGGGGGGAGTGCCTACATCTGTGGGGACACGCAATCGGCGAACTTCCCGGTTCAAAACCCTCTGCAAGCGTTCATCGGTGGTGGAACCGATGCGTTCCTTACACAATTGAACTCCGCCGGAGCCATTGTGTTCAGCACATTTCTCGGAGGCTCGGGCAATGAGCACGCGGGAGGAGTCGCGGTGGACGCGGTGGGCGATATTTTCATCGCCGGCGGAACGTCCTCCGCGAATTTTCCCACCGTCGCGGCGCTCCAGAACACTCTCAACGGGACGCAGAACGCCTTCGTCACGAAGATCTCTTATACCGGCACGATTGCGTTTAGCACCTATTTGGGAGGCAGCGGCAGTCCTCCACAGCAGGCCAATGGTATCGCGCTCGATTCGGCGGGAAACGCCTACATCGCCGGAGTGACCGTTTCCTCCAACTTCCCGGTGACCACCGGCGCATTCCAGACGGCGATGGGCGGGCCGCAGAACGCCTTTGTGACAAAGCTCACGGCAACGGGCGCGCCTGTATACAGCACCTATCTGGGTGGCGCCAGTTATGACTGGGGTTCGGGAATCGCAGTGAGCGCCGCTGGCAACGCCTACGTCGCCGGATATACTGCATCGGCCAATTTTCCGCAGGCCGGCGCCGTGCAGACGGGCTTCGCAGGCCTATATGACGGATTTGTGAGCGAGCTAAACGCCGCAGGGAACGGGTTGGTATTTTCCACCTTCATCGGAGGATCCGGATCGGACGCGATCAACGCGATTGCGCTCGACGCCAGCGCGAATATTTTCGTGGGCGGACAAACGAGTTCTTCCGATTTTCCCTTGGCGAATCCGATTCAATCGACGCTCGCCACTGCCAGCACGGGATGGATCGCCCGGCTGGGGGTGTCCGCATTGCCGCCCACAACCCCCGCGGTGCTGTCTGTCTCGCCAGCTTCAGGATCGGGGTCGTCGGTGACGTTCACAGCGAACTTCTCAGACAGCGGAGGGGGGGCGACGCTCACCGCCGCGGCTCTGCTGGCAAACGCCAGCGCTTCCACCGGCTATGGGTGTTACGTCAGCTACAATCCCGGCTTAAACGTGTTTTCGTTGTACAACGACGCGGGTACCTCCGTCCTGTCGACCGTGACGCCGGGCGGAGCTTCCGCTCAGAACGATCAGTGCGCTCTCAACGGCTCGGGAAGCTCCGCGACCGTGTCCGGATCGTCGCTAACAGTCACCTACTCGTTGACCTTCCAGCCTCCCTTCGGCGGATCAAAGTCCGTGTACCTGTTCGCGTCCGACGCAAATTCGAACACCGGATGGGTGGCGGAGGGCGCGTATTCGGTGACGGTTGCGCCGGGCACGCCGCAGGTCAGTTCGGTATCTCCCAATGCCGGCAGTGGAACGGGCGCGGCGTTCAACTTCGTCTACTCGGACACTGTATACGCCAGCAACCTTACCAGCGTGGCGTTTTTGTTCAACAGCTCACTTGCCTTCACGAACGCTTGCTCCGTGGTTTACAACCTGACGACCAACCAGGTCGCGCTGACTGGTGACAACGGAGTCAGCGTGACCTCAGTGACGTTGGGCTCGTCCACGGCGCTTCAGAATAGCCAGTGCGTGGTCAGCGGCACAGCCGCCGCGCAGAGCGGCCTTTCGATTATCTTCACCGCCAACGTGTACTTTAAAGGCGCGTTCAGTGGAACTCAGAGCATATATATGTATGCCGCCGTTGGCTCGCTGAACACCGGCTGGGTGCTGGAAGGCACGTTTGCCGCCGCGAACGGAGGCCAGCCAACGGCTGTTTCTTCCGTTCCGAGTACCGGCACCGGGCCGGGAGAGCGATTCACATTCACGATCGCCGATCCGGGAGGTGCAAGTTACCTGACGTATGCGGCGATACTGTTCGCGCCGGCGCTGAACACCATGAACGCCTGCCTACTCGAATGGGATGGCGTCGCCAATACCGTTTCGCTCACGTATGATAATCCGGCCAATGGCCAAACGCCGTTCACGCCAGGTTCAAACAACATTGCCACCAACAGCCAGTGCACGATGAACGCCCTGAACAGCACCGTTGTCCGGGGCGCCACGCAGGTGCTGATCACGCTGGACCTAACCTTTAATTCCAGTTTTTACGGAACCAAGAACATCTACTTGTACGCTGCTGAAGGCAGCCTCTACAAGTCGGCCTGGACCACGGTCGGAACCTGGACCGTGACGGGTGGCGCCTCGACCGTCGTGTCGATGGCACCAAACTCAGGCAGCGGGATGCTGCAGCAGTTCGTCTTTACCGTGACCGATTCGTCATCGCAAACAAACATCAGCGGAATGAATGTCCTGTTCACCTCCGGCGCGCCCACCAATATCGCCAACGCCTGTTCCATCGTTTATAACCGCGCTGCGGAGACGGTTGGTTTGTGGGACGATACCGGCAATACAACGCTCACCACTAAGGGCATCGGCTATTCGACCCTGATGGAGAACAGCCAGTGCAGCATCCAGTACACTGACTATCAGTTCGTCGGGCCGGACGTTCTGTTCACTGTCCAGATCCAGTTTCTCGGCGGTTTTACTGGTCCCAAGAGCGTTTATGCGCAGGCCAACGAGCCGAATTCGAACTCCGGGATGGTGTATGTCGGAACGTGGACGCCTTGAGCGTGCGCGACAATAGGGACATGTCCGTTTATGAGGATCGCAGGGACGCTCTCGAACAGCAGGAGTTCAGGATGGGGCTGGAACGAGGGCGCCTGGCGGTGACGCTCGATTTGCTCACCGACGCGCTGGTGCTGGTGGGGCAGCATGGAGTCTATTGCCAAAGCGCGCGCCAGCCTGGAAAGCCCGCGATGGATATTCAAATGATCAGCCAGTGCGTCACGGACGCCAAGGAACTCGTCATGAGCGTGATGGCGGAACTGGCGCGCAGCCGGCAGGCTTCAGAGCCCTTGTAAAAACGGATTGCGTTCCTTCTCCCGCCCAATCGTCGTGTTGGGTCCGTGGCCTGGGACGACCACGGCGTCCTCAGGCAACGTGAGTAGTTTGTCCCGGATGGATCGCAAGATCTTTCGCCCGTCTCCTCCCGGCAGATCGGTGCGGCCGATGCTGTCGCGAAACAGGGTGTCTCCGGCGACCAGCTTATTCTCCGCCGGGATCCACACGGAGATGCTGCCTTGTGTGTGGCCGGGCGTTTGTAAAATCTGGAAGGCGGCATTGCCGAGCGTGATGGTATCGCCCTCGCGAGCCCCTGTGTCGATCGACGTCTTCTCCGGCGTCTCCATGCTCAGCCATGACGCCTGAATGTCCAGGTGATCGTACAATTCCTGGTCGGCTGCATTCATGTGCACCGGAGCGCCGGTGGCCGCCTTCAGTTTGGCTGCGCCGCCAATGTGGTCGATGTGCGCGTGTGTGATCACGATCGCCTTCACCTTCAAATGGTGTTTCGCCAGCACGGCGAGGATCGCGTCGATGTTGTCGCCCGGGTCGATGACGATGGCGTCACGCGTCGCTTCGTCGCCGAAAATCGAGCAGTTGCATTGCAGCATCCCCACTGGCAGAATTTCGTGAATCATGTTTCAAATATACTCGGAGTATGGATGCTGTCTTGAGTATCGGGATGCGCTGGCTGCACTTGATTTCGATCACGGTGCTGTTGGGAGGGGTATTTTACGCGCGATTCGTCATCGGAGATCTGGCGAAGGCGTTTAAGCCGGTGGCGTATACCGCCATCGGCACAATCCTCGTTTCTGGAACGTACAATTTGCTGAGCAAACAGCATGTCCCGCCGCACTATCATATGTGGTTCGGAATCAAGATTCTGCTCGTACTCCATATCTTTGCCGCGACAATACTTTATCGTGGAAAACCGCGGGCATTGACCGGGATCGTCATCTCCGCGGCGATCGTGATCGCGATCTCCGGCGTGCTTCGCTGGCTCTCCCTCTGATGAATACCGCTGTGACAACCGAAGGGTATCGGGCGCTGCATACCAGCGCCGCTTGGCTCGATTTGTCCGGGCGCGGCAAGATCCACGCCTCGGGTGACGATCGCGCGCGATTGCTGCACGCCATCACCACGAACCATGTGCAGCAGATGAAGCCGGGTTCCGGCTGCTACGCGTTCTTCTTGAACGCCCAAGGGCGTATTCTGGCCGACGTGAACCTGTTCTGCTTTGAGGATCATTTCCTGCTCGATACGGAGCCGGAGACGCGCCATAAAGTGTTCGAGCACCTGGACCGCTACATCATCGCCGACGACGTTTCGTTGCTTGATGAGACGGACAACGTGTCCACAATCGCCGTCGAGGGGCCGGATGCGGCGGCGGTCCTTGCGAAGATCGGCGCGCCGGTGCCCGAAGAGCCATACACGACTGCGATCTGGGGCTCCCGGACGGTGGCTCGCTTGGATTCCACGGGCATGGGCGGGTGTTTTGTATTTGTGCCGGCCGGCGAAAAGGCATCGTTGACCGAGGACCTGGAGCGCGCCGGCGCGGTTGCCGCGTCGCCGGAAGACGCCTCCATTGTACGCATCGAAAACGGCCGCCCGCGCTACGGCGAAGAGATTACGGAGCGCTTCCTGGTCCAGGAAACCGGCCAATTGCAAGCCGTCCACTTTAGCAAAGGGTGCTACCTGGGCCAGGAAATTGTCGAGCGTGTGCGGAGCCGGGCTCAGATCCATCGCATCCTGCGGCGCGTCGAGATCGACTCGAGCGACCTTCCCGCCGCCGGAACAAAGTTGAAGCTGGGCGATGCCGATGCGGGAGAGATTGTTTCCGCGGTGTTTTCGCCCGGCCTCGGTAAAGTGGTGGCGATGGCGTACGTCCGCACAAACCACGCCGAGCCTGGAACGGAACTATCCCTTGGGGCTGCCGCGGCCCGTGTGACTTAACGCACCTTCAAGAAAGTCCCGCGCTCCAGCTCCTCGAAGGCTTCCTTCAACTGCTGCTGCGTATTCATAACGATGGGGCCGTACCAGGCGACGGGCTCTTCCAGAGGCTTGCCGGACACCAGCAGGAACCGGACGCCCTCCTCGCCGGCCTGCACTTCCACGTCGTCACCCCGGTCGAACAGCACCAGGGACCGGTTGTCGGCCATCGCCGGCGGAGGCGTCGTGTCCAACCAGCCCACGCCCTCAGTGGGGACATCCAGCGGATCGGACGCGTTGCAGAATTTTCCAGACCCCGCGAACACATAGGCGAACGCGTGCCGCGTGGTTGAAACCGGGAGCTTTTTCCGGCGCCCCGGCGCGACGGAAACATCCAGATAGACCGGCTCAGCGGCAACGCCGTCCACCGGTCCCGTCTTGCCCCAAAAGTTTCCCGCCACGATCTTTACGTGCGTGCCGTCGTCATCGGTCACCTCGGGAATGTCGGCCGCCCTCACTTCCTGGTAGCGCGGCGCGGTCATTTTGAGCGATGAAGGCAGATTGCCCCACAATTGGAAGCCATGCATCCGCCCGGCGATGTCGCCTTTGGGCATTTCCTGATGGATGATCCCGCTGCCGGCCGTCATCCATTGAACATCGCCTCCGGCGATGACTCCGCGGTTGCCCATGCTATCGCCGTGCTCCACGGTGCCGGCCAGCACGTACGTGATCGTCTCGATGCCGCGGTGAGGATGCCAGGGGAAGCCAGCCAGATAGTCCTCGGGAATGTCGTTGCGGAAATCGTCCAGCAACAGGAACGGATCGAAGTCGCGTGTATTCCCGAATCCAAACGCGCGCGCCAAATGAACGCCCGCGCCTTCCAGCGTGGGTTTCGCCTTGATGAGTTTTTTTACGGGCCGGATCGACATACCCGCAGAATACCTTACTCGTCAACCGCCTCTTGTTCGCCCGGCTCGGATCTGGTGGCTTCCAGGGATTCCCACATGGCTCGCTTCAATTCCTCGACTCCCTCGCCGGTGACGCTGGAGATTTTACGGAAGGGCAGACCTAATTTCCTGGCATGTTTTTCGAGCGCCTTGATCCTGGCGGGATCCTGCGCGGCGTCGAGCTTCGTCGCGACCACGATCATCGGCTTTTCGGCCATGGCCTCGGAGAAGTTTCGCAGCTCGCCCATCACCACGTCGAAATCGTGCACGGGGTCGCGGCCAGTGGCTTCGCTCACGTCCACCAGGTGGATCAGGAGCCGCGTCCGCTCCACGTGCCTCAGGAATTGAATGCCAAGGCCGTGGCCCTC
>JBBIVT010000035.1:34544-40229 GCA_037439565.1 Acidobacteriota bacterium | reverse complement strand
CCGAACCACTTGCCGCCGGTGCGTCCCCAGCCGGTCTGCACTTCGTCGCTGATGTACAGGCCTCCGAACCTCTTCACGATGCCGTGGATGATCTCAAAGTATTCCTTGGGAGGAACGATGAAGCCGCCTACACCCTGGATCGGCTCGGCGACGAAGGCGGCGATGCGGCCGCAGGTGGTGGTGCGGATGACATCTTCCAGATCGCGCGCGCATTGCACGTTGCAGGTTGGATACTTCAGATTCAGAGGGCAGCGATAGCAATTCGCGTTGATGGCGTGGACGAAGCCCGAGGGCGCAGCGCCGCCGAGCCGCCAGGTGGCCTGCCCCGTCGCCGCCATGGCAACGGCGGAGCGTCCGTGATAGCTGTGCCGCAGCGCGACGATTTCATGCGAACCGGTGTAGCAGCGGGCGGCGAGAAACGCGGTCTCATTGGCTTCGGTGCCGCTGTTGGTGAAAAAGCTCTTGGTGAGTTTGCCGCCGGGCGTGATGCCCGCGATGCGCTTGGCCAGCGCGGCCTGAGGCTCGTTCGCGAAAACGGTAGAGACGTGTTGGAGCTTGTCGATCTGTTCGTGCAGCTTCCTGTTCACCGTTTCGTTGCAATGGCCAATGCTGACGGTGACGATGCCGCCGAAGAAATCCAGGTATTTGTTGCCGTCGGCGTCCCAGACGAACTGATTCTTGGCGTGCGAGATCACCAGCGGGTCTTTATAGTAGTGGAAGACGCTGGGGAAGAGAAATTCGCGGTTGGCAAGGATGATTTCGTCTTTGGTCATCGCTTCTCCTTATATCACAGTAGCCAGAAATGATTCGGTGCTGCATCACAAATCGGCTTACGCGGCCCGCCGGCGCGGACTGGGTACAGATTCGCGATAAGCAGTTGCCGGCGAGAGAATTGATCGAGATTGTGCGCGAGGCAATGGCGTGTGGCGCCAAAGTCCTGGTAAACACCCGCGTCGATGTCGCGATGGCGGCGGGAGCGGCGGGCGCGCATCTGCCTGCGGGCTCCATCGCGCCCAGCGTCTGGCGCAGGATCACGCCGCCCGGATTCCTGATCGGCGTTTCGTGCCACACGCTCGACGAAGTGCAGCGCGCCGAAGCCGAAGACGCCGATTACGTGGTATTCGGGCCGGTGTTCGCGCCGCTTTCGAAAGCGTCCGATCTTGCGCCGCGGGGACTGCACGAACTGGGCCGCGTCTCAAAAGCGGTGAAGATCCCCGTACTGGCGCTGGGCGGGATCACCTGGGACAACGCGAACGCGTGCGTGGAGGCAGGCGCGGCGGGCGTTGCGGGAATCACGCTGTTTCAGAGTTGCTAAAATCAGGGCAAACGTGTCCGGTACAGGAGCCATACAAGCGTATACGCGGGAGGAAGCCCGACGGCTTGTCGGCGTCTCCGAACGCCAACTAAAGAGTTGGGAAGATCAGAAGCTCCTGGCGCGGCATCCTCACTACTCGTTTCGCGAGTTGCTGGCGCTGCGCACGCTTATCCGGCTGCGAGCCGACCGCGTGGCTCCGGCGCAAATCAAGCGGGTTTTGGCGGCGTTGCGCAAAAAGCTCGCACACGTCGAAGATCCTCTCACGGAGTTGAAGCTGTATGCCGACGGCAGGCGCGTCCGCGTGGAACTGGACGGCAAGCCGATGGAGGCGGAGTCGCTCCAGTTGATCCTCAATTTCGACCAGGTGGAATTGCGGCGGATGCTGGAGTTTCCCGCCAAGGATCCCGCGGTGGAAGAACGCGAGCGGCGGGCGGACGCGGAACGATGGTTTCAACGCGGTCTGGAACTGGAGCAGGGAGGCGCGGCGGTCGAGAATGTGATCGAGGCGTACGAAAAAGCCGTGGAACTGGATCCGAAGTCGGCGGGCGCGCTAGTGAATCTGGGGACGATTTACTTCAACGGCCGGGATTATGCGAAAGCCAAGAAATTCTACGAGCGCGCCCTCGAAGTGGACCCGCAATACGCGCTGGCGCACTTCGATCTGGCGAATCTCTACGACGAGCGGGGCGAGCGCGCCAAGGCGATGGAGCATTATCAGGCGGCATTGAAGATCGCGCCCAATTATGCCGATGCGCACTACAACCTGGCGCTGCTCTATCAGGGGTCGAATCAAACGATGCGCGCCGTGCAGCATTGGACCACGTATCTGAAACTGGATCCATCGGGCCACTGGGCGAACATCGCGCGGCGTGAGTTGGCAAAACTGCGCGAGGCGGCAGTGGTGCCGGGACAAAGAGGCTGAGTCTTCCACCGAACCCCGACAGTAATGAAGGGGGCAAGCCGTTAAAATGATACTAGGTACACACTTTGCGAATTTCACAGGCTTTCCGGAGCTTCTTCTCCATTTTGTTCAGCGGCGTGCTGCCCGCCGATATCGCGCAGGCATTTGGATACTCGAAAGTAGTGCCCATCAAGGCTACTCCCGCGCCCGCGCCGAAACCTCAATCAGGGCCGAATGATGGAGCGGTGCAGATTCTTTCCGTCCTCCAGCGCGACGCGCGCCTGGTGGATTTTCTGATGGAAGATATATCGTCCTATTCGGACGAGCAGGTAGGCGCGGCGGTGCGCGACGTGCAGTTGCAGGCGCGGCAGTCCTTGGAGCGGTACCTGAAGCTCGCTCCGGTGATCGACGGGGTGGAGGGCGATTTCACCAAGACCGACGGCCTTTCCGGCGAGTCGCTGAAGCTGGTGGGCAAGGTCCCTCCCAGCGGCAAGGCTCCGGGCGGGGTGCTGCGGCACAAGGGCTGGAAGGCGGAGAAGGTGGACCTGCCGGCGCTGCCTCCGGGAAATATTCTTGCGCCCGCGGAGATTGAAGTCGAGTGAACATCGGAATCGATCTCGGCACCACCAATTCCGCGCTGGCGTTTATCGATCCCAAACAGGCAGCGGAGGCGGATTATCCGTCGATCCGCGTGTTGGAGGTGCCGCAGACGGTAGCCCCCGGGCGCGTGGAGGCACTGCGCACGCTGCCTTCGTTCGTCTATTTAGGCGATCAGGAATACATCGGCGTTTACGCGCGCGAACAGGGGGCGCTGGCTCCCACCAAATCCATTCATTCGGCCAAAAGCTGGCTGTCGAACCCGGAAGTGGACCGCACCGCGAAGATTCTGCCCTGGGACGCGCAGGAGGGCGGCCGCATTCTGTCACCCGTCGATGTCTCGGCGAAGATCCTGAAGTTTCTTGGGGATACGTGGGAACGGGCGCAAGGGTCGAAACTCGGCGAGCATAACGTGGTGCTGACGGTGCCTGCGAGTTTCGACGAAGAGGCCCGCGAGCTGACCGTGACGGCGGCGCGCGAGGCGGGCATCGAGCAGTTGACGCTGCTGGAAGAACCGGCGGCGGCGTTTTACTCCTGGATCGCGAACGACCTGGCGCGGTCCCAGAAGAGCCTTTTCGACGGGCAGGTGGTGCTGGTGTGCGACGTCGGCGGCGGGACCAGCGATTTCACCCTGATTCGCGTTTCGCGCGAGAACGACCGCGTGGACTTCACGCGCACAGCGGTGGGAAAGCACCTGTTACTGGGCGGCGACAATCTGGATCTGACGCTGGCGTGGCTGGTGGAGGCGAAGCTCGGCAAAACGTTGTCGATCCGGCAGCGCAGCGGTTTACGGCGTCAATGCGCGTCGGCCAAGGAGCGGCTGCTGTCCGACGCGACTCTGCAGAGCGTGGAGATTACGGTGCTCGGCGGGGGATCGTCGCTGGTGGGCGGGACGCTGAAGACGGAGATTACGCGCGAGGAAGTTCTGGAGCTGGCGCTGGACGGATTTTTGCCCGGTTGCGAGCTGACGGACAAGCCCAAGGAAGAAGACAAGAGTCTGTATCGCGAGCTGGGGCTGCCGCTGGTATCCGATCCGGCGGTGACGCGCCACCTTGCCGCGTTTCTGGAATCGGCGGGCGACGCGCGCCCGGACGCGATTCTGTTCAACGGCGGATTCTTCATCCCGGAAATTTTGCGCCAGCGCGTGGCGGACGTGATGGAGCACTGGTACGGCAAGCGTCCGGTGATTTTCGAGAATCGCGACCTGGATCTGGCGGTCGCGGTGGGCGCGGCGTATTACTCCTACGTCCGCAAGACGGGCGCGGGCCTGCTGGTGCGCGGAGGATTGCCGCGCGCGTACTTCATCGGGCTGGGCGGGGGTGAAAAGGATTCGCTGCGCGCCATGTGCCTGATGCCGCGAGGGACGGAAGAAGGTTCGAGCATCGAGATCGATCCGGGCAGCCTGCATCTGGTGGCGAATAAGCCGGTGTCCTTCCAGTTGTACAGCTCGCTTGCGCGGACTGAAGATCGCGCGGGCGATGTGGTGGAATTTTCCGGCGACGCGCGCGCGGAATTGCACTTGCACGCTCCATTGAACGCGGTGCTGCGGTTCGGCAAGACCGGCGAACGGCTGGTGCCGATCAAGCTCGGCGCGAAGCTGACAGAGGTGGGAACGCTCGAAATCTGGGCCGATTCGAAAGAAACCGACCATCGTTGGCGCTTGCAATTCGAATTGCGAAAAGCAGCGGCGGCGCGAGCCGTGTCGCGTCCGGCGGCGGTGATCTCCGATGAAGCATTAGCGGCGGCGCTGGCGCTGATTCCGGCGGCCTTTGCCGGCGATTCCGTGGCTCCGGAAGAGCTGCCGGCGAAGCTCGAACAGGCGCTGGGATTGGGGCGCAATTCATGGCCTCTGGCTGCGATCCGCAAACTGGCGGACGCGATGATCGAGCTGGCCGAGGGCCGCAAACGCAGCGCGGCGCACGAACTGCGCTGG
This sequence comes from Acidobacteriota bacterium, assembly GCA_037439565.1. Taxonomy (GTDB): domain Bacteria; phylum Acidobacteriota; class Terriglobia; order Bryobacterales; family Bryobacteraceae; genus Palsa-187. The sequence continues at coordinate 35,483 of JBBIVT010000035.1, read as the reverse complement.
CTGAACCTGTGCGGACTCTGCCTGCGCCCCGGCTTCGGTTTCCCGGGCGACGATTTCCGCATCGAGCAGGCGCGGCGCGTCTACGCTAGCGGGCTGCAATTTCCCAATCAGGTGCAGAACGAGATCGAATGGTGGATTTTCTGGGGACGGGTGGCCGGAGGGCTGAACAAAAACCAGCAGACCGATGTGTTCCAGAGACTCTCGCCGACGCTGCTGCCGCGGCAGGGCAAACGCGCGCGCGTGAATCCGAGTCTGCTGCGCGAAATGTGGCGCGCGGCGGCAAGCCTGGAATTTCTGCCGCTGCAAACCAAGACGCAGTTGGGCGATGAACTGGCCGCGCGGATCGCCAAGGGTGATTTCGTCGACACGGGGCTATGGTGTTTGGCGAGGCTTGGCGCGCGAAAACTGTTTTACGGACCGATCAATCAGGTGCTGCCCGCGTCGACGGCGGCGCGCTGGCTGGAGCCTCTGCTTAAGATGCCGAAGGCCGAGGACGCGGTTGGCGCGATCGCCCGCCGAACGGGCGATTCGACGCGCGACCTTCCGGCGGCCACGCTCGACCTGGTGCGGCGCGCATTTCCATCGCTCGATCTCGACGCCGAGCCCAGCGGCGATCTCGCGGCCATGAACCGGATCTTCGGCGAAGAGCTGCCGTCGGGTCTGGTGTTTCATGAATGAGCTGGAGTTGATCGAGCGCCTCCGGCGTCTCGCGCCGAAGGGTGTGATGACTTTGGGCATCGGCGACGATTGCGCCATCTACCGTCCCCGGGCGGGCGAGGAGCTTCTGTTCACCACCGATCAGATGATCGAGGACGTGCACTTCACCCGGGCGCAGAGCGCGGCGTCCATCGGCGAGCGGGCGCTGGCGCGGAGTTTAAGCGACATCGCGGCGATGGGCGGCGATCCGAGGTTTTGTCTTGTCGCGCTGTCAGCGCCCGA